>NZ_CP046622.1:3447812-3761250 GCF_009755665.1 Variovorax paradoxus
CCCCCGGCCCACGTTCTGCGTCCAGGCACGCGCCAGCAACTCGGAAAGATGCAGGTAGCCTTCCATGTTCTGCACCAGCAGCACGATGCGCGTGAGCACGCCGGGCTCCTTGCCCAGCCCCTCGACGAAGATTTCTGCGCCGATGACCGGCTTGACACCCTTGCTGCGCCCCTGTTTGTAGAACTTGATCGCCCCGAACAGGTTGTTCAGGTCGGTGATGGCCAGTGCGGGCTGCTTGTCGGCAGCGGCGGCCTTGACGACTTCGTCGATTCGGTTGGTGCCGTCGACGACGGAAAACTCGGTGTGCAGGCGCAGGTGAACAAACATCCTCCCATTGTAGAAACCGGCACTCCACGATGTGGGTTGGCAATCCCCTAAATTGAGCCCCCCGGCTTGCCACTTCGTGTGCTTCGCCCCCCCCCGAGGGGGAGGCTCGGTGCCTTGGGGCGGCCCGGCGGCACCTACAATTCCGCCCCGTGCAAGAGATTTTGAATATTGCGGCCTACAAGTTCGTAGCCATCGACGACAGCCCCGTGCTGCGTGAAGACCTGCGCGGGCGCGCCCAGGCGCTGGGCCTCATGGGCACCATCCTGCTGGCGCCCGAGGGCATCAACCTGTTTCTGGCGGGCGCAGCCGACGCCATTCGCAGCTTTGTGGCCAGCCTCCGCGCCGATCCGCGCTTTGCAGACCTCGAAACCAAGGAAAGCTGGTCGGCCACGCAGCCCTTCCGCCGCATGCTGGTGAAGCTGAAGCGCGAGATCATCCGCATGGACCATCCCGCCATCCAGCCGGCGGCCGGCCGCGCACCGGGCGTGGACGCGCACACCCTCAAGCGCTGGCTCGACCAGGGGCATGACGACGCCGGCCGCGAAATTGCGCTGCTCGACACGCGCAACGACTTCGAGGTCGACGAAGGCACCTTCGACGGCGCAATCGACTGGCGCATCACCAAGTTCACCGAATTCCCGCCCGCACTGAAAGCACACAGCGCCGATTTCGCGGGCAAGACGGTCGTGAGCTTCTGCACCGGCGGTATCCGCTGCGAAAAGGCCGCCATCCTGATGCGCGAGGAAGGCGTGGAAAACGTGCTGCAGCTCGAAGGCGGCATCCTTAAATATTTCGAAGAAGTCGGCGGTGCGCACTATCACGGCGACTGCTTCGTGTTCGACGGCCGGCGCGCGCTGGCACCCGACCTGAGCGCACGCGCGGCCGATGCGAGTGCGCGCGCTGCCGAGGATCCCGACCTGGAACAAAAGAACTGAGCCCCCGCGCCGCGGGGGCTTGTTCGCTGCGGGCTCGTCAGACCGGCGTGGTGCCGACGTCCGGCTCACGCACGCCGAAGGGCTTGCCCGGCAGCGGAATGAATTCGGTCTCACCGGGCACGTGGCCCATGCGCTGGGCGGCCCAGTCGGAGCCCGCCTCCAGAATGCGCTCGCGCCGGCTGGAAACGAAGTTCCAGGTGATGTAGCGCGGACCATCGAGCGGCTCGCCGCCGATCACCATCAAACGCACCGCCGTATCGGCGCTCAGCACCGCGCCCTGGCCGTCCGGCAGCACAACCATCGTGTGCGCCGCAATGGACTCGCCATTGATGCGCGCATCGGCATCGACGGCGTAGACGGCCAGCTCCTGTGCCAGTGCGGGCAATTCGAAGCGGCCGCCAGCGGGCAGTGCGATATCGAGGTAGAGCGTCTGCGACAGCGTCTTGACCGGTGAGTGCTTTCCAAAGGCCTCGCCCACCAGTACGCGCACCTTCGCGCCTTGCTCCTCAAGCTCGGGAATGGCGCTGGCCGGCGTGTGCTCGAAGCTCGGCTCGACCTCTTCATGCGCCTGTGGCAAGGCTGCCCAAAGCTGCAGGCCATGGTTAACGTAGGTATCGGCCTTGAGCCGCTCGGGCTTGCGCTCGGAGTGCACGATGCCGCGGCCCGCCGTCATCCAGTTGATGGCACCGGGCAAGATTTCCTGCACGCTGCCGAGGCTGTCGCGATGCATCATCGCGCCCTCGAAAAGATAAGTGACCGTCGAAAGGCCGATGTGCGGATGCGGCCGCACATCGTGTTCGGCACCGGGCTGCTCGGTAGCCGGGCCGAAGTGGTCGAAGAAGACGAAGGGCCCGACCGACCGGCGCTGCGCCGCGGGCAGCAGGCGCCGCACCTTGAAGCCACCGCCCAGGTCCTTGTCATGCGGTTGAAGCAGTTGGGTCTGTGCGGCGTTATCGGTCATCGGGGGCTCCGTGGTGGACTGGGTTTTACCCGCGCGATCTTGCCACTTCGGCGACGCGCTCGCCGAAAGCACGCGCAGTGTCGAAGTCGCCCTTGAACATCTCGGCCGGGCTCGCATCCGACGGCGACTGCGTGAGCAGGCCGCCGTAGCCACCCACGTAGTTCAGCGAATCGCGCGTGGCGGCCTTGTTGTTCGTCGGCAGGATGCCCAAGCTCACCCAGATGCCGCTGTGCTGCATCGCGAGCGTCCACAGGTACGCCATGGTCGTGACCTTGTCGCCGTTCATGGTGGCGCTGTTGGTGAAGCCCGCAAAGAGCTTGTCTTTCCAGCCCTGCGTGAACCACACCTTCGACGACGCATCGGCAAACTTCTTGAACTGCCAGCTCACGCCGCCCATGTAGGTCGGCGAGCCCATGATGATGGCGTCCGCTGCGGCCAGCGTCTCCCAACCGCCTTCGGGCAGGTTGCCATCCGCATCGATGGCGAGCAGTTGCGCGCCGGCTCCATCGGCGACAGCCTGGGCGATGCGCTGGGTGTGGCCGTAGCCGGAATGAAAGACGACCACGATGTTTGGCATTGGATGGTTCTCCTGAAGTGGTGACGAGGGTCGTTGATGCGAAGCCCGGGCAAAAGCCTGCTTACTTCCTGTCGATGCTGAAGCGGCCGGCACCGAAGGCGACAAAGGCGAGCAAACCGCCGGAAATGGCAATGTTCTTGAAGAACATCAGCTGGTTCACGAAGGCCTTGTCTGCGGGCATGCTCCAGTAATTGTGGAACAGCACCGATGCCGCGACGGTGAACACCGCCAGCACCACGGCCGCGAGGCGTGTCTTGAAGCCGACGAGCAGCATCAGGCCCAGGCCCAGTTCCACGACGATCGCGATGACCGCCGCAACCTGCGGCAGCGGCGCTCCGACGGACGAGATATACCCGACCGTGCCCGCAAAGCCCATGAGCTTGCTGAAGCCCGCAGGCACGAAAAGCAGCGCCAGCAGCACGCGACCTACAAGTGCCAGCGTGTCTTGCGCTGCGGTGGGGTTGGATGTGGCGGTTACATTGATTGCGGTGGTTGTCATGATGAAACTCCTCGGTTGTAGAAAGTTGAAAGAAGCGGAAAACAAGAATTGAAGAAAACGTCTGCTCAGGCGGCCAGGTCGAACACCAGCACTTCGGCATCCTTGCCGGCGCCGAGCGTCAGTTGCGATTCGCCTTGCAGCATCGCGGCGTCGCCGCCAGACAGCTTCTGGCCGTTGACTTCGAGCTCCCCGCGCACCAGGTGCACATAGCTCTTGCGCTGCGGATCGAGCGCCAGGCTGGCTTTTTCGTCGCCATCGAGCAGGCCGGCGAACAGGCGCGCGTCGGCGTGCACCGTCACCGAGCCGTCGGCGCCGTCGGGCGAGGCCACCAAGCGCAGCTTGCCGCGCTTTTCGTCATTGCTGAATTTCTTCTGCTCGTAGCCCGGCGCAATGCCGCGCACGTTCGGCTCGATCCAGATCTGCAGGAAATGCGTGGTCTCGTCGGCCTTGTGGTTGAACTCGCTGTGCATCACGCCGCGGCCCGCGCTCATGCGCTGCACGTCGCCCGGCGGAATCGACTCCACGTTGCCCATGCTGTCCTTGTGCGCCAGTTCACCCGAGAGCACGTAGCTGATGATTTCCATGTCCTTGTGGCCATGGGTGCCAAAGCCGGCGCCCGCGGCCACGCGGTCTTCGTTGATCACCCGCAGGTTGCCGAAGCCCATGTGGGCCGGGTCGTAGTAGCCGGCAAAAGAAAAGCTGTGGAACGAGCGCAGCCAGCCATGGTCGGCATAACCGCGTTCCTGTGATTTACGGACTTGCAACATCGTCAAACTCCTTCGGCCCTGCCCCGTGGGAATGCTCGGGCCTTCTTTCGTATGCCGCGCCGGATGCGCAGCGGATGTGAAGAACTTTAGGCCTGCACCCCAGCCGTAAAAGCGCCGGGTTTTGATGGCATCATTCAAATTATTTGATCAATCGACCGAGCATCCAACGGAGCCACAATGCCCAGCGCCAGAGACGTACTGACCCCCGACGCGCTCGCCATGCTCCAGACGGTGGCAAGCACCGGCAGCTTTGCGGGCGCGGCGCGCGCGCTCAACCTGGTGCCCAGTGCGCTCAGCTACCGCGTGCGGCAGATCGAAGACGCGCTCGACGTGCTGCTGTTCGACCGCAGCGCCCGCCAGGCCCGCATCACCGAGGCCGGCGCCGAACTGCTGCGCGAAGCGGCACGCCTGCTGGGCGAGATCGATGCGGTGGCCAACCGCGTGAAGCGCGTCGCCACCGGCTGGGAGCCGATGCTCACCATTGCCGTGGACAGCGTGATCGCACGCGACCCGCTGCTCGACCTGGCCACTGCCTTCTTCGCGCTGAACCCGCCCACGCGGCTCAAGCTGCGCGATGAAACGCTGCTCGGCACCATCGAGGCACTGACCAGCGGCGAGGCCGACCTCGCCATCGGCGCCGTGCTCGACGCGGCAAGCCTGGCCTTCACCGCCACCGGCATCCGCAGCCGGCCGATCGGCGAGCTGTGCTTTGTGTATGCCGTGGCACCGCACCATCCGCTCGCGCGCTTGCCCGAGCCATTGACCGACGCGGTGCTGCGCCAGCACCGTGCAGTGGCCGCCGCCGACTCGGTGCGCAGCGGCCCCAGCATGACCGTCAACCTGGTCGGCGGGCAAGACGTGCTCACGGTGCCGAGCATGCATGCCAAGCTGAACGCGCAACTGCACGGCCTTGGCGGCGGTTTCTTGCCCGAGCCCATGGCGCGTCCCTACATCGAAGCCGGGCACCTCGTCGAACGCAAGACCGAACGCCAGCCGCCGCTCGCCACCATGCATTGCGCCTGGCGCGTGCGCAGCGCGGGCGGGCCGGGTCGCGCCCTCGAATGGTGGCTCGCGCAGTTCGACCACGAGGCCACGCGGCGGGCGCTGCTCGAGCGGCACCGCGGCCGCTGACGTTGCCCGGTCGGACGCCCCACTTCCAGACCGATGTAGAGTGCAACCACATCCATCGTCTCCCTACACAAGAAAAGAGTCCCTCATGACCACTCGCGCAACTGCCAAGACGGCAAAGGCCACCGACCGCCACCGAACCCCCGCCGCCCCGCGCCACTACGCCGTCGTGGGCGCCGGCATTGCCGGCGTGGCCTGCGCACGCACGCTGGTGCAGGCCGGCCACAAGGTCACCGTCTTCGAACGCGAGGCCGCCCCGGGCGGACGCATGGCGAGCATCGACACCGCCTTCGGCCGCTTCGACAGCGGCGCGCAGTACTTCACCGTGCGCGACGCCCGCTTTGCGCTGGCGCTCGAAGCCACGCCTAGCCTTTGCCGCCCATGGAGCGCCAACCTGGTGCGCGTGCTCGACGCGCACGGGCGCGTGGCCGAAGCGGCATTGCCGGGCCGCGAATCGCACTGGGTTGCCCAGCCCGGCATGGATGCGCTCGTGGCCTACTGGGCCGCGCCGCTGGGCGGCAACCTCGTGACCGGCACGCAAGTCACGCAGATCGAACCCGATGCGCTGGATCCGAAGCGCTGGCAGCTGCGCACCGCGGGTGCGGACGATTCGCAGCATGTGTACTCGGGCTTCGATGCCGTGCTGCTCGCCGTTCCGCCTTCGCGCACACGTGCGCTGCTGGGCGACGGCAAGCTCTCGGCCAGCATCAGCCAGAAGATCGAGCCCGTGCGCATCGCGCCCTGCTGGACGCTGATGATCGCCTTTCCCCAGGCCAACCAGGCCAACATGTCGCACCTCGGCCCGCAATGGAATGCGGCTCGCAGCACCCACCACCGCGTGGCATGGCTCGCGCGCGAGTCGTCCAAGCCGGGGCGCGAACGCGTCGAGCGCTGGACGCTGCAGGCCAGCGCCACCTGGTCGCAAGAACACCTGCGCGACGACGCCGCGCGCGTCGAAGCCAAGCTGCTGCGCGCCTTCTCCGAGATCACCGGCATCCATGCCGCACCCACGCACGCGCAGGCACGCTGCTGGACCGAAGCCCAGACGCAAGTCCCGGTGGGCAAGACCCACCTGTGGGACGCCAAGGCCCGCATCGGCGTTGCCGGCGACTGGTGCACCGGCCACCGGGTGGAAGACGCTTTCCTCTCGGGCCTCTCGCTGGCGCTTGCAGTGATCTGATCCGCGGATGCGTGAGACCGGCCGTTTCGCGCCCTCGCCCACCGGCCCGCTGCACGCCGGCTCGCTGGTTGCCGCGCTTGCGAGCTGGCTCGACGTGCGCGCCCGCGGGCCACAGGCACGCTGGCTGATCCGCATCGAGGACGCGGACACCGAGCGCTGCCTGCCCGGCATGGGCGAGCACATCCTCCGGCAGCTGGCCGACTGCGCCCTGCTGCCGGACGAAGCGCCGGTGTGGCAGACGCAGCGCATCGCGCATTACGAAGCGGCGCTTGCGAAGCTGCAGGCCTTCGGCCTCGCCTACCCCTGCGGCTGTTCGCGCAAGGACATTGACGAGGCGCTGGTCCGGCTTGGGCGGCCGCACACGCGGCATGGAGAGCGGGTCTATCCCGGTACTTGCCGCAATGGCCTGCACGGCAAGCCCGCGCGGGCGTGGCGCTTTGCCACCGAGAAGTTCGAAGCCGTGCAACCGGCGCTTCCGTCGGGCGAGCTCTGCTGGACCGACCGCCGCCTCGGCCGCCAGTGCCAGCACGTCAGCCGCGAGGTGGGCGACTTCGTGCTGCGCCGCGCCGACGGGCCGTGGGCCTATCAACTCGCGGTGGTGGTCGACGACGCGGAACAGGGCGTAACCGACGTCGTGCGCGGCGAAGACTTGGCAGACAACACCGCGCGCCAGATCCTGCTGCAACGCGCGCTCGGCATGCCCACGCCCAGTTACCTGCATACGCCCCTGGTGCGGGGCGCCCATGGCGACAAGCTCTCGAAGCAGAACGGCGCCACCCCCATCGACACCGCCACGCCCAAGGCCGCACTGGCGTCGCTCGAGGCCGCCGCGCGCGTGCTCGGCCTCGGCGCCGCGCGGGGCGGCTCATGCGCCGCGGCACTGGCCGGCTGGGTGCCGGAATGGCTTGGTCTCTACAATTCGCGGCCGTAATGACCTTTCCCGACACCGTGCCAAACGATTCCCCGCCGAGCGACGACGCGGCCGACCAGCCGCATCCGCTGCACCGCCGCCTCAAGAGCTTCGTGAAGCGCGCCGGCCGCACCACCGAAGGCCAGGCGCGCGCCTTTGCCGAGCTGGGCCCGCTCTTCCTGCTGCCCTACAAGCCCGAGCCGCTCGACCTGACCTCGGCCTTCGGTGGGCGCGCCGCGCCGACGGTTCTCGAGATCGGCTTCGGCATGGGCGAAGCCACCGCGCACATCGCCACGGTGATGCCCGAGACCAACTTTCTTTGCTGCGAAGTGCATGAGCCCGGCGTGGGCGCGCTGCTCAAGCGCATCGGCGAGCAATCGATCGGCAACATCCGCATTTGCGCGCACGACGCCGTCGACGTGCTCGACCACATGCTGCAGCCCGATTCACTGGCCGGCGTGCATGTGTTCTTTCCCGACCCGTGGCACAAGAAGCGCCACAACAAGCGCCGGCTGATCCAGCCCGAGTTCGTGAAGAAACTTGCCGAGCACCTGCGCCCGGGCGGCTACATCCATTGCGCCACCGACTGGCAGCCTTACGCCGAGCAGATGCTCGAAGTGCTCTCGGCGGAGCCTCTGCTGCGCAACACGGCCGAAGCCTATGCGCCCAAGCCGGAGTACCGGCCGTTGACCAAGTTCGAGAACCGCGGCCTCAAGCTGGGCCACGGCGTGTGGGACCTGGTCTTCCGGCGCGCCTGAGGTATTGCCGGCGGAGCCAGGTCTCAGCCGGCACTTTCTCCAATTGCCGCAGCTGACAGGAACCGCGGCAACACCGGCTGCACACGATCGAATGCGTCGGTGACCGCGCTGGACACTGCAACTGCCCGCTCCTCCTTACTGAGCGCAAGCGACTCGCAATAGGCTTTCTGAATGGCTGCATCCATCTGCGCCTTCGGAGCAGTCGCCTTGGCGGCCAACAGCTGGTCCCAAGGGCTTGAATATCGCAAGCAGATCGCCCATGCGAACCCGGCTTGCCCGCGGGTCGGTTCCCTTCCCTGCGGGCACCGAAATTGCTACACTTTTTTACTAATTTTGACAAAGGGTGGCAAATGAACAGCTCTCGCAGGCAAGTACTGAAGACAACCGGCGCACTGCTGCTGGGCGGCGGCCTTTCTCTTCCGGCGCTCTCACAACACGCCAAGGCCACCGCAGGCGCGCGTGTCGTGCTGCTGGGCCAATCGGTGCCGCTGACGGGCGCGGCCGGCGAGATCGGCCTCGCTTTTGCGGCCGGCAGCCGGCTTGCCGTGGGCGAGTTCAACGAGCGCAACGCGGCCAGCGGGCTCCAGCTCAAGCTGCTGCAGCTCGACGACGGCTACGACGCCACCCGTGCCGCAGCCAACGCCCGCACGCTGCTGGGCGCAGACAAGGCCGACATGCTGTTCGGCTTTGTGGGCACCGCAAGCAGCGATGCCGGCGCCAGCGTTGCCGCCCAGCAGGGCAACCTGCTGTTCGCGCCCTTTGCCGCCGCCGATTCGCTGCGCGAGGCGAGCCATCCGAACGTGTTTCATGTGCGTCCCGGCATGATCGACGAAGCCCTGAAGATCGTGCGCCAGTGCGCCACTGTGGGTCAGACGCGCATCGCGCTGGTGGGTGATGACGACGCCATGGGCCGCGCGGGCCTCGCCGCCGTGCAGCAGGCCGTCACCGAGCTCAAGGCGCCGCCGCTGGTTGCAACGGCCATGGTTCCCATGGGCGGCGACAAGCTCGACGCGGCGCTCAAGACCGTGCTGCAGCAGACGCCCCAAGCGATCGTGCTGGTGTCGCTCTCGGGCACCACGGCCAACGCCATCCGCAAACTGCGCAAGAGCGGCTACACCGGCAGCTTCATGGCCTTTTCGATCGTGGGTATCGACCCGCTCTACGCCGAACTCGGCAAGGATATCGGCGGCATCGTCATTTCGCAGGTGGTGCCCTCGCCCCGGCCCTCGGCCATTCCCATCGTCAAGGAATACCGCGCCGCCCTCGACAACTCCGACCAGACGCCTTCGTACGAAGGCCTGGAGGGTTTCATTGCCGCCAAGGTGGTGGGCGAGGCCGTGCGGCGCGCGGGCCGCGGCTTCACCACCGCCAGCCTGCAGCGCGTGATGACGGCCATGACCGACTACGACGTGGGCGGCTTTCGCGTCAACCTGCGGCCGGGCCTGCGCGATCCGTCGCGGAACATCGACCTGATCAGTATCTCGGCCGACGGCCGCGTCCTGCGCTGAATACCCGCTGAATGCGCCGGGCTAGCCGCTGCGAACCAGCGCCTGCAGCGTATCGACCGACCGAAGCTCGATGCGCCCGTAGCTCAGCGAAATCACCTCGTCGCGCGCCAGCGCGTTGAGCTCCTTCGAAAGCGTCTGGCGCGTGACGCCGAGCATCATGGCCAGCGCTTCCTGCGGCAGCATCAGCGTGCGGCGCAATTGCACCGATTGCGTGGCGTCGCCGCGCGCCAGCACCAGCAGGCGGTGCGCCACGCGCGCGCGCAGGCTGCGCAGCGTGGCATCTTCGGTCAGCCCGTAGAGCATGCGCACCCTTGCGGCCAGCATCATGGCAATGGCGTTCGCAAAGACAACGTCGCGCATCTGCTGCGCAAAAGCCTCGGGCGGCACCACCAGCAGATCGAGCGGTTCCAGCGCGGTAGCGTCGTGCGTGCGCGGCGAGCCGTCGAGCAGCGTGATCTCGCCAAACCAGTTGCCGGGCTCGAGCACCGCTAGGATGGCCTCGCGCCCGTCCTGCCGCAGCGACGATATCTTGATGGTGCCGGCCACCAGGCCATAAAAGCCCCCGCCCGCCGCATGCACCGGGTCGCCCTGGCGAAACACCATGGCACCGCGCCGCAGGTGAATGAGTTCGGCCGCGCCAAGCAGGGCCTCACGCTGTGCCCGCGGAATGCTCGTGAACCACGGGTTGCGCTCCATCGCAACCAGGTGCGAAGCGGAAAGGCGCGGCTTGGGAGCGGGCATCGGGGGTTTTCCAGGCCCCTGCATTGTCAAATCCTTGACAGTTGCGCGTCAAGCACGGGTCTACAGTGGCCGGCACCCCACAAGAACGGAGACCACAAGATGAGCGAACGGGCGAGTTTCACCAGCATGCAGCAGAGCACGCGCGAAGACTGGCAACTGATCGGCGGCGAGTTCAGGCAATTTGCAGGCGGCCTGCCCGCGCGCGTGATCAGGCACCTGCAGATCCTCGAAGGCGACTACGGCGGCTTTCCGGTCGACCGCTACACCCATTCGCTGCAAACCGCGACCCGCGCGCTGCGCGACGGCCGCGACGAGGAATACGTGGTTTGCGCCCTGCTGCACGACATCGGCGACACGCTCGGCAGCTTCAACCACCCCGATATTGCCGCGGCCATCCTGAAGCCCTTCGTGAGCGAGGCCAACCACTGGATGGTGCAGCACCACGGCATCTTCCAGGGCCACTACTTCTTTCACCACATCGGGCTGGACCGCGACATGCGCGACAACTTCAGGAGCCATCCGCACTACGAGCGCACGGCCGAGTTCTGCGCGCTGTACGACAACCCGGCCTTCGACCCGAAAGCCGAGACGCTGCCCATCAGCGAATTCGAACCCATGCTGCAGCGCCTGATGGCGCAGCCGAAGCAGAGCATCTACAAGGCCGCGATGAAAGAGCCGGCCGCCGCCTGACACCCGACAAAGGACACATCACCATGAACGCAAACTCCCAATCCGAAATCCAGAAGCTCGTGTCCGCCGAGGAGTGGCAGCTGCGCGTCGACCTAGCGGCCTGCTACCGCCTGGTGGCACTCTACGGCTGGAGCGACCTGGTGTTCACGCACATCAGCGCGCGCATTCCTGGGCCCGAGCACCACTTCCTGATCAACCCCTACGGCCTGATGTTCGACGAGATCACCGCGTCCAGCCTGGTCAAGGTCGACCAGCAGTGCAACAAGATCATCGAGTCGCCCTACCCCGTCAACCCGGCCGGCTTCGTGATCCACAGCGCCGTGCATGCCGCGCGCGAAGACATCCAGTGCGTGCTGCACACCCACACCAAGGCCGGCATTGCCGTGAGCGCGCAGAAGAACGGCGTGCTGCCCATCAGCCAGCAATCGACCTTCGTGCTGGCCTCGCTGGCCTACCACGACTACGAAGGCGTGGCCTTCCGCGACGACGAGAAGCCGCGCCTGCAGGCCGACATGGGCAACGCCAATTTCCTGATGCTGCGCAACCACGGCCTGCTCACTTGCGGCAAGACCATTGCAGACGCGTTCCTTTCGATGTACACCTTCGAGAACACCTGCCAGATCCAGATTGCAGCGCAGTCGGGCGGCGGCGAGCTCACGCAAGTGAACCCGAAGATCGTCGAGGGCGTGGGCCAGGCAATGAAGGTGCAGACGGGCGGACTGGGCGGGCAGTTCGTCTGGCCGTCGCTCATTCGCAAGCTCGACCGCATCGACGACAGCTACAAGCAATAAGACGCGCAGATTCCGGTTTCCACGGCTGCCAGCGCCTGCGCGACAGGTGCCGGCAGCCATTTTTTTAGAAGAAGCAAGAAGAGGAGACAACAAGCATGGACGCTACGCTCATCGTGACCCGGTTTCTGTTCGGCGCGCTGGCGCTGGTGATGTTCGGGCTAGGGCTTTCGCTTTCGCTGGACGACTTCCGGCGGCTTTTCAAGCATCCCAAGGCGGTGACCATCGCGCTCGCGCTGCAGGTTGTCGGCCTGCCGCTGGCCTGCTACGCCATCATCGTCGGCTTCGGCCTCTCGCCGGTGTTCGCCATCGGGCTCATGCTGCTCGCGGCCTCGCCGGGCGGCATTTCGGCCAACCTGTTCTCGCACCTGTTCGGCGGCAACGTGGCCATGAACATCTCGCTCACGGCCGTGAACACGCTGCTGTCGATCGTCACGCTGCCGCTCATCGCCAACTGGGCCATCGGGCATTTTGCGCAGAGCGGCCAGGTGGTGCCGCTGCAAACGCGCAAGCTGGTGGAGGTGATCGCCATCGTGCTGGTGCCGGTGGCCATCGGCATGTTCGTGGCCTCGCGCAAGCCCGGCTTTGCAGCGCGCATGGAAAAGCCCACCAAGATCTTCAGCGCCGTGGTGCTCGCGGTGGTCACGGTGCTGGCCATTGCCAACGAATGGAAGACCATCACGGCCACCTTCGCCGAAATCGGCTTGCCGGTGCTGCTGTTCAACCTGCTGAGCCTGCTGGCGGGCTATTACCTGAGCCGCGCCGCGGGCCTGGACAAGCCGCTCGCAACCGCCATCAGCTACGAGATCGGCATCCACAACTCCACGCTGGCCATCTTCATCGCGGTGAGCGTGCTCGGCAGCTTTCAGCTCGCGCTGCCGGCCGCGATCTATTCGGTGGTGATGTACATCACCGCTCCGCTCTTCGGTTGGCTGCTGCTGCGCAAGCGGCAACCGGTGGCCGTGCCTGCGCGATGATGCGGGCATGGAACTGAGGCAACTGCGTTACTTCGTCAAGGTCTGCGAACTCCGCAGCATGGGCCGCGCGGCCGTCGAGCTGGGCGTGGTCACGTCGGCGCTCAGCCAGCAGATCAGCCGGCTCGAGAGCGAGCTTTCGACGAGGCTGCTGCAGCGCAGCTCGACCGGCGTGGTGCCCACCGATGCGGGCCTGGCCTTCTTGCACCAGGCACAACTCACGCTGCGGCATGCCGACGACGCCGTGCGCGCGGCGCAGCAGGCGCGGCTTTCCGGCCACGTGAGCGTGGGCTTGGCGCCCACCACGGCCACTGTGCTCGGCGTGCCCCTGATGCGCAGCATGCAGGAGCGCTACCCCGAGGTGCGGCTGCACATGGTCGAGGCGCTCTCGGGCCATCTCACCACCATGCTGCACGCGCGCCAGCTCGACCTGGCGGTGCTGTTCCAGACCGACACGCCGCGGCGCTGGAGCGTGCTGCCGCTGCTGGCGGAAAAGCTGTTCGTGATCGCATCGCCGACGCTGAACGGGCGCCCCACGGGCACCAAGGTGCGCCTGTCGCAGCTGGCCGATGTGCCACTCATCCTGCCCAGCGGCAGCCATGGTCTCCGCGCAACGCTGATGGCCGCCTTCGCGCGAGCGCGGATTCAGCCGCGCATCGTGGCCGAGGTGGACGGCCTCGCACTACTGATGGACGCGGTGCGCGCAGGCCACGGCGCGACCATCCAGCCCGGCGCCGCCACGGCCCGGCACGACCGCGACGACCTGCAGCTCACGCAGATCAGCGATGCGCACGTGGGCCGCCGCAACCTGCTCGTCAGCCTGTCGGACGACGAGCTTTCGCCCGCCGCGCTCGCCGCGCGCGTGGTGCTTGCAGACACCGCCCGTGCCCTGGTGCGCGAGGGCCGCTGGACTGGCGCCAGTCTTCTCGAAAACTGAACACCCGTTGCCTCGATCGGCCTTTCGCGTGAAGGCCGTGCTGCCTAAAGTCTCCTGCATCAAGGAGACCCACGAGTGATAGATGTACTGGTTGTCGGCGGAGGCAATGCCGCGCTGTGCGCCGCCCTGATGGCGCGCGAGGCCGGCGCTTCGGTGCTGCTGCTCGAAGCCTCGCCCAAGGAATGGCGCGGCGGCAATTCGCAGCACACCCGCAACCTGCGCTGCATGCACGACGCACCGCAGGACGTGCTGATCGACGCCTACCCTGAAGAGGAGTACTGGCAAGACCTGCTCAAGGTGACCGACGGCCTGACTGACGAACACCTGGCGCGCCTGGTGATTCGCGCCTCTTCAAACTGCCGCGACTGGATGCGCAGCCACGGCGTGCACTTTCAGCCGCCGCTTTCGGGCGCGTTGCACGTGGCGCGCACCAATGCCTTCTTCATGGGTGGCGGCAAGGCGCTGGTCAATGCCTACTACCGCAGCGCCGAACGGCTGGGCGTGCAGATCCGCTACGACACGCCCGTGGCCTCGGTGGAGCTCGACGGCGACTGCTTCGTGGCGGTGCGCACCGAGGCGGGCCAACGCATCGAAGCGAAGAGCTGCGTGCTGGCGGCGGGCGGCTTCGAGTCGAACCGCGAGTGGCTGCGCGAGGCCTGGGGCCGGAACGAGCGCGGCGAGTGGCCGGCCGACAATTTCCTGATCCGCGGCACGCGCTTCAACCAGGGCGTGCTGCTCAAGTACATGATCGAAGTCGGCGCCGACAGCATCGGCGATCCGTCGCAGGGCCACATGGTGGCCATCGATGCGCGCGCGCCGCTGTACGACGGCGGCATCTGCACCCGCATCGACTGCGTCTCGCTCGGTGTGGTGGTCAATCGGGAGGCGCAGCGCTTCTACGACGAGGGCGAAGATTTCTGGCCCAAGCGCTATGCGATCTGGGGCCGGCTCGTGGCGCAGCAGCCGGGGCAGATCGCATGGTCGGTCATCGACCAGAAGGCGGTCGGTCGCTTCATGCCGCCAGTGTTCACCGGCACGCAGGCAAACACGCTCGGCGAACTCGCGCAGAAGATCGGCCTGGACGAAGCCGCGTTCGTGCGCACCGTGCAGGACTACAACGACGCCTGCCGCGTCGGCCGTTTCGACCACACGGCCCTGGACGACTGCCACACCGAAGGCCTCGTGCCCGCCAAGACGCACTGGGCGCGCCCGCTCGACACCGCGCCCTTCTACGCCTACCCCGTGCGTCCCGGCATCACCTTCACCTACCTCGGCCTCAAGGTGGACGAGACCGCGGCCGTGCGCTTCGGCGGCCGGCCCAGCCCCAACCTCTTTGTGGCCGGAGAAATGATGGCCGGCAACGTGCTGGGCAAGGGCTACACGGCCGGCGTGGGCATGAGCATCGGCACGGCCTTCGGCCGCATCGCTGGAACCCAGGCTGCGCGCGCGGCAAAGAACCTTTCGAAGAGTTCCCCGGAGGCCACCCTTGCAGCAGCTCACTGATCTCGTCGCGCGTGCCCGTGCGGATGCCGACGGCATCGGCAGCGCCTCGCCGCGCGTGATTCCGATTCGCCCCGCCCTTCCTTTGAATGCCAGCGAGGGCGAGGTGGCGCGCATCCTGCAGATCTGCAACGCCTGCCGCTACTGCGAAGGTTTTTGCGCCGTGTTTCCCGCGATGACGCGGCGGCTCGAGTTCGGCAAGGCCGACACGCACTACCTTGCCAACCTGTGCCACAACTGCGGCGCCTGCCTGCATGCATGCCAATATGCGCCGCCGCACGAATTTGCGGTGAACGTGCCGCAAGCCATGGCGCAGGTGCGCATGCAGACGTATCACGACTACGCCTGGCCGCCCGCGATGGGCGCGCTCTACAAGAGGGCCGGCCTCACCGTAGCGCTCGCACTGGCCGGCGGCCTCGCGCTGTTTCTGGTGCTGGCCGTGGCGATGACGGGATCGCTGCTGCACGAGCCGCTTGCGGGCAACTTCTATGCGATCTTTCCGCACAACTTCCTGGCGCTGGTGTTCGGCACGGTGTTCGGCTGGGTGGTGTTCGCGCTGGCCTTGGGCACGCGCCGGTTCTGGCGCGAGGTGTCGCCGGCTCAAGAAAGCGCGCCCGCCGAAGTGGCCGGCGTGCGCGCCGCAGCCAGCGCCGAGGCCGCGCACGACGTGCTGCGACTCAAGTACCTGGACGGCGGCCACGGGCAGGGCTGCAACAACGAGGACGACCGCTTCACGCTCTGGCGGCGGCGCTTTCACCACTTCACCTTCTACGGCTTCATGCTGTGCTTTGCCTCCACCTGCGTGGCAACGCTGTACCACTACCTGCTCGGCCTGCAAGCGCCCTACGCGCTCACCAGCCTGCCGGTGCTGCTGGGCACCGCGGGCGGCACCGGCCTGGTGATCGGCCCGGTCGGGCTGCTGTGGATGAACCTGCGGCGCAATGCCGCGCACGGCGACATTGCGCAGCGGCCGATGGACCGCGGCTTCATCGCGCTGCTGCTGCTCACCAGCCTGACGGGCCTTGCGCTGCTTGCATGGCGCGACACCGCCTTCATGGCGCTGCTGCTCGCGGTGCACCTGGGCGTGGTCATGGCGCTTTTTCTGACTCTGCCCTACGGCAAGTTCGCGCACGGCATCTTCCGCTCGGCAGCACTGCTGAAGTTCGCGATTGAAAAACGCCTGCCCAGCCGCCTGCAGCTGGGCGGTGACTGAGCTCCTTCTGTACCGAAGCCACCGAAAGGAAACACCACGATGAACACACCCGGCGTACTCCAGATTCCCTCCATGAGGGGCCGTTGCTCCGAGGCGGAATGGCAAGCCCGCATCGACCTTGCGGCCTGCTATCGCCTTGTCGATCTGTACGGCATGTCGGACATGATGGCCAATCACATCTCGTCGCACGTGCCGGGCGAGAAAGGCGCCTTTCTCATCAACCCCTACGGGATGATGTACGAGGAGATCACCGCGTCGAGCCTCATCAAGGTCGACCAGGACGGCAACATCCTCTCCAAGCCCGACTTCGGCCAGCTGGGCTACGGCATCAACAAGGCCGGCTACGTGATCCACAGCGCCGTGCATGCCGCGCGGCCCGACGTGGCCTGCGTGATCCACACGCACAGCTGGGCGTCGATGGCGGTTTCCTCTCTCGGATGCGGCCTGCTGCCGCTCACGCAGACCGCCATGCGCTTTCTGAAGATCGGCTATCACGACTACCAGGGCGTGGTGCTCAACACCGAGGAGCAGGCCTCGCTGCTGGCCGACCTGGGCCAGGGCGAGGCCGTGATCTTCCGCAACCATGGTGCGCTGGTGGTGGGCCGCAGCGTGGGCGAGGCCTTCAACTGGATGCACCGGCTCGAGCTGGCCTGCCGCGCGCAGATCGGTGCCATGTCGTGCAACACGCCTCTGACGAAAGTGCCGCAGCACATCCTGGAAGAGACGTGGAACAACTACCAGCCCGGCACCCGCCGCCCCTACGGGCTCATGGAATGGCCCGCGCTGCTGCGCAAGCTGGACCGAATGGACCCGGGCTTTCGCGACTGACAGACCCAGCGCATCAACATCCCATCAGAGGAAACAAAAATGACACGAGACAAGCTTTCATCATCCGTCGATTCATTCGCCCTGCGGCGCCGCAGCCTCGCAAGCGTCGCGGCCATCGCCTTTTTCGCCGGCGGCCTGGTCACGGCGCACCGTGCCGGAGCGCAAGCGGCGTACCCCTCCAAGCCGGTTCGCGTAGTGGTGGCCTTCACCGCCGGCGGCACCACCGACATACTGGCGCGTGCGGTCACGCAGCAGATGTCCGAGAAGCTCGGGCAGCCCTTCGTCATCGACAACAAGCCCGGCGGTGGAGGCAACATCGGCACCGAATTCGTGGTGCGCGCACCGGCGGACGGCTACGCGCTCATCGTCAATTCGGTGGGCCCGATGGCCGTGAACCAGACGCTCTACAAGAACCTGCCCTACGACCCGCTCACGGACCTGGTGCCGGTGGTGCAGATTGCCGACGTGCCCAACGTGCTGGTCGTGAACCCCGAGGTGCCCGCCAAGACGATGGAAGAATTCATCGCCTACGCGAAGGCCAACCCCGGGAAGCTGAACTACGGTTCCACCGGCGTGGGCACCTCCTCGCACCTGTCGAGCTTCATGCTCAGCAAACGCATCGGCGCCGAGACACTGCACATACCGTACAAGGGCGCCAACGCACTGAACGACCTGATCGCGGGCCGCGTGCAGTTCATGTTCGCGACCATTCCCTCGGTCATCTCCCATATCAAGGGCGGCAAGCTGCGCGCCATTGCAGTCAGCAGCCTGCAGCGCTCGCGTTCGCTGCCCGACGTGCCCACGGTGGCCGAGAAAGGCTTTCCGGATTTTTCTGCGGGTTCGTGGTTCGGCTTCTTCGCGCCCAAGGGCACGCCCGAGCCCGTGATTGCGCTGCTCAACAAGGCCGTCAACGACACGCTGCCCTCGCTGAGCGCACAGATGGTGCGCGAGGGTGCCGACCCGGTCGGAGGCACACCCGCGCAGTTCGGCCAGTTCACGCGGCGCGAGTACGAGAAGTGGAAGCTGATCGTGCGCGAATCGGGCGCCACGGCCGAGTGACCCAACCACGCACGTGAAGACACCGATGCAGCCGCTGCGCATTCTCATGTCGCCCGAGGCTGCGCGCCATGCCGGCGATGGCCTGCAGGCGGCACTCGGCGGCAAGCCGTATGTGCTGGCAACCATTGGCGACGATGCCGATGTGGCCTTCGTCTCGCGCGACGTCACCGGCCTTTCGACCAAGCATGCGGTGCTGCCCCACACCCAACGCTTTCACGATGCGCTGCGCGGCGCGCCTTCGCTGAAATGGGTGCATGCCCACTCGTCGGGTGCCGACCGGCCGGTGTATGGCGAACTCCTTGCGCGCGGCGTGGCCGTGACGACGTCATCCGGCGCCAACGCCGGGGTTGTGGTGCAGACCGCGCTGGCCGGCGTGCTGATGCTGGCGCGCTGCTTTCCGCAGCTGCTGGCGGCGCAGCGCAACCGGAGCTGGGCACCGCTCGTGGGCAGCGGGCTCCCACGCGACCTTGCGGGGCAGACCGCGGTCATCGTCGGCTGGGGCCCGATCGGCCAGAGCCTGGCCTCGCTGCTTGCGACGCTGGGCCTGCACGTGGTCGCCGTTCGAAGCACCGATGGCGCAGCCGAATCGCCGGCATCCGAAACGGTGAGCTACGAGCGCATCGGCGAAGTGCTGCCGCGGGCCGACTGGCTGGTGCTGTGCTGCCCGTTGACCGAGCGCACGCGCGGGCTCGTCGATGCGGCTGCGCTCGCGCGCTTGCCGGCCGACGCGCGCCTGGTGAATGTGGCGCGCGGCGAAGTGGTGAAAGAACCCGCACTCATCGACGCTCTTCGGCGCGGTGCACTGGCCGGCGCCTACCTCGACGTGTTCGCACACGAGCCGCTGCCGGTCGATTCGCCCCTGTGGGACATGCCCAACGTGATCGTCACGCCGCACACTGCGGGCCACTCCGATGGCAACGAAATGCGGGTGGCCGCCATCTTCCTGGACAACCTGCGCCGCTGGGCCGAGGGACAGCCGCTGTTAAACCGGGTGTAACAGCTCCAAAGACCGACCGTGCCGTGCGGTCAGGCTTTGGCGTGAGAATGGCGGCTCATGCACGTTCGAACCCCCGCCATGGCGGCCCTGCTGGGCTTGGCCTGTTTTCTCTCTCCCGTTTCCGCCGTCACTCCCGTCTCACAGAGAGCTCCTGCAACCCCTGTAGGGCCTCAAGGCGTCGACGCTCGTATCGATTCGCTCGTCGCCCGCATGACGGTCGAGGAGAAGGTGGGCCAGCTCAGCCTTTACGGCCCCGCCGACACAAACATTCCCGGCAACCCCCAGGCCGGCCAGCGCAATGCGCAGCAAGAGATCGACGACGTGCGCGCCGGCCGGCTCACAGGCCTGTTCAACAATCAGGGACTGGAGCGCAAGCGCGTCCTGCAAGAGGTGGCCGTGCGCGAATCGCGCCTGGGCATTCCGCTGCTCTACGGCGCCGACGTGATCCACGGCTTTCGCACCATCTTCCCCATGCCCCTGGCAGAGGCCGCCAGCTGGGAGCCAGAACTGGCCGAGCGCACCGCCCGCGCGGCGGCGGTGGAAGCCAGCGCCGACGGCTTTCGCTGGACCTTTGCGCCCATGGTGGACATTGCCCGCGATGCACGCTGGGGCCGCGGCATCGAGGGTGCGGGCGAAGACGTGTACCTGGCCAACCTGTTCGCGGCGGCACGCGTACGCGGCTTTCAGGGCAGCGACCTCTCGCGCGGCGATGCATTGCTGGCCACGCCCAAGCACTTTGCGGCCTATGGTGCGGCCGAGGGCGGGCTCGACTACGCAGCCACCGATATTTCCGAGCGCACGCTGCGCCAGGTGTACCTGCCGCCGTTCCGCGCCGCGCTTGACGCGGGTGCGCTCTCGGTAATGAGCGCCTTCAATGAAATCTCCGGCATCCCCTCGATCGCCAACCCTGCGCTGCTGACGGGCGTGCTGCGCGACGAGTGGAAGTTCAAGGGCTTCGTGGTTTCGGACTACACCGCCGACGAGGAACTGATTGCCCACGGCTACGCCGCCAATGGGCGGGAAGCAGCCAAGCAGTCGTTCCTGGCCGGCACCGACGTCAGCATGCAAAGCGGCCTCTACATGCGCTACCTGCCCGAACTCGTGGCCTCGGGCGAAGTGCCGACGGCCCGGCTGGACGACGCGGTGCGCCGCGTGCTGTGGGTCAAGCAGAAGCTCGGCCTGTTCGACCAGCCCTTTCGAGGGCTCCACGGTCCCCCCGCGCAGGCCCGGCCCGAAAACCCCGCGCACATTGCGCTGGCACGCGAGGACGCACGCCGTTCCATCGTGATGCTGAAGAACGAACGTGCAGTGCTGCCGCTGCCCAAGTCCGGCAAGAAGATCGCGCTGATCGGCCCCTTCGCCTCCGGCACGCAAGACCTGCTCGGCGCCTGGAGCCTGTTCCCGGGGCAGTCGGGCCCGGTCGGCATTGAAGATGGCCTGCGTGCGGCGCTGCACGCCCCCAAAGCATTGACCGTGGTGCGCGGCTCAAACATCGAGTCGCCGCTGGCGGGCGGCATCGAAGCCGCGGTGGCCGCCGCGCGCGACGCCGACGTGGTGGTGCTCGCCATCGGCGAAGGACAGCTCATGTCGGGCGAGGCCCGTTCGCGCACCGACATCGGCCTACCCCAGGCGCAGCAAGACTTGGCCGAAGCAGTGGCCGCAACCGGCAAGCCCGTTGTCGTATTGCTGAGCAACGGCCGTGCGATGGCGCTTCGGGGCGCGGTGCGCAATGCCGACGCGATTCTTGTCACCTGGTTTCTGGGCGTGCAGACGGGCTCCGCCATTGCGGACGTAGTGTTCGGTGACTTCAACCCATCGGGCCGGCTGCCGGTGAGCTTTCCGCAAACGTCGGGGCAGGTGCCCTTCTACTATGGCCAGAAGCGCACCGGCCGGCCGTTGCCCGACAACGACCAGGCCATGGCTTTCAAGACCCGCTACGTGGACACCACGAACCAGGCGCTCTACCCCTTCGGATACGGCATCGGCTATGCACCTGTGCGCTACGACGGCATCGAACTCAGCCGCGACCGGCTGCCGATTGGCAGCACCCTGCGCGTGCGTGCCACGGTAACCAACACCGGCCAGCGCGAGGCCGAGGAGGTGGTGCAGCTCTATACCGCCGAACGCGCCGCGAGCGTGACGCGGCCCGTGCGCGAACTCAAGAACTTTCAAAAGGTGCGCATCGAGCCCGGCGCATCGAAGGTGGTCGAGTTCACGCTGGGCGCGGAAGACCTGCAGTTCATCGGCCGCGACATGAAGCCGACCGTCGAACCCGGCGAGTTCGATCTGTGGGTGGCGCCTTCGGCTACCGGCGGCATACGAAAGGGCTTTGCGCTGACGCGGGAGTGACGCACGCCGCGCAACGCATCTAGCCCCCCAGGCTTTCTACAGCAACGGAAAACGGGCCCCATCGAGGGCCCGTTCTTCATCATCGCAGTGATCAAGGAAAGATCGGCTTACAGGCCAGCTTGGCGCGTGAACGACACGCTGGGCTTCTTGTAGGCTTGCGGCACTTCGTCGCGGTAGAACGCGCGGCGGTCGAGGCTGGCCAGCGGGTCATGTGCCTTGGCAACGGCTTCAGCCTGGATCACCGAGCGGTCGGCGGTCGAGGTGAAGGGTTGTGCGCCGGCGCTGGCGCCTTCGCTGTATCGGTTGCCGGCGCGAGCGGCGGCAACGGCTTGCGGAGCGACTTCGGAGCGCGACACGCCCGAGTTCACGGTCAGCACGCCTTCATAGGTTTCTGCTTGCGCACCGGCGGCAGCCAGGAGCGAGAGAGCAGCGGCAGCGAGGATCTTCGAGGCATTCATTTCAATCTCCTAATGGGTTGGTTGGTGAGAAGAAGTTTGATCCCGAACACCCATAAAAAAACGCCGCAAAACGAATCACGGCGTTCACGAGATTGAAACAATCCCGACAGGACCGAGCGCTGCCATGTCAAGCGGCGAGTGCTGTTTTCCGATCCAAACATTGCATCAGCGGATGCTGTCATTGGATTGGACCCTGCTCCACCCCGTCGATAGCATCCGCTTCTTCTTCATTGGCTCGGACTGGGGGGCGCCCAGCAACACGCAGCCAACGTTGAAGCGCTGCTGCCGGGGAAGCAGCGGCGCACTATTCCAATCTCTCGGAGACATATGAAAAACACTCTAAAGAAGCTTGCCGCTGCCGCAACGGCAGCATTGGCATTGGCTGCACCGGCGTTCGCGTCCGACTACCCTTCGCGTCCTATCACGATCATCGTTCCCTATGCGCCGGGCGGATCTTCCGACGCCATCGCGCGCAGAATTTCCCAGCCGCTGGCGGAAGTCCTGGGAACAAGCGTCGTCGTCGAAAACAAGGCCGGTGCCAATGGCGCCCTGGGCGCTGTGCAATTGACCCGCGCCAAGCCGGACGGCTACACCCTTCTCCTTGGAGCGCTGGGAGTACTGGCCATCAACCAGGGGCTGTACAAGAACCTGGGTTACCTGCCCGAGCGTGACTTCGACATGCTGACAATCGCGGTGCGTACGCCGAACGCCATCGTCGTGAACCCAAAGGTGCCGGCGCATTCGATTCCGGAGCTCCTGACCTACCTCAAGAGCAGCGGAGGCAAAGCGCCCATCGCCACGGCAGGCTCGGGATCGAGCGAGCATCTGACGCTGGCGCTGTTTCTGCAGAATGCCGGAACAGAAGGTGTTCACGTTCCATACAAAGGCGGTGGGCCGGCCATCAGCGACACACTGGCAGGACACGCTGAAGTGCTGGTATCGAACCTGGGGAACGTGGCGCCGTACACCAAGTCAGGGCAGCTTCGCCTGCTTGCAATCACCGGTGACAAGCGCGACCGCATGACCCCCGCAACGATGACGTTGGCACAGGCCGGCGTCCACGGTCTCGACGACGTGTATTCGTGGCAAGGCATTGCCGCACCCAAAGGATTACCGTCAGCAATCAAGCAGCGGCTCAGCGAGGCGATCCTCAAAGTTCTGACTTCCGATGCCTTCGGGCGGCAAATGGCGGAGCTCGGCTTCGAGGTGGTAGCCAACAACGGCGCGGAAGCGACCGCTTTCCAGATCAGGGAAGCTGCTCGCTGGAAGAAGGTGATCGAGGCAAACAATGTCAAGGTGGACTAAGCCCGCCTTTGCGGCCGCCTACAGCACGGCAGAGATGCGCGAACTGGCCCGCAAGCGCCTGCCGCACGGGCTCTTCGAGTACGTCGACCGGGGCACCGGCGACGAAAACGCCCGCACCTACAACCGTGCGTCGTTCGACCGGATCCGGCTCGTGCCGCGAGTGCTGCGCGACGTATCGCAGCGACATCAGCGTGTGGAGCTTTTCGGGCGAACGCTGGAGTCTCCGCTGGCAATCAGCCCGACGGCGGCTGCCGGCCTGCTTTGGTACGAGGGTGAGATCGCCTTGGCGCGCGCTGCCAAGGCGGCTGGAATTCCGTTCACGCTGTCCACCTCTTCAATCACCAGTATGGAACGAGTGGCGGAAGCTGCCGGCGATACCGAGCTCTGGTTTCAGCTTTATATGTGGCCGGACAGAAACATGTCGTATCAGCTCGTCGAGCGCGTGCGCGAAGCCGGCTACAAAGCCTTGATTCTTACGGTCGACACGCCCGTCTTGCCGCTGCGGCCCTACAACCTCCGCAACGGCTTTGGCGTTCCGATCCGGATGACGGCCCGCAATACCTATGACGTGGCGCGCCATCCGGGATGGTTTCTGGATGTGCTGGTTCCACACGTGCGACGGCACGGCATGCCACGCTACGAGAACTATCCCAAGGAATTCCAGGCAGGCTTGCGTCAGAGCAAAGGAGCCAAGCCTTTCGCCAACCCGAAGAACGACCGGAGCACGTGGCAAGAGCTGCGCGAGCTGCGCAAGCACTGGAAAGAACCATTGATGGTCAAAGGCATCCTCAGTGCCGCGGATGCACTCATCGCAGTGGACAACGGCGCCGACGCCATCATTGTTTCAAACCACGCAGGCCGAAACCTGGACAGCCTTGTCTCTCCGATGGACGTTCTGCCACAGATCATCGAAGCCGTCGGAGCGCGCGTTCCCGTATTGATCGACAGCGGATTTTCCGATGGAAGCGACGTGGTGAAGGCGCTGGCGCTTGGCGCGCGCTGCGTCATGCTCGGGCGACCGCCCTTGTATGGTGTTTCCGTTGGGGGTCAACAAGGTGCGCAGCGCGTGCTCCAGCTGTTCCGGGATGACATCGAACGAACCCTCGGTCTCCTCGGTTGCGCAGATCTCTCGAGCTTGAGCCGGGAGCATCTTGCTTGACTGGTGGGCAGTGTGGTGACCGGGGTCACGAATGCGTCGCAAGCAACAAGGCTTTGCCGCAACGGCATCCGGGCTAGTGCGAAATCATCCAGGGCCGCTTCGACGGCGCCGACTTCGCACCGCTGGGCGCCGTCAACGTTGCGCTGCGCCGCGACGCTCCCGAGCAGCATCCGCAGCCCGCCGGATGCTTGAAGCGCGCGTAGTCGCGCGAGCTGCCCGGCTCATGCCGCGCACGCTCGTTGGTCTCCATGGCACGGCGAGTGCCCGAGGCCATCAGTGCGAGCCGCGGTGCGGCCGAAAGCACGCGCGGCGACGCGCATCCGCAGTCAGGGCAAGCGGCGGGCTCGTCGCGCTGGCCCGAAGGCCGCAGCGCCTCGAAACCGCCGCACTGGCCGCAGGCGTAATCGTAGGTAGGCATGGGTGCGTCAGACCAGGTCGTGCGAGAGCGGCATGTCGATGCTGCCGTCGATCATCTTCATTGGCCCTGAGGCGTTCGGGTTGATGTCGAAATCGAAGATCTGCGTGGGCAGCCAGAGCGTGGCGCAAGAGTTGGGCACATCGACCACGCCGCTGATGTGACCCTGCACGGGCGCGGTGCCCAAGATCGAGTAGGCCTGCGCACCCGAGTAGCCGAACTTCTTCAGGTACTCGATCGCGTTGAGGCAGGCCTGCCGGTAGGCCACGTTCACGTCGAGGTAGTACTGCTTGCCGGCCTCATCGACCGAGATTCCCTCGAAGATGAGATAGTCGTTGTACTGCGGGGTGATCACGCTTGGCTTGAAGATCGGGTTCTTGATGCCGTACTTGGCCATGCCGCCCTTGATGAGCGTGACCTTCATGTGCACCCAGCCCGCCATTTCAATAGCGCCGCAGAAGGTGATCTCGCCATCGCCCTGGCTGAAGTGCAGGTCGCCCACGCTGAGCCCGGCACCATCCACATACACGGGAAAGAAAACCTTGGAGCCGCGCGACAGGTCCTTGATGTCGCAGTTGCCGCCGTGCTCGCGAGGCGGCACGGTGCGCGCGCCTTCGGCCGCAGCCTTGGCGCGGGCCTCGCCTGTCATCTTGCCCATGTGGGCAGTGCCGGCGAACGGCGGGTTGGCAAGGCCGGGCACGCGGTCAGGGTCGGTGGCAATGAGCTTGCCCTCGCGCTCGTTCCACATGTCGAGCATGGGCTTGTCGGGCAGGCAGCCGATCAGGCCGGGGTGAATGAGGCCCGCAAAGTTGACACCCGGCACATGGCGCGAGCTGGTGAACATGCCCTTGAAGTCCCAGATTGATTTCTGCGCTTCGGGAAAATGATCGGTCAGGAAGCCGCCGCCATTCTTCTTCGAGAAAAATCCGTTGAAGCCCCAAAGGCTGTCCTGCTTGGCGCCGATGTCGAGCAGGTCGACCACCAGCAGGTCGCCGGGCTCGGCGCCCTTCACGCCCACCGGGCCCGAGAGGTAGTGCACGGTGCTCAGGTCAATGTCGCGCACGTCGTCGGCGCTGTCGTTGTTCTTGATGAAGCCCCCGGTCCAGTCGAAGGTTTCAAGAATGAAGTCGTCGCCCGGGTTGACCCAGCAGGCCATCGGAATGTCCGGATGCCAGCGGTTGTGGATCATCTCGTTCTCGGTAGGCGGCTTGGTCAGGTCGACCTTGATCAGCGTGTCCGTCATTTGCAGTGGCTCCTGGTTGGGTTGTGGTGAACGGAGAAGGTCATACGGAGAGATAGGCCTTGATGTGATCGACATCGGTCTTGTCGCGCGCGGTCTCATGCACGAGCCTGCCGCCCTCGATCACGAAGAGCCGGTCGGCCACGTCCATCGCAAAGCTCAGCACCTGCTCGGACACGACGATGGTGATGCCGCGCAGCTTGCGGATCTCGTTGAGGGCCTTGGCAATGTCCTTGATGATCGAAGGCTGGATACCCTCGGTAGGCTCGTCGAGCAGCAGCACCTTGGGGTCGGTAACCAGGGCGCGCGCAATGGCAAGCTGCTGTTGCTGGCCGCCGGAGAGGTTTCCGCCCTTGCGGCGCCTCATCTCCCAGAGCACGGGGAACAGCGCGTAGATTTCTTCTGGTATGCGTTTTGTCTTCGAGTTCTCGAGGCCTGTCTGGATGTTTTCTTCGACGGTCAGCGTCGGAAAGATCATGCGGCCCTGCGGCACGTAGGCAATGCCCTTGGCCACGCGCTTGAAGCTTTCGTCGCGCGACACGTCTTGCCCCGCCACTTCGATGCGCCCACTCTTGAGCGGCAGCACGCCCATGAGGCTCTTGAACAGCGTAGTCTTGCCCATGCCGTTGCGGCCCATGATGGCTATTGTTTCGTTGGCATGGCCTTCGAACGAGATGCCGTGCAGTGCTTCGCTCTGGCCGTAGGCTGTGTGCAGATCATCGACCTTCAGCATGATGTTGCTCATTTGGTGACTCCTTTGCTTCTGTTCAGGGCGCGTGCACAGGCCACCGGGTACTCCCCTCCGCGAATGTCCCCCGGGCTTCGCCCTCCTCCTTTATTTCGCTGCGCGGAGCACCCGATGCCCTGTGCACCAGGGCACGCTCGTGGTGTTCCGCTGATCAACCACTGCTCTGTGCAACGCACCCGCTGGCGGGGTGCCTTGCGCAGCGAAATAAAGGAGGAGTCCGCAGGCCGGGGGACATTCGCGGAGAAAGGTACCCCGTCGGCGGGTGCGCGCCCTGAACAGCGCACAAGGCGAAAACCAGAAGAACACGCCATCAATGCCCCAGATAAACGTCGATGACCTTCGGATCCGCCTGCACCTTCTCCATCGGCCCCTCGGCCAGGATCTTTCCCTGGTGCATCACAGTCACCTTGTGCGCAATCTGCTTCACGAACGCCATGTCGTGCTCGATGACGATCACCGCGCGGTTCTGGCAGATGCGCTTGAGCAGGTCGGCCGTGAGTTCGCGTTCGCGCGCGCTCATGCCCGCAATGGGTTCGTCGAGCATCAGCAGCTCGGGCTCCTGCATCAGCAACATGCCGATCTCCAGCCACTGCTTCTGGCCGTGGCTCAGCAGACCCGCCTCGGTGCGCAGCTTGTCGGCCAGGCCGATGTCTTCGGCCACCGCCTGCACCTTGGCCTTGACCTCGTCGTCGCACTTGAAGGCCAGCGCACCCAGCACCGAACGGCCCTTCGGAAAAGATACTTCCAGGTTCTGGAAGACGCTCAGGTTCTCGTAGATCGACGGCGTCTGAAACTTGCGCCCGATGCCCAGCCGCACGCGCTTGTGCTCGGCCATTTTTGTGAGCTCGGTGTTCTTGAACTTGATGCTGCCGCCGCTCGCCCGCGTCTTGCCGCAGATCAGGTCGAGCAGCGTGGTCTTGCCGGCACCGTTGGGGCCGATGATCACGCGCAGTTCGTTCTTGTCGATGTAAAGCGTCAGGTCGTCGATGGCCTTGAAGCCGTCGAAGGAGACGGTGAGGTCTTCCACGGCAAGTGCGAAGTCGGTGTTGCTCATGCGATGGGCTCCGGGTTCAGGCGCGCTGGCTGCCGATGCCGTCCGGCAACGCAGGTTCCGTCTGCGGTGCGGGCGCAGGCATGGCTGCGGCCGGCGGCTTTATTGCGGCTTCGCGCAGCGCCTGGCGGCGGCTCTTCCACCAGGGCCTGATCTTTTCGTCCCACAGGCCTGCCAGGCCCATCGGAAAGGCCATGGTCACGCCGATGAAAAGCCCGGCCATCAGGAACAGCCACAGGTCCGGAAAGCTCTCCGAGAACAGCGTCTTGCCCGCATTCACCAGGAGCGCGCCGTACACGGCGCCCACCAGGCTCATGCGGCCGCCCACGGCGCAGAAGATCACCATTTCGATGGACGGCACGATGCCCACGAAGCTCGGCGACATGAAGCCCACCTGCAGCGCGAACATCGCACCGCCAATGCCCGAGAGACCGGCCGCAAGGCAGAAGATGAAAACCTTGAAGTTCGACACGTCGTAGCCCGAGAAGCGCACGCGGTCTTCCTTGTCTCGCATGGCGAGCAGCAGCGTTCCGAGCTTGCTGGTCTGGATCCAGCGGCACAGCACGATGCTCGCCACCAGCAGGCCCACGCACACGTAGTAGAGGATGTACTTCGCGCCGTCGGTGCGCGTGTCCCAGCCCAGCATCGTCTTCAGGTCGGTCATGCCGTTGACGCCGCCCGTGTAGCCCTGCTGGCCGATGATGAGCACGGTGCAGATCAGCGCCACCGCCTGCGTGATGATGGCAAAGTACACGCCGCCCACGCGGCGCTTGAACATCGCAAAGCTCACGAGCCACGCCAGCGCCATCGGCGCCAGCACCACCAGCGCCAGGCTCAGCGGCAGGCTCTTGAAGGGCAGCCACAGCATGGGCAACTCGGTGATCTGGTTCCAGTCCATGAAGTCTGGAATGCCGGGCGTCGACTGGATCTTGGTGGTGATCGGGTCCGAGGCTTCGAGCTTCAGAAACATCGCCATCGCGTAGCCTCCAATGCCGAAGAACACGCCCTGCCCCAGGCTCAGTACGCCGCCGTAGCCCCACACCATCACAAGCCCGACGGCAACGAAGGCGTAGGCGAGGTACTTGCCCACCAGGTTGAGGCGAAAGATGTCGAGCGACAGCGGCAGCACCACTGCCAGCAGCAACACCAGCAGCAGGAGGCTGCCAAGCTGATAGCGCAGGATCGAGGCCTTGATGAAATTCATCATCGGAACGTTCTCCAGGAAGGAAGCGGTTTCATCAGCGACGGACCTTGACTGCGAACAAGCCTTGTGGACGCATCATCAAGATGAGCACGATCAGCGAAAGCGTCAGCACCTTGGCCATCGAGCCGGTCATGAAGAATTCCGAGATCGATTGCGTCTGCGCAATGCCGAAGGCCGAAACCACCGTGCCCAACAGGCTGGCGGCGCCGCCGAAGGTGACAACGAGGAAGGCATCGACGATGTAGAGAGAGCCCGAGGTCGGCCCCGTTGAGCCAATGGTGGTGAAGGCTGCGCCCGCCATGCCGGCAATGCCGCAGCCGATGGCGAAGGTCAGGCGGTCGGTCTTCATGGTGTCGATGCCGGTCGCGTTGGCCATGGTGCGGTTGGCCACGGTGGCGCGCACGCGCAGGCCCCAGCGGCTCTTGTGCAGCGCGACGAGCACGCCGCCGGTGACCAGCGCGGTGAGCGCGAGCACGAAGAGCCCGTTGATCGGAATGTCCAGCCCTTCATGCGGCGTCCACGAGCCCATGAGCCATTCGGGCAGCGTGGGGCTCACTTCCTTCGGGCCGATGAAGGTGCGAAAGAGCTGCTGCAGCCCCAGGCTCACGCCCCAGGTGGCCAGCAGCGTATCGAGCGGGCGCTTGTACAGGTGCCGAATGAGCACCCACTCCACGATCCAGCCGACGATGAAGGCGAACACGAAAGCCAGGCCGATGGCAATCGGAAAGTAGTACGGCATGAACGCCGGCGCCAGGCTTTCGGTGACCCGTGCGGCCAGGTAGATCGAATAGGCGCCGATGGTCATGAACTCGCCATGCGCCATGTTGATCACGCCCATCTGGCCGAAGATGATCGCAAGCCCCAGGCCCATGAGCAGCAGCACCGCGAAGAGGCTCAGCCCCGCGAAGCCCTGCATGAGGCCGATGTTCATCATGTCCGACAGAGTCATGAAGGATTCCTGTATTGACTCCCTCTCCCGCGCGCGGGAGAGGGTTGGGGTGAGGGTCGGCGGCTTTCTTACTGATAGCCCTTCGGAAACGGATCCGGCTTGATCAGCTCGCTCGACTCCGCCACCACCTTGAACGTCCCATCCAGTTGCCCCTGCCCGATGCGCGCCTTGCTCCACAGGTGGTGGTTCGCATCCAGCTTCACGTAGCCTTCGGGGGCGGTCTTCAGTTCGATGCCCGGCGAGCTGGCCACGACCTTGTCCACGTCGAAGCTGCCGGCCTTTTCCACAGCCGCCTTCCAGAGCCATGGGCCGAGATAGCCCGCCTGGGTGACGTCGCCGATCACCGCATCCTTGCCGTACTTGCCCTTGAAGGCCTCCACGAACTTCTTGTTGTTCGGGTTGTCGAGCGACTGGAAGTACTTCATCGACGAATAGAAGCCTGCGAAGTTTTCGCCGCCCACGCCGGTCATTTCGTCTTCGGTCACGGCCAGCGTCAGCAGAAACTGCTTGTCGCCCGTGATGCCCGCGGCCTTGAGCTGCTTGTAGAAGGCCACGTTCGAGCCGCCCACCACCGCCGCAAAGATGCAGTCGGGCTTGGCGACCTTGATCTTGTTGATCAGCGAGTTGAAGTTGGTGTGGCCCAGCGGGTAATACTCCTCACCCTTGACCGAACCCTTCTGGAAGTTCTCGATGTGCTTGCGCGCGATCTTCATCGAGGTGCGCGGCCAGATGTAGTCGGAGCCCACCAGGAAGAAGGTCTTGGCCTTCTTCTCCTTCGCACCCCAGTCCAGGCCCCAGATGATCTGCTGCGTGGCTTCCTGGCCGGTGTAGATCACGTTCTTGCTCTGCTCCAGGCCTTCGTAGAACGTCGGGTAGTACAGGAGGCCGTTCTCCTTTTCGAACACGGGCAGCACGGCCTTGCGCGAGGCGCTGGTCCAGCAGCCAAAAACGGCGGCGCAGTGGTCGTTGACCAGCAGCTTCTTCGACTTCTCGGCAAAGGTCGGCCAGTCGGAGGCGCCGTCTTCCTTGATGACCTTGATCTTGCGGCCGAGGATGCCGCCCATCGCGTTGATCTGGTCGATGGCGAGCTGTTCGGCCTGGATGGACCCGGTCTCCGAAATGGCCATGGTGCCGGATGACGAGTGCAACTGGCCCACCGTCACTTCGGTGTCGGTCACCGCGAGCTTGGTGGTGTTGATCTTGGCCGTCGGGAACTGCGACTGCCCGAAGCTCAGGCCGGGGAGGCCCATCACGGGCAGCGCCGCGGCGCCCTGCAGCAAACGGCGGCGGCGCAATGCCAGGGCATCGAGAGAAGGATCGGAATCACGCGACATCAGGAACTCCAGGCGGGTTGAAAAATGAACTGGCCGCGCACCATCGCAGTGCATCGGACGGTGCCTCGAGCACCATGGCTGGTACTTTAGAAATCACTTGCGCCGCCGCGAATACGTCATTCAACGTAGCGGCCACCAGCGCCCGGACCTGCAGACTTGCAAGCCGCGCAAAGGGCGCAAACAGCGCAACGCACGCAGGGAGCGCTTCTTGCTCTGCTGCCTTCCATGCCGCCGCCCTCGCCCTTGCCGCAAGACCCCACCATGCAACCCGTCACCGGCCAGAAGATCTTTCGCATCCGCCGCGACTACAACGCGTGGGTCGCGAACGAAACGCTGGAGGACTACGCGTTGCGCTACACGCCGCGCAGCTTTCGCAAGTGGTCGGAGTTCCGTGTCGCGAATGCGGCCTTCGGCGCCACCTCTTTCCTCGCTCTGGAGGCCATTGGCGGCGCCATTGCGCTGAGCTACGGCTTCTCGAATGCGCTGTGGGCCATCCTGGTGGTGGGGCTCATCACCTTTCTCACCGGCCTGCCGATTTCCTACTACGCGGCCAAGCACGGCGTGGACATGGACCTGCTCACCCGCGGCGCGGGCTTCGGCTACCTGGGCTCCACCCTCACCTCGCTCATCTACGCGAGCTTTACCTTCATCTTCTTCGCGCTGGAAGCGGCCATCCTTGCGCTGGCGCTGCAGCTATACCTCGACTGGCCGCTGCCGCTGCTCTACCTGCTCTCGTCGATCGTGATAGTGCCGCTGGTCATGCGCGGCATCACGCTCATCTCGGGCCTGCAGCTATGGACGCAGCCGATCTGGATCGTGCTGTTCATCTGCCCCTTCATCGCGGTGCTGGTGAAAAAGCCCGAGCTCTATGCCGACTTCACCGGCCTGGTGGGCCGCACTTCAGACAGCAGCGGCTTCGACCCGCTGATGTTCGGCGCCGCCGCCACGGTGGCTTTTTCGCTGGTGGTGCAGATCGGCGAGCAGGTCGACTACCTGCGCTTCTTGCCCGAGAAAACGGCCGCCAACCGGGGGCGCTGGTGGGCCGCGGTGCTGGTATCGGGCCCGGGCTGGATCGTGCCGGGCATGCTCAAGATGATGGGCGGCGCCTTCCTGGCCTTTCTGGCGCTGCAACACGAGATTCCGGGCAAGCACGCGATCGAGCCCACGCTGATGTACCTCACGGGCTTTTCTTACGTGCTGCGCGACCCGGCCTGGGTGCTGGCGATCACCACGCTCTTCGTGGTGGTGTCGCAGATGAAGATCAACCTCACCAACGCCTATGCGGGCTCGCTGGCGTGGTCCAACTTCTTTGCGCGGCTCACGCACAGCCACCCGGGGCGCGTGGTGTGGCTGGTGTTCAATGTGGTCATCGCCATCTTGCTGATGACGCTGGGCGTGTTCGCGGCGCTGGAGCACGTGCTGGGCTTCTACAGCAACATCGCCATCGCATGGGTCGGCGCGTTGGTGGCCGATCTCGTCATCAACAAGCCGCTGGGCTGGAGCCCTCGCACCATCGAGTTCAAGCGCGCGCACCTGTATGACATCAACCCTGTCGGCCTTGGCGCGATGCTGGTGGCTGCGGCGCTCGCCATGCTGGCGTACTCCGGCGTGCTGGGCCAGTGGGCGCGGGCTTTCTCCCCCTTCATCGCGCTTGTCACTGCGCTGGTTGTTTCGCCGCTGCTCGCCTGGCGCACGCGGGGACGCTACTACCTGGCGCGCACCGACATCCGGCGCTGGGCACCGGGGCAGATGGTCAAGTGCTCGGTGTGCGACAACAGCTTCGAGTCGGAAGACATGGCGCATTGCCCCGCCTACAGCGCGCCGATCTGTTCGCTGTGCTGCACGCTCGAATCGCGCTGCCACGACCGCTGCAAGGCCGACTCTCGCGCGGCCGAGCAGATGAGCGGCTGGCTCAAGGCGCTGCTGCCTCCGGCGCTGTCGGGCCGGCTCAACTTTCGCGTGGCGCACTACCTTATGGTGGCAACCTCGCTCGTGGCGCTGCTGGCCACGGTGATGGGCGTGGTGTACGCGCAAGAGACCATCATGGGCTCCGATGTGGTGGACCCGGCCTTGCGCAGCGCCTTTCTCAAGGTGTTTGCGCTGCTCTCGCTGGTGGCGGCGGTGGCGGCGTGGTGGATCGTGCTGGGCAGCGAGAGCCGGCAGATGGCGCAGGAAGAATCGAACCGCCACAACCACCTGCTCACCGTCGAGATCGAGGCGCACCAGCGCACCGATGCCGCGCTGCAGACCGCCAAGGAGGCCGCCGAGGCCGCCAACCAGGCCAAGACCCGCTATGTGGCCGGCATGACGCATGAGCTGCGAACGCCGCTCAACAGCATCCTGGGCTACTCGCAGATCCTGCTCAAGGGCGAGGCCGTGGCGCCGCCGCGCGAAGCGGTGCAGACCATACAGCGCAGCGGCGAGCACATGCTCGGCCTGATCGACGGCTTGCTCGACCTGGCACGCATAGAGGCCGGGCGCCTGCAGCTGGAGCCCGCGCCGCTCGCGCTGCCCGCCTTTCTGGACGAGGTGGTGCACATGGTGCGGCCGCAGGCCGAGAACAAGGGCCTTGCCTTCGTGTACACCCACAGCGGCCGGCTGCCGCCCTGGGTGCATGCCGACGCCAAGCGGCTGCGGCAGATTCTCATCAACCTGCTGGCCAACGCCGTGCGCTTTACCGACAGCGGCACCGTTACTCTGCATGTGGATGCGCGGCGCGAAGTGCTGCGCTTCGACGTGGACGACACCGGCATCGGCGTGGCGCCGCAGGACCACCAGCGCATCTTTCTTCCGTTCGAACGCGGGGCCGCGGGACGCCGGCGCGGCGAGCCGGGCACGGGCCTTGGCCTCACCATCACCGGCCTTCTCACGTCGCTGATGGGCGGCGAGCTCGCCCTGGCTGCCACCTCGCCTGCGGGCAGCACCTTCAGCGTGCGGGTGTACCTGCGCGAAGTGGCCGACCCCGGCCCGCAGGCGAAGGCCGGCGCATTGCGGCGGCTGGTGTCGGGCTACATCGGCGAGCGCCGTACGCTGCTGGTGGTGGACGACCAGCCGGTGCAGCGCCAGATGCTGGCCGGCATGCTAGTGCCGCTGGGCTTCGAGGTGCGAGAAGCCGCCAGCGGTACCGAGTGCCTCGACAGCCTGCGCGAAAACCTGCCCAGCGCGATTCTTCTGGACCTCACCATGGACGACATGGACGGCTGGCAGACCGCAGCGCTGGTGCGCGCCTCGGGCTTCGATCGCATTCCGATCATCATCGTCTCGGCCAACATGTTCGAGAACCAGAGCGAGCTGCTGCGCGCCGCAGGCTGCCAGGCGTTCGTGGGCAAGCCGGTCATCGAATCGGAGCTGATTGCCACGCTGGAGCGCCATCTCGGACTCGAATGGCTGGCGCTCAACGACGCCATGCCGCCCACGGTCGATGTCTCGGTTCGTCCCGATCAGCTGGCGCTTTCCGAAGACGACCGCGCCGAGCTGATGCGGCTGGTGCAGATGGGCCACGTGCGCGGCCTGCACCAGGTGCTCGACCGGCTTGCCGCGGCGTCTCCGCCGGCCGCCGTGACCTGCACCTGGCTGCGCGGCATGGTCACCCGTTTCGATCTCGACAATCTCCGCAAGGCACTCGCAGAAGATGCAGACACTCTCGCCCCCTGAAACCGAACGCCCCGTGGTGCTGGTGGTGGACGACGCCCCCAGCAGCCTGGGCATGCTGTGCGACACGCTCGAATCGAGCGGCTACACCGTGCTGGTTGCCGCGGACGGCGAGGCCGCGCTGCAGCGCCTCGAACTGGTGGTGCCCGACGCCATCCTGCTCGACGGACTGATGCCCGGCCTTTCGGGCTTCGAGACCTGCCGGCGCATCAAGGCCAATGCGGCGCTTGCGCACATTCCCGTGCTTTTCATGACGGGCCTTTCGGAAACGGCGCACGTGGTCGAAGGCTTCGAGTGCGGCGGCGTCGACTACGTGGTCAAGCCCATTCGCGCGCAGGAAGTGCTCGCGCGGCTGCACACGCACACCCGCAACGCGCGCATCACGCGCATGGCGCGCGACGCTGTCGATGTGGCCGGCATGGGCGTGGTTTTTGTCGATGCGCACGGGCGTGTCGCATGGCGTTCACCGCAAGCCGCGCTGTGGCTGCACGCGATGGATGCGCCGCCGGCGCCGGGCCTGCTGCCCGCTTCGCTGGAGCCCGCGCTCGTGCCCGGCGGCGCAATAGCACTCATGACCGCGGCGGGCGCAAGGCTGTCGGTGCGCAACCTGGGCGCCGCCGCGCTCGGCGAGACCATGCTTCTTTTTGCCGTGCAGCGCGAAGGTACCGGCGGCGCGCCTTCTGCACGGCTGGCCGAAGCGGCCCTGACGCCGCGAGAGACCGAAGTGCTGTCGTGGCTTGCCAAGGGCAAGACCAACCGCGACATCGGCGAAATACTCGGCACCAGCCCGCGCACGGTCAACAAGCACCTCGAGCACATCTTCGAGAAGCTCGGCGTCGAGACACGCGCCGCCGCTGCGGCATTGGCAAGCGGGCAGCTCGCTTAAAAAAAACTGCGCTAGGTCGTACGAAACCGGAAGTCACTCATGTAGTCAAAAGTCATCAGGCAGGCCAAGCCATTCGGTTGAAACCCTCTGCCAGGCGGCCTTCTCGGTAATTACCCCGAAGACGCTGAAGGCTGATTGACAGTTTGGCTGCCTACGATGAACCTGAGCCACTCAGGAGACACCATGAAGACCCAGCCTTTCTCGTTCAATCGCCTGACGCGCCGCACGGCTCTGCTGGCGGCTGCGGCCGTTCTTGCCGGATGCGGCAGCCTCGGCGGCCAGGCACCCGTCGGCGGCGACATCCACGTGATGACCTCGGGCGGCTTCACGGCCGCGTACAACGACCTGCGCCCGGGTTTCGAGCGCAGCAGCGGTCGCACGGTCAAGACCGCGTACGGGGCCTCCATGGGCAACGCGGAAGATTCGATTCCGAGCCGGCTCTCGCGCAACGAACCGGCCGATGTGGTGATCCTCGCGCGTCCCGCGCTCGACGCGCTAGTGGCGCAAGGCAAGGTGGTGCCGGGGAGCCAGGTCGACCTGGTGCGCTCGTCCATCGGGTTTGCGGTGCGCAAGGGTGCGCCCAAGCCCGACATCTCGACCGTGGACGCGCTCAAGCGCACGCTGTTGGCGGCGCCTTCCATCGCCTACTCGGCCAGCGCAAGCGGCACCTACTACGAGACGGAGCTGCTCAAGAAGCTCGGCATCGAGGACCGGGTCAAGCCCAAGAGCAAGCGCATCCTGAGCGAGCGCGTGGGCACCGTGGTGGCCCGCGGCGATGCGGCGCTGGGCCTGCAACAGGTGAGCGAACTGCTCCCCATCGAAGGCATCGACTACATCGGCCCACTGCCCGCGGAGGTTCAGCGCGTGACGGTGTTCTCGGCCGGCGTGGCCACGGCATCGAAGCAGCCTGATGCGGCACGCCAACTGATTCGCTACCTCAACGCGCCTGCCGCGGCGCCGACCATTGCAAAGACCGGGCTCGAGCCGATAACGGCGCGCTGACGCATCGAGGCGGGTCAGTAAACTGGCGCACATCATCTTCCTGAAACGATGGACGCCATGACCCAGCCGAAGCCGCCGAAGTCGCAATACGGCATTGCACCCGCTCTTGTTTCCGCCTTCGCGCCCGGCGGCACGCTGCGCGCGTCGATCAACCTGGGCAACCCGATTCTTGCGAACAAGGACGCGGCCACGGGCGAGCCGGTGGGCGTGTCGGTCGATCTCGCGCGCGAATTCGCGCGGCGGCTCGGCGTCGGCGTGGAACTCGTGGTGTTCGAAAAGGCGGCGGCTTCCGTCGATGCCGTGAAGAACGAGAAGGCCGACATCGGCTTCTTCGCCATCGACCCGGCGCGCAGCGAGGGGTTGCTGTTCACCGCGCCCTATGTGTTGATCGAAGGCAGCTACCTCGTGCGCGAATCGTCGGCGCTCACGGACAACGCGCAGGTCGATGCCAAGGGCCATCGCATCTCGGTCGGCGCGGGCAGCGCCTACGACCTGTTCCTCACACGCGAGATCAAGCAGGCCGAGATCGTCCGGCTCCAGGGCGCGGCCGCCGCGTTGGCGGCACTGCGCTCGGGTGCGGTCGAGGTGGCGGCGGGCATTCGCCAGCTGCTCGAAGCCGAGGCACAGCGAGAACGGGGCGTGCGCGTGCTGCCCGGCCGCTTCATGGTGATCCAGCAGGCCATGGGCACTCCCGCCAGCCGCGGTCCCGAGGCGCAGGCGGTGCTGGCGGCTTTTGTCGAAGAGATGAAGGCGAGCGGCTTTGTCGCCGATGCACTGGAGCGCCATCGCATCGAAGGTGCGATCGTAGCGCCTGCCTCCACTGGAGCGGCTCTGTAGCTCTTGCGCCGTTGTTAAGGGCGTGTGCAAAGGCCACCGGGTACTCCCCTCCGCGAATGTCCCCCGGGGCTGCGCCCTCTCCCTTCAACGCAAGCGCAAGCGCCGCACTACAGCTTGTACGCCTCCACCGGCCCCTGCGAATAGAACAGGAAGTAGCCCGTCTCGGTCTTGAAGCTGTTCTTCTGCCACCCCGGCGGCACCTTGAAGATGGCGAGTTGGTCGCTCGACACGCCAACGAAGGCGGTGTCCTCGGTGTCGGTGGTGATCCTGCGCCAAGCCTCGCGCGTCACCGGCTGCATCTGCATCTTGGGCTCGCTCCACTCGGGCGTTCGAACCTTGTCGCGCATGATGTAGCGGCCGCCCTGCCACTCGATTTTCACCAGCTCTTTCAGCGCGCCGTTCTTCTTCACGGCATAGACGCCGACCAGCTCCGCCTCGGGCCCATCGCCCGCGCCGCAGCCTGACAACAACAGCAGTGCGACCGCGCCGGCCGCAAGGTAGCCCAATGCTTTCTTCATGGCGGTGCCCCTCAGCGCTTCTGGTTCTCGCGCAGCTTCAGGCTGCCCTGGTAGCGCAGCGCGTGCGGGTAGTCTTCCTTGCCGCCGGCATCCTGCGCCATCATCTTCTGCTGGCTTGCCTCGGTCTTGGCCAGGAGTGTCGACGGCAGGTTGATCACGCCCTTGATCTGGTCGTACTGCCCCTGAGTGATGCGCCCCACCGACAGCAGCCGGAATGCGTCCCGCTCGATGTTGAGCAGGAGCGGTTTGTTGTCGGCAAAGTTCTGCGCCTTCGCCAGCAGGTCGCTCCACGACTGCGTGCTGTAGTTGCTCACGTAGTAGTCCTGCCCGGTCGGCCCGGCAAGCACCGCGGTGCAGCCCGGAAGCTCCAGCTGCGTGGTGCTGGTCGCCATGACAAAGGTCTTGCGCTGTTCCATCGCGTCGCCATAGGCCAGCGTCACCGGAATGGTCCACGACGATGCCGGATAGGCGTTCTCGTTAGGGAACGGCTCCTGGGCGATCGACACGAAGGTGCGGTCGCCCGCGCATTGCGCGTCCACCGTCAAAAGCGGCACGCCGGTTTGCCGGATAAAGCTGTCGCCGATGTCGGCCACCCTCTTGCCGCCACTGGCTTTCTCGATGGAGTTCCACAGCCGCGACGGCGTGGCGTTGCCGAATGCGTAGTCCTTCAAGTAGATCTGCAAGCCCTTCTGCATCGCTTCTTCGCCGATGTAGTTCTGCACCATCTCCAGCACGTGGCTGCCTTTGTTGTAGACGAAGATCGAAGGGCTGATGAAGCCGAACGAACCCGCGTCGTTGAGGTTGCGCTGCACCGGCACCGCCGTGTCCTTCAGGTCGGCCACGATCACGGAGTGCTTGTCGAGCACGTAGTCGGAGAAGCTGTAGTAGTTCGGATGGAATTTGATCGTGGTGCGGCGGTCGAACCAGCGTGCGAACGATTCGTTGAGCCACACGTTGTCCCACCAGTCGAGCGTGACCAGGTCACCGAACCACTGGTGCGCAATTTCGTGCGTGACCACCGTGACCGAATACAGCGTGGGCGTGTCGCCCGGCTTGGTGAGCACGCGGTCGGCAAACTCGAAGATCGAGCCCCAGTTCTCCATGCCGCCGAAGCCGGTGTTCGGCTTGTTGTCATAGCTGTCGTTGGCCGCCACGGTGTCGAACTTCTTGAACGGCAACGCAATGCCGGTGTAGTTGTAGTAGTAGTCCATGGCCACCTTGGTCCACTCCATCGCGAAGGTGGCCCAGGTTGAGCGGCCCGGCGGCGTGAACCAGCGCAGCGGCATCTCGCTGCCGTCCAGCGGGTTCTTGAAAGTGTCCGAAAGAATGTCGAACTTGCCGCCGCCGAAGAAGGTGAGATACATCGGCATGGAAGGCGTTTTCTCGAACGCCACTTGCTGGTAGCCGTCGGGCAGCTTGACGGCCGACTTCTGCGCGGCATTGGACACCGTTTGCCAGTCGCCCGGCACCTCGGCCGAAATCTCGAAGGTGTGGCGGAAAGCCGGCTCGTCCCAGCCCGGGAACCATTGCCGCGCAAAGTTGGTTTCGCCCTGCGTCACGATGGCGTCGCTGCTCACGCCCTCGGGCGTGGAAAGGCCCACCTTGAAGATGCCGGTTGCCGCCGAGCAGAACGGGTTGCGCGCCATCTCGCCGGGCGGACAGTACTCCGCGTCGGAGAACTGGATCTTGCCGTCCCATTCCATGTGCAGCAGGTATTTGCCCTTGGCAATCTGCCCGTCGTTGCGCCGCAGCTGGACGAAGTCGCCCAGCGTCTGCGGGGTGGGCACCAGCGCAATCACCTCGGAGGGATTCGACAGCTTGCGCAAGGTGGTGCGGCCGTTGGCGAACTTCAGGTTGTGCGCGGCCACCACGATGGCGTCTACCGGCTTGAGCACCTCGATCTCCACGTCGCCGCGTCCCACGAAGGTCTTTAGCGCCGCATCGGGCCTGAACCAGAGCTTGTAGTTGATGGGCCAGACGGTATCGGGCAACTCCATCGGCTTCACGGAGCGGTCGGTCTGGGCCAGCGCCGCATCGGGCGCGAGCGCGGGTCCGTCGTCGGGCGCCTTGGGCGAGGCCGCACTGTCTGCCGATGGACTGGGGGCACTCAGTGCAGTGCCTCCCAAGGAAGATTCGCCGCCGCCTCCTCCGCCGCCGCAGGCCGCCAGGGCGGCAAGAGTCACGGCGGTAATGGCAAGGTTGTTGACGACTGGCTTGACAAGTTTCTTCATGATGATCGCCTCTTGGTAAAGACAGGCACCGCCCCGCATGTACCGGCGGATAGCCGGCCGTGCGCGAGCGCGCGCGGTGTTGGATGGAACGAAACAAAACATCGAACGAACAGGCAGCACCGCACCCTCCCGGCGAACTGAACGTTCGCAGGAAAACGCGGGCAACGCCGAGCCACACCGCGGTCAGGCAGGTGGTCCCAGGATGCGGGGAGCGAGGGGTTCCATTCCCGTCGATGCGCGAGGGCTATGGAATGGGTATGCCGGGCCGAGATGAATGCCTGGAGAGTGGACTTAGCGCACGCGCGCTAACTCATCATTTCCGGCATGAAATCGGAGTTGCGACGGCAAGTTCTTGTGGGCTGTTATGAATAGCTTCACGTGCGCTCTCCCTCCTTGGAAGTGCGAACATTTTTAGCTGATCGAATGCAACAGCGTCAACGAAGTACGGAACTTTTCCCTCTCAAAATGTTCGCGCGCCATACGACAAAGGGAGTCATTGAACAGATGCAAGCAATGCACTACGAAGATGGTTCCTTCTTCTTTCTGCAAGCGCTTGGCGGCGGCGAAACCGGCGCATGCCGTGTGACCGTGCAGCCACAGATGCATGCATTCATCATGGCGTTAAAGCCAGAGTGCGTCTTGCAATTGCCGTGCGGTCCAGCGCCTGGGCTGCCGCGGCCACTCTTCGAGCAGCGCCGACATCCTTGCGTTGCGCGGCGCCTCCATGTCCTGGTCATGCGCAAGCCGCACGACCTCGCCGCTGAGCGCATCGATCTCGGTGCGCCGCCCGAGCGCGAGGTCGTCCGCCATGCTGGAGCGGGCCTTGGCATCGATGCGCAGCATGCGCGCCGCAACCATGCGAAACAGCCAGTCGGGCAGCCGGAGCACTGTCGACAGCCGCTTTGCAGGCACCGCGGCCACCTGCGCGGGCGCAATGCCGGCGCTGCCGAGCACGCCCAGCGCCTCGTCGATCAGCGCGGCAAAGCAGCACCGATAGCCGCGCTGCAGCAGTTCGTCGCGCAGCGGCAGGCCCGAGAGCGCATTGACCGGGTTGTTCAGATTGAGGAGCAGCTTGCCCCATTGCACGGGCAGCAGGTCGGCGTACAGGTCGATGGGTATGCCGGCGCGCTCGAACACCGGCAGCCAAGGCCGCAGCGCCGCGTCGTCCTTTGCAGCCAGCCGCCCTGCCGTGCCACGGTGAAAGGCGCCCGGCCCCGTTTCAGCCACGTTGTAGGGCACCATGCCGGGCAGCACGCCCAGCGTGGGGCCGGCCTTCGATGCCTCGGTGCAATTGGAAATGCCGTTCTGCAGCGAGACGACCGTCGTGCCCGCGGGCAGCGCAAAGGCAAGTTCGGCGGCCGCTTCGGCCGTGGCGCCGCTTTTTACGCACAGCAGAACCAGTGCCGGCGTTGCGCCGACAGGCACCTGGTCACTCAGCCGCAGGCTGTCGGCGGGCAAGCGATGCGAGCCGCCTTCCAGATCGCTGAGCGCAAGGCCGTGCGCCGCAAGGCTTTGCAGCACGCGCGGACGGCCCACGAAAGTAACCGGGACACCGGCCGCGGCAAGGCTGCCGCCGATGAAGCAACCGATGGTGCCCGCTCCCATCACCAGCACTTCGCCGGGAGGGGAGCCGAGCACCTCGGTGGCGGCCATCAGGTGCGTTCCGCCACCCAGGCTTGCACTGACTGGAGCGCTGCAGGCAGCCCCGCGGCATCGGTGCCGCCGGCCATGGCCATGTCGGCCTTGCCGCCGCCCTTGCCGCCCACTTGCTGCGCAACAAAGTTGACCAGCTCGCCGGCCTTGACCTTGCCCACCGTGTCGTTGGTCACGCCGGCGGCCACCTGCACCTTGGCGCCGTCGGCCGCGGCCAGCACGATCACCGCCGTCTTGAGCTTGTCCTTGAGCTTGTCCATGGTGTCGCGCAGCGTCTTCGCGTCTGCGCCGTCGAGCTTGGCGGCCAGCACCTTGATGCCGTTCACGTCGATGGCCTGCGACACGAGCTCGTCACCCTTGGACGATGCAAGCTTGCCCTTGAGCGCGCCCACTTCGCGCTCCAGCGCCCTCACCTGCTCAAGCACCTGCGTGAGCCGGCCCTGCAGCTCGGCAGCCGGCGACTTGAGCGTGGCAGCCACGCTCTGCACTGTGGATTCGAGATCTTGCAGGTAGCTGAGCGCATTGGCGCCCGTGACCGCTTCGATACGGCGCACGCCGGCCGCCACACCGCCTTCGCTCACGATCTTGAACAGGCCGATGTCGCCCGTGCGGCCCACGTGGGTGCCGCCGCAAAGCTCGCGGCTGGTGCCGATGTCGAGCACGCGAACGCTCTCGCCGTACTTTTCGCCGAACAGCATCATGGCGCCGGTCTTCTGGGCCGACTCCATGTCCATCACGCGAGCATGCGTCTCGGTGTTGGCAAGAATCTCGGCATTCACGCGCTTTTCGATCTCGAGGATCTGGTCGTGCGTGACGGCCGCGTTGTGCGCAAAGTCGAAGCGCGTCTTGTCGGCATCGACCAGCGAGCCCTTCTGCTGCACGTGCGTGCCCAGCACTTCGCGCAGGGCTTTGTGCATCAGGTGGGTGACCGAGTGGTTGCGCATGGTGGCGGCGCGGCGCGCCGTGTCGACCGCGGCCTTGACCGTGTCGCCCACCTTCAGCGTGCCTTGGGTCTGCGTGCCGTGGTGGCCGAACACGTCGGCCTTGATCTTCTGCGTGTCTTCCACGCCGAACTGCACGCCTTCGGCCACCAGCACGCCCTGGTCGCCGACCTGGCCGCCGCTTTCCGAATAGAACGGCGTGGTGTCGAGCACCACGATGCCAGGCTGGCCTTCTTTCAGCTCTTGCACAGCCGCGCCTTCGAAATACAGCGCCACCACCTTGGCGGATTCTTCGAGGTGTTCGTAGCCGGTGAAGACGTTGCCCGCGCCGCCGTATTCGACGTTGCGGTCCATCTTGAACTTGCCGGCCGCGCGGCCCGCGGCCTTTTGCTTTTCCATGGCGGCGTTGAAGCCCGCTTCGTCCACGCTCACGCCGCGCTCGCGGCACACGTCGGCCGACAGGTCGAGCGGAAAGCCGTAGGTGTCATGCAGCTTGAAAGCCACGTCGCCCGGCAGCGTCTTGGCGCCATTGGCAAGCGCCGCGTCGAGAATTTCCATGCCGTTGGCGAGCGTTTCGAAGAAGCGCTCTTCCTCGGCCTTCAGCGTTTCGGTGATGCGCTTTTCATCGGCCACCAGCTTGGGGTATGCGTCGCCCATGAGCTTGACCAGGTCAGGCACCAGCTTGTGGAAGAACGGCTTCTTCTGGCCCAGCTTGTAGCCGTGGCGAATGGCGCGGCGCACGATGCGGCGCTGCACGTAGCCGCGGCCTTCGTTCGACGGAATGACGCCGTCGGCCACCAGGAAAGAGGTGGCGCGAATGTGGTCGGCAATCACGCGCAGCGAGTTGTTCGACAGGTCTTGCGTGCCGGTCTCGCGGCCGGCGGCCTTGATGAGCGCATCGAAGATGTCGATTTCGTAGTTGCTGTGCACGTGCTGCAGGATGGCCGCCAGGCGCTCCAGGCCCATGCCGGTGTCCACGCAGGGCGCGGGCAGCTTCTTGACCGAGCCATCGGGCTGCATGTCGAACTGCATGAACACGTTGTTCCAGATCTCGATGTAGCGGTCGCCGTCTTCATCGGGGCTGCCGGGCGGGCCGCCGGGGATCTCGGGGCCGTGGTCGTAGAAGATTTCGGAGCACGGGCCGCAGGGGCCCGTGTCGGCCATCATCCAGAAGTTGTCGGACATGTAGCGCCCGCCCTTGTTGTCGCCGATGCGCACCACGCGCTCGGGCGGCAGGCCGATTTCCTTGGTCCAGATGTCGTAGGCCTCGTCGTCCTCGATGTAGACCGTGGCCCAGAGCTTTTCGGCCGGCAGCTTGTACACCTCGGTCAACAGCTCGAAGGCCCACTTGAGCGATTCGCGCTTGAAGTAGTCGCCAAAGCTCCAGTTGCCCAGCATCTCGAAGAAGGTGTGGTGGCGCGCGGTGTAGCCCACGTTCTCCAGGTCGTTGTGCTTGCCGCCGGCGCGCAGGCACGCCTGTACCGAGGCGGCGCGCACATAGGGGCGCTTGTCCTCGCCCAGGAACACGTCCTTGAACTGAACCATGCCCGAATTCGTGAACATCAGCGTCGGGTCGTTGCCCGGCACCAGCGAACTCGAGGCCACCACCGTGTGGCCCTTGGAGGCGAAGAAATCGAGAAAGGTCTTGCGGATGTCCGCGACCGTGAATGTGGGCTGGCTCATCTTTGGATTTCGTCTTCTGTCGAGGGCGGCCTGGCGATGGCGACCCTCTCGTCGAACCCACTGCGTCGAACCGACCTAACTGCTTGATTTGCTTGAACAAACGATTATAGGTTTGGCTACCGCCCCGCGCCTTGCCGGGGCCGCAGTCAGCTTGCCGTGGGGAGCGCCGCTACCATGGGCCGCACCGGGAGAACCAAATGCGTTCGGCTTCGTCCTAATGGCTATTTCGTCCCGACGTGGATCAAGGAGCATGCATGGCAGGTCATGAGGCGCCACACTGGAAGATCGAGGATCTGGAGTTTTCGCGCATTGCGCGCGACGAAGTCCGCCAGGACGAGAATCTTTTCTACCTCGTTGCTTCCGCCTCCTTCATCGAAAGCGGCTCCGACCTGTACACCCAGAACCTGGTCGACTTCTTTCGCGGCGACGACGAGGTGACCGAGTGGCTCACCCACCATTGGGAGGCCGAGGAACTGCAGCACGGCAAGGCCCTGCGCGCCTACGTGGCGCATGTGTGGCCCGAATTCGACTGGGAAACCGCCTACCGCGGCTTTCTCGAGGAATACGCCACCTACTGCAAGGTCGAGCTCCTTGCCCCCACGCGCGGGCTCGAAATGACGGCGCGCTGCGTGGTCGAAACCGGCACCGCCACCTACTACCGCGCCATGGCGCGCAGCACGGCCGAACCGGTGCTGCGAGACCTGGCCAGCCGCATTGCGGCCGACGAGGTGAGCCACTACAAGCATTTCTATCGCTTCTTTCGCCGCTACCGCGACGAGGAACGGCTCAGCCGCTTTCGCGTGCTGGGCACCATCGGCCGGCGCACGCTGGAGCTGAAGAGCGAAGACGCCGATTGCGCCATTCGCCACGTGGCGCGCACCCGGTCGCCCGAGCGCGCCGGCGACACGGCCTTTGTCGAGCAGTTGAGCGCCCGCCTGAACAGCACAGTGCGCACCAACCTGAGCGCCGGCGCCACGCTCAAGATGCTGATGCGCCCGCTGGAACTGCCGGCCGGGGTGCAAACCATGATCCAGTACCCCGTCAGGCAGTTCATGGAGCATGTTTTCCTGCGTTGATGGGCTTGGTGCCAGCTGCAAAGGGTGAATTCGCTCACAATTTCAATAACGCAGATGTATACTTTAGAGGTACTTTTCTGGGTTCCGCGAAATGTCCGAATTTGCCCCAAGAAATGCCCGCCTCGAATGGGCGTCGCTGTTCGCCGCCGAATGGACGCGGCTGGCCGGCGGGCGCGCGGATCATGAATTCCTGATCGACCAGGGCCTGAGCCTGGTGCGGGTGGTGGGCGACCGGCAACCCGCCGACGTGGCGCGCCAGCATTTCGAAAACACCCCCGAGCCCGAGCAGCTGGTGCGCGACCCCGAGACCAACTTCACCGCGCTGGCGGCCGAGGTCGGCATCATCAAGCCGGGCGAACGGCTCGACCAGATGCACATCGAATTCGCCCACGGCATTGCGGAACTGTGCGCTGCGGTGGGCGACGGCTACGGCGATTCGGCCTCCGCCAACGCAGGCCGGCACATCAGGGCGCTGTACGGCCCGGTCTGAAAAACGGCCCGGCGGCTTCTTTTTTCGCCCTTCAGCCGAGCTTCGGCAGCCCGAAGCCGAACCCGAACACCGGCCCACTCTTCTTCGCGGGTTTCGCCCGGCCGGGTTCTTCTTCCTCCCGCGGCCCCAGGTCGAGGTCGCCGATCATCTTCTGCAGCTCGACCAGGCCAGCGGCCATCGCCGCCTTGTAGGTCTTCATCGCCCTCGGCTGCTGGCGCAGCACGCTCCAGCCCTGCCCCAACTCCTCGTCGCCGAGCTCGACCAGGCGCCAACGGTAGGCGCCCTCTTCCACTTCGATGACGGTGACGGCAATGCTCCGAAGCGCTGACATCGACGGATCGTCGGCGATGAGCAAGCCGCGCCGTGTCGGACGAGCGCGGTTTCTCGCCGCTTCGGCCTTCTTCCGGCCTCCCGGTCAGTCAGATCGGCGCGCTGGATTCCGGTTCAGGTGCCGGGCAGCAGCTGCAAACCGGAGCGTTCGGCTGGCCGCATCGGATGCACAGCTTTCGGCGGCGCCTGGCCGCCCGCCATGTCGTTGCGGGCCGCATCCGTTCGGTGCGCAACTTCATGATCTCGGCAATGCCGTCGTCGGTGATTGCCGTGACGATGGCGGTGCGGGCCATGTTGAACTTGCCGGATGGGTCGATGGCCGGTGCAATTTCCGCTTCTACCAGGCCCGTCGCCTTGAGAACCGAAACATGCTTGATTTCTTCGGGCCCCACGATCTCGGCAGGTAACTCGACATGCTGGAGTCGCAGCAAGAAGAGCAGGTGCATTTCTTGATCCCCTCAACGAATGCTTTTTGTTGAACCTGAGGGAGCCGGATTGTTTTAGGGCAATGTGACGGTGTCTAGATTAGTCGGGCAAAAAAGTCGGGTTTGGGCGGGTGGCGCACCATGCCGAGCGATGACCCCCTCATCTCCCGCCACGGCACCCCGTTCACGACAGGCCTCATGAGCAAAGAAGCGTTCCAACAATCCGCCGCGCCCGGCGGCACGCATCACCGGCTGGCTGCGATGGCCGGCAACTGGGAAGGCCGCTTCAGGCTCTGGTTCGAGCCCGGCAAGCTGGCCGACGAATCGGTGCAGCGCGGCACCATCCGGCTCGTCGGCCGCGGGCGGTTCCTGCTGCACGAGTACGAGGGCCGCTGCAGCGGCGAGCCTTTCGAGGGCGTCGCGCTCTGGGGCTACCACCTCGATGAAGACGCCTTCGAATGCGCCTGGGGCGAGAGCTTCGGCACCGGCACGTCGATCATGTTCAGCACCGGCCGCGTGGAGGACGGGCGCTTCGGCGCGCTGGGCGGCTACGGCACCGGCGCGGGCGGCGAACGCTGGGGCTGGCGCACCGAGGTGTCGCAGCCTGACGCGGAGCACCTGGACATCCGCATGTTCAACATCACGCCGGGCGGGGAAGAAGCGCTTGCGGTCGAGGTGAACTACAGGCGGGTGCCTACGTCGTCATCCGCGTCAGCCCGGCCAGCTTAGCAATAAGTGTGAAGTATTTCTCAAAAATGGTTCTAACTTATAAGCAAGTAGTAGCGACCGAGTTGCACTTGTAGCTACATTCCGCCGACCAGAAATGGCCGGCATTTCTTGGCAGAACAAAGACAAGCGCCGGCACTCGGAGACTCGAATGCCCCTTTCGTTTTTGATGCGGCTGCTGCATGTGCGGCTTCCGGTTCGTGTTGCCAATCCAGAGGACATCCGGCACATCTCCGTCCTCTTGGCTACCGGTCTGATCGAAGCTGAGATTCAGGCCCTGGAGTCCACCGTTCGCTACGCCACCTCACGCGTCGCCACGGTGCTTCGCATCACGGAGGCCGGCTTCACCGAACTCGCGAAGATGGGAGACGCCCGATTCCGCGAGGGAGGAACCGGTTAGCCTGGGCGCTCCAACCGGATATGCAGAACGCGCGGCCGGCAGAATATCCGCTATGTCCAAATTTTCTACAGGCCGCCACTGGCCTCGGATGGCGTTGCTCGCATTGTTGATCTGCAAGAGTTCCGTGGGCGCACACGCAGCGCCTGAGGTTGAGGACCCAAGCGCCGCATCGAAAGCGCTAACGACCTGCATCCTCGCGACCTTCGACATGAGCAAAGCAGAAGAACTCGGAACGTTGGTGGTCGCAAGTGGCAAATACTGGGTGAAATCGCCAAGTGGTGGCATCGTTGATCCCTACGTTTTGAAAAACTTCGATCGTGCCGATCCGATTCAGCGCAAGAGTTTCAGCGCTGTAAATGACGCGGAAAGCTTGATTTCGAACGCATTGATTGCGGGCTCGGACAACTGCGGGATCGATGAAGACGACTTTGAAACCGCCGCAGGTGGCATGTTGACCCTCGAGTGGGGCGTTGCCCCACCCGGTTTTACAGATGCCTTCACTCCCAGCGTGAGAAACGCCATTGCTGCATTCGTGGCGTTTCGAGCAACGCTGTTGAACTCGCCCGAGTTTCGACGAGGCTATCAGCTTGCTGCGAGCGACCTCGAGAAGCTCAAGAAAAGCACGACGAAGTAGGGCCTAAGCTTGGTTGGCGGCGTCTAGCCGAAAGGCGACCCAAAAGTGACATCTCCCACGGCCGCCTGAACCCGACTCAGAGGCAACCAGGCGCAGGCCCTTGCCCCCTTCTACCGCCAGGTCGTCTCCGCTTGAAAAGCTTTGCGGCTGAAGTTGAATCTCTAACTTCCCTCTGTAGAATCAGGCACTTAGGTCGATAGCTCGTTAGAAGTCAACGGGCTACAAAATGCGGGTGTAGTTCAATGGTAGAACGGCAGCTTCCCAAGCTTCATACGAGGGTTCGATTCCCTTCACCCGCTCCAAGCACTGCGCAAATAGCTGAAACTCCGCGCGACTAAGAAGCGCTTCGGCAGCCACATCTACAGCACGCCCATGCCAAGCAGTGCTGTGCAAGACCCCTGCAGTTCACATCCCACCTGCATCGCAAGCATTCGCTCGGCCTCGGCCATGCGCGACATGGCTGCCCTTCGCGCATTCCGCGCTGCTCCGAGCCGTACGCCCCGTCATGCAGGAGACAGCCGCCCAGCCCGCACCCGGGCACCATCGAGGCACTCCCAACGCCCCTCGAAAGACGTCTCTCATGGAATTCGCCTACACGCCCAAGGTCCAGGACTTGCGCACGCGCCTGCTTGCCTTCATGGATGCGCACATCTACCCGAACGAGAAGCGCCAGGCCGAAGAGGCGCATCAGTCGTATCTCAACGCACAGAAGAACGGCGGCTTCTACACCGGCCTGCCGCTGCTCGAAGAACTGAAAGAAAAGGCTCGCGCGGCAGGCCTGTGGAACCTGTTCCTGCCCGAGACGGCGCACGGTGCTGGCTTGACGAACCTGGAGTACGCGCCGCTGTGCGAGATCATGGGTCGCCGCTACTGGAGCGCCGAGGCGTTCAACTGCAGCGCGCCGGACACGGGCAATACGGAGGTGATCGAGCGCTACGGTTCAGCCGCGCAGAAGGCGCGCTGGTTGCAGCCGCTGCTCGACGGGCAGATTCGCTCCGCCTTTGCAATGACCGAACCGGCAGTGGCCTCTTCGGACGCCACCAACATTGCGTGCAGCATCCGGCGCGAGGGCAACGAATACGTGATCAACGGGCGCAAGTGGTACATCACGGGTGCGATGAACGAGCGGTGCAAGCTGTTCATCCTGATGGGCAAGACGGACCCCGACAACGCCGATCGCCATCGGCAGCAGTCGATGGTCATCGTGCCCGCGGACACGCCCGGCATCACGGTGCTGCGCGACATGGCGCTGGTCAATCACTTCGATGCGCCGTTCGGCCACCCGGAGGTGCTGTTCGAGAACGTGCGGGTGCCGGTCGACAACATCCTGCTGGGCGAGGGCCGCGGTTTCGAAATTGCACAGGGCCGCCTTGGCCCGGGGCGCATTCACCACTGCATGCGCATGATCGGCATGGCCGAGTCGGCGCTGGAGATGATGTGCGAACGCGTGGTGTCGCGCGTGGCTTTCGGCAAGCCGCTTTCCGAACAGGGCGTGTGGCGCGAGCGCATTGCCAAGAGCCGCATGCTGATCGACCAGACGCGCTGGATGGTGCTGCACGCGGCTTGGCGCATGGACACGGTGGGCAACAAGGTGGCGGCGCAAGAGATCGCGATGATCAAGGTGATTGCGCCCAACAACTGCATTCAGGTGATCGACGACGCAATGCAGGCCTTCGGCGCCATGGGCTTGAGCCAGGACACGCTGCTGGTGAACTTCTGGGCCTACGCCCGCCATCTGCGCATGGCCGATGGTCCGGATGAAGTGCACCGCAACGCGATTGCCAAGCACGAGCTCGCGCGCTACGCACGTTGACAACGGCAAGAGCGCTCGCGAGTAGCCCTCTCCCTGCGCCTTACCCGGCAAGGTCGAAGCAGCACCCCGCGTAATACGGTTTGTCCCCGCCCTCGACAAAGGGCACCTCGATCGGCTTGCCTACGTTGCGCCAGGCATCGCGCCGCTTGTATCCGGCGTTTCTCAGGTCGGCCCACAACTCCTCGTCATGCTGAATGCGGTAGGGGCACACCGCAAAGCCGATGCTGTTGAGCGTGTAGATGGTGCGCTCCGGGTGAACGGCGGTCGTGTTCAGCACGATGCGCTTGGGCTTCACTGCAAGCGACGCAATGATTTCCGAGATGCGGACGGGCAGGTACTGCAGGCTGCCAGACGCGTACAGCACGTCGCACCCGCTGGCATCTTCATAGTTGGTCGTAAAGCTCAGCTGCGCAGTCGCCTCGCGCCGCACGGCCAGTTCGCGCCCGGTTTGCACCACGCCCGGTACATCGCAAACGGTCCATCGCAGGTTGTCGGGATACGGCATTACGCGGCGGAAGGCGTAGTACTTGATGCCCACGTGCCCGCCCAGGTCGAACACGCGCGACATGCCCGCGTCGAGGGATCTCGAAAGCCAGAAAAGGCCCGGGTAGTCGTAGAAATAAATCTGGTGGCTGTAGATTTCCCAGGCAGCTTCGGCGTTGTCGTAGCCCACAGCCTTCGAGGGGGGTGCGCCTGCTTCGGCGGCGGCAAAGCTCTCGAACGAGCCCATGAAAAGGTTCTCGTCCTGGTTGTCCAGAAATTTGCGTTCGTAGTCGCTCGGTGTCAGGGGCGTCTGCGGCATCAGGGTTGCAAGCATGGGTCGGTCTCCTCTTTGTTCTTGTGGAGCGGCTTTATTCCGCCGTCAGGTTTGGCGCGTCGCCGCGGCGCTTGGCCACGCACATCAATGACAACGCACTGGTAGGTGCCGAAGGGCGGCGGCCGGACAGCACATTGCCCAGCCGGTACTTCCATTGCGCAGGCCCCACGACGCCGCTCAGCGCTTCGGCGCCGATCTGATGGTTGTGCGGATAAACGTGCACGTCGAAGCCGAGCGGCTCCAGTGTCGACTTGAAGAACTCCTTCGTGACACCATCGCCCGGCTGGTGATGGACTTCGGTCCTGAGGCCCCACGACTGCTGGCTGCCGGTCTTGTGAAAGCCGTGCCGGATCGCCCGGTAGACCCATAGCCGCGCATCCCACATGAGCTTGGCAATGCCCTTGTAGTCCCATGCGGTGAGCTGCGGATCGTGGTCGGTTACCAGGAGGCCGTGCGGCTTGACGAGCCGGGCGCCTTCGCGCAGCACCGCGGCCATGTCGTCGCAATGGTGCAGCGACGCATTGATGGCGACGATATCCGCCACATGCGAGCGAAAAGGCGTGTAGGCCGCATCGGCCAGCACCGCCGTATAGCCCAGCTTTGCCGCCAACTCCAGCGAGCCGGGGGCGACATCCACGCCTACCAGGAGCCGCGGCTTTCCGCCCACCGTGGCAAAGATGTTCCCGGGTCCGCAGCCCAGGTCGATGACGACCTTGTCCGTCCAGTCGCCGGCCGCCGCGAGCCACCGGCTCCTGAAATGCGCATCCCTATGGCAAAAATCGAGGTATTCCTGCGCCCACTGCGGATTGCCAAAATAAGTGGCGTTGGCAGTAATAGCCTCGGTTTTTCGCTCAAGTCCGGACTCGTAGTAGACCCCGGATTGCTTCAATTTTGCATTTGGCAATAAGATGTCCCGGAACATTTTGGAACCCTTCAAAGTTGCGACAATCTTGAGACAAGTTATTGCGCAAGAATTACATGAACTCGGATTCCAGCACGAGTATTTTTAATTCGGTTACAAGCTCGGATGATTAATAACAGGGGCCATCTACCCTGTTTATGCGTACATCCTTAGTTCGCGATATTTCGGCGTCGCATTCCCGCCACTTGCAAGCACCGATTCGGGGCGGCGCCCCGGCCAGCAAGGCCGAACTGTAACCACCAGGCCGCCGGTGCAACACCGGGATCCCCTCTCCCCCCTTTGATCGCAGCCAGCCGCGCCATGCAGGCGTTTTGTCATGGGTCCGTCCGAGGGAAACGGGGCGATTGTCTCCCCCGAAAGGGGGCACATCGCTCATGCGGCAGTGCCTTGGAATTTTTACATTGGTTCCCCGTGAACGGCTCACGGCCACTGTTTTCACGCAGACCGGGAACCCGAGCGCGCCCTCGAGAGCGAGTTACCTACTCGAATCGAGTGATTAGCTACCCTGTTTGGGCGATATCAGGCAGTACATCTATGTAACAACTGATTCCGGAGTGTAACTTGACCAACATTTGCTCCCACCGTCTTCGTCAAACACCCTAGGATTGCCTCCGAAATATGACCAAACGTACTACCTCATTTTATTTCTACTTAATGCAGTTTTTCCGTATTCAATGTATTAGCAGATATTACCCATTCGAGCTTTTCCATGAAATTTCCTTCGGTTTTTTCGGTGCAATTCGGAGCCCTCCAGCTTTCGCTTCGCGATCTGTTCGTTTCTCTACCCAGCTCGGCAACTGCAGAGCGAACTGGCAGTTCAATGGCACTCGCGCCGGAAAATATGAGGCATTGGAGCCAATGGGCTGCAGCCGCCGGTCAATTGCCGGACACCCCATTTGCAGCAGCCTGGGCCCTGTTGCAGGCGCGCTGGCTTGGCGCTCAGCAAGCGGTCCTGCACGAAGTACCGGCGCACGAGTTGCAAGCAACCGCAAGGCAAATCACGCTTGCCGCGACGTTCGATCCCGCGCAGCCGGCGAGCGCATGGCTGGCCACGCTCGACCAGAAGCGGCGGCAGGCCGCTGAAGCACTCGAAGCAGATACGCCGGAGTCCTCGCCAAGTTCTCTCTGGCTGCGCGGCGAAGCCGTCGCCCCCACACTCCAGGCCCCCCTTCACCTTTGGCTGGACGCCGCATCCGACACGCCGCGCCTCCACGCCGACGCGGCGGCAGGTTTTCTGGATGCCGCATCCATCGAGCAATTGCTGATGGCAATCGCCGACACGGCGGCTGACCTGCTCTGCCGCCCCGAAGCACCATTGGGCGACATCCGCACCCTGCCCCCGGCTGATCGCGAGCAACAGCTCATCGCCTGGAACACGCCGCCTGCTCCGCTCGACCGCCAGCTCAACGTGGCGCAAATGTTCAGCCGCCAGGCCGCCGCCACGCCCGATGCGCCGGCCATTGCGGAAGGCGATGCGCAGATGAGCTACAGCGAGCTCGAACGCCGCTCCGAATGGCTTGCCCGGCACCTCCAGCACCTGGGCGTGCAGGCAGGCGATGCCGTCGGGCTGCTGCTCGACCGCTCGACGGAGGCCGTGGTGGCCCAGCTGGGCGTTCTCAAGGCGGGTGCGGCCTATGTGCCGGTGCCGACGGACTTTCCGGCCGAGCGGATTGCCTACATGCTGGCCGAAGCAAACGCGCAGCTGACCATCGCCGCACCCTCGCATCGCCATCTCGTGCCTGAGACGATGTCCGTGCTGGTGCTCGACGAGTCCGCAGAAGTGCCCGACGGCGCCGAAGGCAATGCTGCACCTGCATCGTGGGAAGCCCCGGCCATCGACGGCGAAACGGTGGCGTACGTGATGTACACCTCGGGCTCCACCGGCGCGCCCAAGGGCATCGAGATCTGCCATCGCGCGATTCTTCGGCTGGTGGTCGATGCCGGCTATGTCGAGCTGGCGCCCGGCCGTGCGATGCTGCATGCCGCGCCGCTCGGCTTCGATGCCTCCACCCTCGAAGTCTGGGGGCCGCTGCTCAACGGCGGCTGCTGCGTCATTCATGACGAGCGCGTTCCCACGGGTGCCGGCCTCGCCCGCACCATTGCACGCCACAACGTGCACACCGCCTGGCTCACTGCGGCGCTGTTCAACGCGGTGATCGACGACAACCCGGCGCATCTCTCGGGCCTGCGGCACCTGCTCACCGGTGGCGAAGCCCTTTCGGTGCCGCATGTGCGGCGCGCACTGGCCGCGCTACCGCAGCTCGCGTTGAGCAACGGCTACGGGCCCACCGAGTGCACGACCTTCGCGGCCACCTACCGCATTCCCGCCGCATTGCCCGCCGACCTGCGCTCGGTGCCGCTCGGGCGGCCCATCAAGGACACGGTGCTGCGCGTGCTGAGCCCCACGATGGCCCTGCTTCCCACGGGCATGGTGGGCGAGCTCTGCATCGGAGGACACGGATTGGCGCGCGGCTACCTGCGGCAACCCGCGCTCACGGAAGAACGCTTCGTGCCCGACCCTTTCGGCGCACCGGGCGAGCGCCTGTACCGCACGGGCGACCTTGCGCGCTGGCTGCCCGACGGCACCATCGAGTTCATCGGCCGGCGCGACGGCCAGGTCAAGATCCACGGCCACCGCATCGAGACTGGCGAGGTGGAGGCGGCCATCCTCGCCCACCCGGCGGTGAAGAACTGCGCCGTCGTCGCGCGGCCCGATGCCGACGGGCAGCTGAACCTTGTCGCCTACCTGGTCGCGCGTTCGCAGGAAAAGCTCTCGTGGGAGGCGCTGCGCGCGCACCTCGCGGCCCGCCTCCCCGCGGCCATGGTGCCTTCCGCGCAAGTCTGGCTCGAGCAGTTGCCGGTCACCGCCAACGGCAAGCTTGACCGGAAGGCGCTGCCCGAACCGGCCAGCGATCGGCCCGATCTTGCACAGCCGTTCGAAGAAGCGCGCAATGCCACCGAGCAGCGCGTGTGCGAAGCCTTTGCGCGCGCCCTGCGCATTGCCAAGGCGGGCCGCAACGACAACTTCTTCGACCTCGGCGGCGATTCGATGCGCGTGCTGCAGGTGCTTGCGGATCTGCAGCGGGACAGCGCAAAGCCGCTTTCGACCAACCTCTTCTTCCGCTATCCGACGCCGGCCGCAATGGCGGCTCAGCTGGCACCCGCCGGTAGTGCCGCGCCCGCCACCGGCGATCGCCCACGCGCACCCCAGGCGCAGGCAGGCACGGACATGCAAGACGCCGTGGCGCTGATCGCTACCGCGGGCCGCTTTCCGGGCGCTGCGGATGTCGAGCAGTTCTGGGACAACCTGGTTGCCGGCCGCGACACCATCAGCTTCTTCGACGACGAGACACTCGATGCCGGCGTTTCGGAAGCCTTGCGTAGCGACCCGGCCTATGTGCGCGCCCGCGGCGTGATCGGAGGCATCGAGAACTTCGACGCCGCCTTCTTCGGCATCGGCCCGAAGGAAGCGGCGTTGATGGATCCGCAGCAGCGCGTGTTCCTCGAGATCTGCTGGGAGTGCCTGGAACGCGCGGGCTATGTGCCCGACGCCGCCCCCGGCCCCGTGGGCGTGTATGCCGGCATGTACAACGCCAGCTACTTCCAGCGCCACGTCAGCACGCGGCCCGACCTCATCGAAGCCGTGGGCGAGTTCCAGGTGATGCTGGCCAACGAGAAGGACTACATCACCACGCGGGTGGCCAACCGGCTCAACCTCACGGGGCCGGCGGTGAGCGTGCACACCGCCTGCTCGACATCGCTGGTGGCCGTGGCGCACGCGTTTCATGCGCTGCGCACGGGCCAGTGCTACATGGCGCTGGCGGGCGGCGCGTCCGTTACCTGCCCCACGCGCAGCGGCTATCTCTACCAGGAGGGCTCGATGCTCTCGCCCGACGGCCGCACGCGCAGCTTCGACGCGCAGGCCCAGGGCACCGTGTTCAGCGACGGCGCCGCTGTGGTGCTGCTGAAGCGCCTGGCGGACGCACAGGCCGACGGCGACACCATCTATGCAGTGCTGCGCAGCGCCGCAGTCAACAACGACGGCGGCGCCAAGGCGAGCTTTACCGCACCCAGCGTGGACGGCCAGGCCGCCGTGATCCGCGCCGCGCTGGCGGCTGCAGACGTGGAGGCGCGCAGCATCTCGTACGTGGAAGCGCACGGCACCGCCACGCCGATGGGCGACCCGATCGAAGTCGAGGCGCTGACCTGCGCCTATGGCGAGCACACCGATGCGCTGGGCTTCTGCGCGCTCGGCTCGCTCAAGAGCAACGTGGGCCACATGGTCACGGCGGCGGGCGCGGCCGGGCTCATCAAGGCGGCGCTCTCGCTGCACCACGAAGTGATTCCGCCGACTGCGCACTTCACCGCGCCGAACCCCTCCATCGACTTTTCGCGCACGCCCTTCTACGTCACGCCAAGCCTCCAGCCGTGGCCGCGCGCCGCGGAGCCGCGCCGCGCGGGCGTCAGCTCGTTCGGCGTGGGAGGCACCAACGCGCACGTCATCGTCGAAGAGGCGCCTCCGCGTCCCGCTTCGCCGAGCGCAGCCGGTCCGCAAGTGCTGCCGCTCTCGGCCCGCTCGGAGGCGGCGCTCGCCGTGGCCGCGGAACAGCTGGCGGCGCATCTCGATGCAACGCCGGGGCTGCCGCTGGCCGACGTCGCCTACACGCTGGGCGTCGGCCGCAAGGCACACGCCTTCCGCCGCGCCGTGGTGGCCAGCGATGCGGCCGAAGCCGTTGCCGCGCTGCGCGGCAGCGACAGCGCATGGCGGGTCAGCGGCCACATCGATTCTCGCGCGCCGCAGCTGGTGCTGATGTTCCCCGGCCAGGGTGCGCAGTACGCCGGCATGGGCAAGAACCTGTACGCGAACGACCCCGTCTTCGCGGCCGCCTTCGATGCCTGCGTCAAGGCCTTCGGCAGCGCGCTCGACTTCGATCTGCGCGAGCGCATGTTCGAAGGCGAAGCCGATGCGCTGGCACCCACGGCCGTGACGCAGCCCGCCATGTTTGCGATGGAATACGCACTGGCACGCAGGCTCCTTTCGCTGGGTGCGCGGCCGCATGCGCTGATCGGCCACAGCGTGGGCGAGTTCGTGGCCGCGGTGCTGGCCGGCGTGATGCGGCTCGAAGACGCCGCGCGGCTCGTCGCCCGCCGCGGCGCGCTCATGCAGGCCCAGCCCGCGGGGGCAATGCTGTCGGTGCGCCTTGGTGCCGAACAGCTCACGGCCAGGCTCGGCTCTTCGCTCTCCCTGGCCGCGGACAACGGCCCGACAGCTTGCGTGGCCGCCGGCCCCTTCGATGCCATTGCGGCGCTGCAGGCTTCGCTGCAGGAAGAAGACATTCCGAGCCGCCCGCTGCAGACATCGCACGCATTCCACAGCGCAATGATGGACGGCGCCGTCGCGCCTTTCGAAGCGCTGGTCAGTGAAGTGGCGCTACACCCGCCGACGATCCCGATCTATTCGACGCTCACAGGCCGTCTGCTCGAAGACGCCGAGGCCACCAGCGCGGCCTATTGGGCACGCCACCTGCGCGGCACGGTGCACTTCTCGCCGGCGGTGCGCAGCGCCATGGCGCAGACGGCGCGGCCGCTCTTCGTCGAGGTCGGCCCCCGCAATGCACTTGCCACGCTGGTGCGCCAGCACGGCGCCGGCGAAGTGATGCCGCTGCTGCACGGCGAGCCGGCCGACGAGGCCCGCACCCTGCGCCTGGCGCTGGCGCGCCTTTGGACATGCGGCGCCGATGTCGAGTTGTCGCGGCTCGCGGTGCGCAACGGCGCGCAGCGGGTTCGCCTGCCCACCTATCCGTTCGAGCGCAAGCGTTTCTGGGTCGACATCGCGGCCCCCGCGGCAAAGCCGGCCATCCCGCCGGAAGCCGCGTCGCCCGTGCCCGCCCTTTTTGTACCACCCCCCGTTTTGGAGACGACCGTGACAGTTGCTGCAGCGCCCCCGCTACCTGTTTCTTCCACATCCGCTTCGTCGGACGCCTCGCTCGACGCGCGGTTGCGGTCCTTGTTCGAGGACATCTCCGGCATCGACATGGCCCAGGCGGAAGGGAGCGCCGCATTCAGCGAACTCGGGCTGGACTCGCTCACGCTGACGCAGGTCGCCACGCAGATCAAGAAGCGCTTCAAGGTGAACCTGAGCTTTCGCCAGCTCATGGAGAACTATCGCAGCCTCGACGCGCTCGGCGCTTTCCTGCGGGAGACCCTGCCGTCCGAACCCGTTGCCGCAGTGGCTGCGGCGCCAGTGGCGTCCGCTCCGGCAGCCGTGGTGGTTTCCGCGCCGGTGCCAACGGCGGCCGCCGTGCCCGCGGTAGCCCATCTGTCGCCTGTTTTCACGCCCTTGCAAGGCAGCGGAATCGGCGCCACGCCACTTGTACAACTGGTTACGCAGCAAATGGAATTGATGCGTCAGCAGCTCGCGCTGCTGTCCGGCGCCGGGGCGGAGCTTTCCCATGACGTGGCTGTGCAGCAGGCGACCCAGCCCGCTGTGCAGCCGGCCGTGGCGCAGGCAGCGCCCACCTCGCCCGCACTGCCCGCTGCCGACGAACCCGCCGCAGCCAAGGAGCCGCTGCGGTATGACGTGACAAAGGCGTTCGGCGCCATTGCGCGCATCCACACGCAGCGCACCGCCGAGCCGAGCGGCCGGCAGAAAGCGCGGCTCGCCGCATTCATGCGCCGCTACGTCCAGCGCACGCAAAAGAGCAAGCAGTTCACTGAAGCCAACCGCCCCCACATGGCGGACCCGCGCGTGGTCAATGGCTTCCGTCCGATCACCAAGGAGATCACCTACCAGATCGTGATCGAGCGCTCCAAGGGGTCGAAGCTCTGGGACCTGGACGGCAACGAATACGTCGATGCACTCAACGGCTTCGGCATGAACATGTTCGGCTGGCAGCCGGACTTCGTGCAGGAAGCGGTGCGCCGGCAGCTCGACGAAGGCTATGAGATCGGCCCGCAGCATCCGCTGGCCGCGGATGTGACCGCGCTCATCTGTGAGCTCACTGGCAGCGACCGCGCGGCGCTTTGCAACACCGGCTCCGAAGCGGTCATGGCGGCGCTGCGCATCGCACGCACGGTCACGGGGCGCAGCACCGTCGTGGTGTTCACGGGCTCCTACCATGGCACCTTCGACGAAGTGCTGGTTCGCGCCGGCAAGGGCGGCAAGGGCCTCTCCGCCGCGCCCGGCGTGATGAGCGGCATGTTCGGGGACATCCGCGTGCTGGACTACGGCACGCCGGAGGCGCTGGCCTTCATTCGCGAGAACGCCGACGACCTTGCCGCCGTGCTCGCCGAGCCGGTGCAAAGCCGCCGCCCCGACTTCCAGCCGCGCGAGTTCCTGGAAGAGGTGCGCGCCATTACCGCGGAAAGCGGAAGTTGCCTGATCTTCGACGAGGTCATCACCGGCTTTCGCGTCGGGCTGGGCGGCGCCCAGGAACTGTTCGGCATACGCGCCGACCTTGCCACCTACGGCAAGGTGATCGGCGGCGGCTTCCCGGTCGGCGTGATTGCCGGCAAGCGCGAGTTCATGGACGCGCTCGACGGCGGCGCCTGGCAGTACGGCGACGACTCCATCCCCGGCGTGGGCGTGACTTACTTCGCCGGCACCTTCGTGCGGCACCCGCTCGCGCTGGCCGCGGCCAAGGCATCGCTCGCTTATCTGAAAGACGCCGGCCCCGCGTTGCAGATCGGGCTCAGCACCAGCACCGGCACCATGGCCGAGGAGCTCACGGCCTGGTGCGCCGAGGTGGGCGCGCCCATCGCGATCCGGCACTTCGCTTCGCTCTGGCGCGTGAGCTGGCTCGAAGACCATCCGCTGCAAGACCTGCTGTTCGCAATGATGCGCAGCCGCGGCGTGCACATCCTGGACAACTTCCCGTGCTTTCTCACGAGCGCGCACAGCGCCGAGGACATCGCGACCATCCAGCGCGCATTCAAGGAGTCTGTGGCCGAAATGCAGGAATCCGGATTCCTGCCGCGCCGCGCGACCGTCATCACCGGCTTCGACTACCGCAAGGCCGAGGAAGAAGACGGCTCGGTCCTCGCCCGCGACATCGACGGCCAGCCCTTCTGGTACGTGCCCGACACCACCTCTTCCCCCAGCCATCTGATCAATGGAAAGGCCACAGCATGAACGCCGTTCTTCGCCCCCCCGCCGCCGCGGGCCTTATCGAATGCGTCATTCCGACGACTGAATCGCAGCGCGAAGTCTGGCTCGGCGCAACGATGAGCACCGAAGCCTCGCTCTCGTACAACGAATCGGTGCTGCTGCGCTTGCGCGGGCCGCTCGACCGCGATGCCATGGCGCGTGCCGTGGCACGGCTGGTCGGGCGCCACCAGTCGCTGCGCGCCACGGTTTCGCCTGACGGCACCTGCATGCTGGTCGGCCAGCCGCCCGAAGACCCGATGGAGCAAAAGGACCTGAGCGCCCTTTCGCCCGAAGCCCGAACCCAGGCGCTGAAGGACGCGCACGACACCGCGGTGTGCACGCCTTTCTCTTTGGAGCAAGGCCCGCTGTTCCGGGCTGTGCTGTACCGGCTCGGCGATGCCGAGCATGAACTCGTCATGTCGGCGCACCATGTGGTCTGCGACGGCTGGTCCTGGGTGGTCATTACCGAGCAGCTCGGCCATCTGTATGCCGAGCAAACGGGCAACGGCCTGCGGCTCAAGCCCGCGCCAACCTATGCGAGCTTTGCGGCGGAAGAAGCCGCTGAAGCCGCGCACCCCGACATGCAGGTGCATGTGGACTACTGGCTGGAGCGCTTTCCCGGCGGAACCCTGCCCGTGATCGAACTCCCGCTCGACCACCTGCGCCCCGCCACGCGCACCTTCAACTCGCGGCGCGCCGAGCGGCTGCTAGACCGCCGCCTGGTGACCGCGCTGCGTTCGATGAGCGCGAAGACCGGCGCCAGCCTGTTCGCGGGCCTGCTTACCGGCTTCGTCGCCACGCTGCACCGCCTCACCGGGCAGGACGACATCGTGGTCGGCATTCCGGCGTCGGGCCAGATCGCGCGCGACATGCCCGACCTGGTGGGCCACTGCGTCAACCTGTTGCCGCTGCGCCTCGCCGCACACGGCCAGATGCGCTTCGACGCATTGCTGGGCGAATGCAGCACCGCCGTGCTCGACGCATTCGATCACCAGGCGCTTACCTACGGCGCGCTGTTGGGCAAACTTGCGCTGCAGCGCGACCCGAGCCGCCTGCCGCTGGTGAGCGTGGTGTTCAACGTCGACCCCGACGTGGCCAGCAGCACGCAGGCCTTCACGGGCCTGGACGTCACCCAGGACACCATTCCCCGCCAGTTCGAGAATTTCGAGCTCTTCCTGAACCTGCGCCCGCTCGACGGCGGCCTGCAGATCGAGGCGCAATACAACACCGACCTGTTCGACGAAGCCACCGTTCAGCGCTGGCTCGACATGTTCGAATGCGTGCTCCGCTCGGCCGCGCGCAACCCGGGCGAAGCCGTCGGCCGGCTCGAGGTGCTCTCGCCCGAGGGCGCGCAAGAGCTCATCGCGCTGCAGCCACCTCCCACCGCACTGGAAGGCGCGCCGCATGCGCTCGCGCGCTTCCTGGCCCGCGTGCCGCTGCAGCCCGATCGCCCCGCGGTGCGCGACGGCGCGCGAGTCTTCACCTATGCCGAGCTCGACGCGCAATCCAACCGGCTTGCGCGTGCATTGCGCGAGCGCGGCGTGCGCCGCGGCCAGCATGTGGGCTTGTGCCTGGAGCGCAGCCTCGAAATGGTCCTCGCGATGGTCGCCGTGCTGAAGGCGGGCGCCGCCTACGTACCGCTCGACCCCGCGTTTCCGCAGGCACGGCTCGACCACTACGCCAAGGACGCCGGCCTCACCTTGCTTCTGACTTCGTCGGACATTGCCGGGGCGCCGCGCAGCTGGCGCGAGGGCGCGGGAGAACACGTGTTCGAGATCGACCGCGACAGCGCCTGGCAGCAAGCCTCCGGCGATCCCCTGCCCGCGAGCGAAGACGACGCCGGCCCGGACGATCCCGCCTATGTGATCTACACCTCCGGCTCCACGGGCCTGCCCAAAGGCGTGTCCGCACGGCACGCATCGGTGGCCAACCTGCTGCAGTGGATGCTGAGGAAGTCCGGCATGAACGCCAGCGACCGCATTGCGGCGGTGACCACGCTGTCGTTCGACATGGCCGTGCCGGACCTGCTGCTGCCGCTCACCGTGGGCGCCGAGATCGTGATGGTGCAGCGCGAGCTGGCCATGGACGGCGTGCGCCTGAGCAAGCTGCTCGAGGAAGAGCGCATCAACTTCCTGCAGGCCACGCCCGGCATGTGGCAGCTGCTGCTCGACGCCCAATGGCCGGGCGCGCCGGGCTTTCGCGGCTGGATCGGCGGCGAGCCGCTGCGGCCCAGCTTCGCGCTTGCGCTGTGCGAGCGCCTTTCGGAACTCTGGAACGGCTACGGCCCCACCGAAACCACGGTGTACTCGACGGCCTGGCTGGTCGACCCGAAGGCCGTGGCATCGCGCGGCGTGTCCATCGGCCACCCCGTGGACAACACCGAGATCTGGATTCTCGACGCCGACCTTCAACCCTGTCCCATCGGCGTGCCCGGAGAAATCTGCATTGCGGGTGACGGCCTCTCGCAAGGCTACATCGACCGGCCCGAGCTCACTGCCGAGCGCTTCGTCACCGCCCGCATCTTCGGCACCGCCAAGCGGCTGTACCGCACCGGCGATCGGGGCCGCTGGCGCAACGACGGGCTGATCCAGCACCTGGGCCGGCTGGACTTCCAGCTCAAGGTGCGGGGCTACCGCATCGAGCCGGGCGAGATCGAGGCGCGCTGCCGCGAGGTGGCCGGCGTTTCGCGCTGCGTGGTCGTGGCGCGCGAAGACAGCCCGGGCGACGTTCGCCTGGTGGCCTACCTTGCGCTCACGCCCGGCGTCGAATTCGATCAGGACGTGCTGATGGCGCACCTGCGCGAGCACTTGCCCGCCTTCATGCTGCCGCAGCACGTGGTGGCACTGAAGACGCTGCCCACGCTGCCGAACGGCAAGGTCGACCGCGTTTCGCTGCCGCCACCGCAGGCCGTCTCGCGCGACGAGGCGCGGCGCGGCGCCGGACCTCGCACCGATTGCGAACGCAAGGTGCTCGCCACCATGGAAAAGGTGCTGAGCCTGCCCGGCCTCGACATGCGGGACGACTTCTTCGCCATGGGCGGCCATTCGCTGCTGGCTTCGCGCCTGACAACGCTGCTGAGCCGCGAGTTCAAGATCACGCTGCCGCTGCGCGCTCTGTTCGAGGCGCCCACGGCCGAAAAGCTGGCCGCGCTTGTCGAGGGCCTGCAAAGCGCGGGCTCCCTCGCACAGGCGCCGCTGCCCTGCCGCATCAATCGCAAGACGGCGCCGCTCACCCCGTCGCAGGAGCGCATCCGGTTCATGGAGGACCTGCATCCCGGCCGCTCGGTCTACAACGCACCCGCCGCCCAGCGCCTGACCGGCAACTTCGATGCGCAGCGCTTCGAGGCCGCGTTCAGGGAGATCATTCGCCGCCAGCCCGCCCTGCGTACCCGCATGGCGACCGATCCGCACACCGGGCAGCCGGTGCAGGCGATGTCGGAAGCGGTGGACTTCGAACTGCCTTTCATCGACCTGCGCAACCTGCCGGCCGACCAGCGCGAAGCCGAACTGGCCGATCGCATGCAGGAGCTTGCCGACCGGCCGATCGACATTCACCGCGCGCCCATGATGCATGCGGCGGTGTTCCAGCTCGATGCGCACGAGCATGTGTTCGTGTTCGTGCCGCACCACCTGATCTGGGACGGCTGGTCCTTCGACCTGCTTCAGCGCGAGCTCTCCGCCATCTACGACGCGGCGGAACGCGGGCGCCCGCACGGCCTGCCCGCGCTTGCCACCACGCACGGCGACTATGCCGAATGGCAGGCCAACTGGATGAACGAGCCCGGCTTCCAGGAGCAGCTCGACTTCTGGCTGAAGCGCTTCGCCGACGCGCCGATGCCGCGCCTGCCCAACACCGACATGCCGCGGCGCTCGGGCAAGAGCGGCCAGGGCGGCGCGCAATGGATCCGTGTCGACCTTTCGACCACGCAGCAGTTGCGCAAGGTTGCCCGCGACATGGACGTGACGCTGAGCATGCTGACGTTCGGCATCTATGCGCTCACCATGAGCCGGGTCATCGGCTCGGAGTCGATCGTCATCGCCAACCCGGTGCGCGGCCGCCAGCAGCCCGAGACCGAAGACGTGATGGGCTTCTTCAACAACGTGCTGCCGGTCTCTCTGCAGGTCGGCCTGGATCAGCCGCTCGCCGAGTTCATGCGCTACGTGAAGCGCGAGCTGCTGTCGATCATGAACTACCAGCAGGTGCCGTTCGAGCGGCTCATGGCGGAGCCCGCCCTGGGCGCCCGCATCCGCGCGGTCGGTCCTTACCAGACGATGTTCTCGTTCCAGGACGCGCGCGACCGCGCACGCCGCCTGGGCAGCCTGCAAACCCGCCAGCTGCACCTGATGCAGCACGGCGCCACCGACGACATCGGCATGTGGCTGATGGACAAGCCGCACGGGCTGGAGGGCGCGCTGAACTACAACGCGGACATCTACCTGCGCGAAACCGGGGCACATCTGCGCGACCGCTACCTGGAGTTGCTGCAACGGGCCGCCGCGCATCCCGAAGCCACGCTTGCCGAACTGTCCAGCGAAGAAGGTTCGCCCAGCGCCGTCTACCTGCGCAGGCTCGCCGCCGTGGATGCGGCCAAAGCTTCGGCACCGGCCCATGCCACCGCCGCTGTCCCGAAGGCCGACGAAACGCTCCTGAACCCGGAGCATGCCCGGCTCGCGCAGATCTGGGCCTCGGTGATCGGCATCGACGTCAACGACATCCGCCCGACTGACAACTTCTTCGACCTTGGCGGGGATTCGCTGCTCGTGCTGCGGGCGCTGCAGCAGACCGAGCAGACGCTGGGGTACCGCGTTCAGTCGCGCCGGTACCTGTTCGAGAACCTCGGCCAGATCGCGGCCTCCGCCCACGAAGCGCATGACAGCGCCGAGCTCTCGGAGCTCGCACCGCTGGCTATGGGCAACCTCAAGACCGGCGCGCGCGGCGAGGGCCTGCTGAGCCGCACCTTCGGCGGCTGGCTACGCAAGGAGTAACGATCATGGGACACGCGGCCTTCGCCCTTTCTTCTGTCGACGCACCGCTTTGCCAGTATTTCGACCTGGATGACTGCGCCGGTCCCGGTGCCGCGCTGATCCTCTCCAAGGAGGAACGCACACGTGCCGGGCAGTTCCGCTTTCCGCAGGAGCGGCAACGCTACGTGGCGGCGCATGCCGCGCTGCGCTATGCGCTGGCCGAGCAGACCGGCGCGCGCGCCGATGCGCTGCGCTTTACGCACAGCGCCTTCGGCAAGCCTTCGCTGCTGGGCTGGCCGCGCGTTCACTTCTCGCTGAGCCACAGCCAGGGGCTGGGCCTGGTCGCCATCGGCGAGCGCGGCCCGCTGGGCGCGGACGTGGAACAGCTTCGGCCGGTGCCCGATGCATTGGCGCTTGCCGCAACGCATTTCACGCGGCTTGAGAACGAAGCGCTTCGCGCCCTGCCCGCCAACGAGCGCGACCAGGCCTTTCTCACCTGCTGGACGCGCAAGGAGGCTTGCCTCAAGGCCATCGGGCTGGGGCTGATCGTGCCGCCGGAGCGCTTCGAAGTGGGCGTGACGGCGGACTGCCGCAGCGTCGAGGTGCCGGTCGCCGGCCGAATCCTGTGGCTTGTGCTGCAGCCCGCGCCTTCGCGCATGGACAGCGTGGGATCGATCGCCGAGTGGCGGCAGACCCACACCCGCGCCAGCATGCCGCGCGGGGCAATGGAGAGCTTTGCATGACCCCCTATCCATTCCTTTTCGGCCCCGCATCGCGGCAGATCTTCGGCCTGTTCCACGCCGCCGAGGAAGCACTGCCCGGAAACACCGCGGTGCTCATCTGCCCGCCTTTCGGGCAGGAGGGCATGCGCACGCACCGCTTCTTCAAGGTGCTGGCCGAGCGCCTGGCGCGCGCGGGCATCGCGACCTTGCGCTTCGACTTCTACGGCACCGGCGATTCACCGGGCGACGAGGACGACGGCGAGCTCGACGGCTGGCGGCGCGACCTGTGCACGGCGCATGAAGAGCTGCGCCGGCGCGCACCGGGAAGCCGCATCGTCTGGGTGGGCGCGCGGCTCGGCGCCACCCTGGCCGTGCTGGCGGCCCGCAACGGGCGCTGCGACCCGGCGCGGCTGGTGCTGTGGGAGCCCGTGATCGACGGGCGGCGCTATGCGCGCCTGCTGCGCGAGCAACACGTGGCGGCCATCGACACGACCTTCTGCATTCCCGACCTGGCGTGGCGACGCGGCCTTTCGCGCGAGCCCGACACCATGCCCGAGGAGGCGCTGGGCACCTCGCTTTCGGCCACGCTGCGCACGCAGCTGGCCACGCTTGCGCCCGAATCGCTCCCGCTCACGGCCCTGCACGACACGCTGGTGCTCACGGGCCCCGACGACGAGCAGACAGCGCAGTGGGCGGCCGAGCAGCAGTCGCGCTACATGCCGGTGCGCCTTGCCTACTTCCAGCACCGGCTCGACTGGACGTCCGACCCCTACCCCAACAGCGCCATGGTTCCGGCCGATGCGCTCAACCGCCTGCAGGGGGCCCTTCATGAATGACATGACGCAAACCCCGGTGCGGTTCGGCACCGGCAACTCGCTGGTCGGCACCGTCACGATGCCCGCGCAACAGGTGCCCGCCACTGCCGCATGCCTGATGTTCAACATGGGCGCCAACCATCGCATCGGCCCGCGCCGCATCAACGTCAAGCTGGCGCATGTGCTGGCCGCGCGCGGCGTGAGCAGCCTGCGCTTCGACCTGGGCGGCGTGGGGGACAGCGAGGCGTCCGACTTCTCGCACGACCTGCAGACCCGCGCAATGAACGACCTGCAGGCGGGCATGGACCTGCTCGAGAACACGATGGGCATCCGGCAGTTCGTGATCGTGGCCATGTGCTCGGGCGTGGAGCACGCCATGGCCGTGGCCGAAGCGGACACGCGCGTGGTGGCGATTTCGCTGTTCGACGGCTTCGCGTTCCCGGAATGGCGCTCCCGCTGGGAGCGCAACGTGCGGCGCGCCATTGCCGCCCCCGCGCACCCGGCCTTCGCGGGCAAGGCCAAGCGCTGGCTCCAGCGGCATTTTCTGCGCAGCTACTCCACGAAGGCGCTGCCCGGCTTCTTCACGGAAAGAAAGCCGCCGCAGGTCAATGCCGTTTGGTTCGGCGCGGCCATGAAGCGCCTGGTTGAGCGGAAGGTGGCGGTGCAGCTGCTGTATTCGGGCTCGCTGCATGTCTCGGACCACGGCCGCGACCAGCTCGGCCCCTTCCGGCGCGAGCCCTTCGCGCAGGCCCTCCAGTACGAATTCATGCGCGAACTCGACCACACCTTCTGCACGGCAAAGGGGCAGCAGCTCTTTCTGCAGTCGGTCGGCGACTGGGTGACCGCATGCGCCACGGGCGCCGGCACCGAGCGCCGCGCCGTGAGCCCCGCCCCGGCCGTTGCCGAGCCTCCCCTGCACGGCGCCTACGTGCCGCAGTGAACCCGTTCCAGGACTTTCAGGATCCCCCACGAGCAAAGGACCATCCCATGGCACACCTCGACCCAGCCAGTTCCTCGCGCGGCGCACCCGTTGCTCCCGCGTCCGTCCAAGCTTCCGAACGCGCGCGCATCCGACGCCGGATCGGGTCGGTGGTCGCGTTGGCGCTGCCGCTGTGCCTGACTGGCTGCGGGATTCCCGGTTTCAAGACGCCGGACACCAGCGGCTGGAGCACTTCCCATGCGGAAGGCGAGCCGAAGATCGTTCCCATCACGCCCGAGCTGATCCGCACGCGCGCCACACAGGAACCGCAGGGCGTGCCGGCGGAGGTGCGCCAGCTCTTCGGCAAGGCACCGGCCTACACGATCGCTCCAGGCGACGTGATCGGCATCGTGGTGTACCGGCACCCGGAACTCATGCCCAACGCGGGCGCCGTCATCTCGCAGCAGTCGGACCCGACGGGCGTGAGCGTGGCTCCCGGCTTCATCGTCGACGGATCGGGCGAGATCACCTTTCCCTACATCGGGCGCACCAAGGTCGAGGGCATGACGGAAAGCGGCGCCTCCGACATGATCACGCGGCGCATTTCGCCGTTCGTGAAAGACCCGCTGGTCAGCGTGCGGATCCAGTCGTTCCGCAGCCGGCGCGTGTACGTGGAAGGCGAGGTTCGCACACCGGGCCTGCAGATCTTCACCGATGTGCCGATGACGCTTGCAGAGGCGATCAACCGCGCCGGCAGCGTTACCACCGCAGCCGACCGCTCGCGCGTGACCCTCACGCGCGGCGAGCGCACGCTGAACATCGACCTGCCGCTGCTGCAGCGCTACGGCTTCGATGCGAGTCGCATCCCGCTGCAGAACGGCGACCTCGTGAACGTGGGCACCCGCGAGGACAGCCGCGTGTATGTGATGGGCGAGATCCGCAACCCCTCCGCCCTGCTGATGCGCAACGGCCGGCTGAGCCTGAACGAGGCGCTGGGCGATGCGGGCGGGCCCGACCTGCTGACCTCTTCGCCCGGCCAGATCTACGTGGTGCGCAATTCGCGCGGCGAAGTGCCCGAGGTGTACCACCTCGACGCGAAGAACCCGGTTGCATTGGCGCTGGCAGACCGCTTTCCGCTGCAGGCGCGCGACGTCGTCTACATCGACCCCGTGCCGCTGGTGCGATGGAACCGCGTCATCAGCCTGATCCTTCCCGCGGCGCAGGTCGTGAACCTCGGCGGCACCGTCGACCGGCGCTGAGCGCCCTATCCCCATTCGCCACCCCTCGTCCAGGCAAACCAAAAAGGTGATCTCATGAATGCGCACTGGCAACCCATGGTTACCGCCCCAACAGATGCGGCGCCGGCTTCCGAGCAGCCTCCTTCAAGACTGCGGGAGCATGTCGACCTGCTGATCGACAACCGATGGAAGATCGCGAAGATCACCGCGGTGGCACTGCTGATCGGCGCGGCCTACGCGTTATTCGGCCCGCGCGTGTACGAAGCCAACGTGCTCATCCAGGTCGAGGACCCGGAACGCTCGGGTGGCACGCTGGTCGGCGACTCCGCGAGCAGCGCGCTGAATGCCAAGACCCCTACCGCGGGCGAGGCCGAAATCCTGAAGTCGCGCCTCGTGCTCGGGCAGGCCATCGAGAACACCAAGCTCTACATCGAGGCCGAGCCGCTCTATGTGCCGATCGTCGGCCCATGGCTGGCACGGCGCGCGAAGAAGCTCTCCGAACCCGGCTTTGCGGGCCTTTCGGGCTACGTGAGCGGTAACGAGCAGATCGTGGTCGCGCAAATGGACGTGCCAGCCGAACTCGAAGGCACGCGCTTCACGCTGACCGCGGGCGAGAACGGCGCCTACTCCCTGAGCCATCCCAAGCTGGAAGCGCCGATCGAAGGCAAGGTGGGGACACCGGTCGACGCCGAAACCCCGCTCGGCCCCCTCCACCTGCTGGTGGGCTCCGTCTCGGGGCTGCCGGGCGCGGCCTTCTCGCTGGTGCGCCAATCGAAGCAGCTCACTCTGCTGGAGCTGCAGAAGGACCTTCGCGTGATCGAAAAAGGCAAGCAGTCCTCGGTCATGGAAGTGAGCTGGCAGACCGGCAACCGCATGCAGCTGGCGAACCTTCTCAATGAAGTCGCGCGCCTGTATGTCCGCGTGAACATCGACCAGAAGACGGCGCAGGCGCAGCGCGCGCTCAACTTCCTGGGAGGCGAGCTGCCCAAGTTCAAGCAGCAGCTGGAGAACTCCGAAGAGGTCTACAACCAGTATCGCAATCGCAACGGAACGATCAGCCTCGATGACGAGGCGCGCAATGCGCTGTCGCAGAACATCGACCTGCAGACGAAGCTCTTCGACGCAACGCAGAAGCGGCTGGAGCTCACCGAGCGCTTCACGGCCCGCGACCCGAGCGTCATGACCATCGACGCGCAGATTGCGTCGCTGAAGAAGGCGCTGGGCGGCGTGGAACAGCGCATCCGCCGCATGCCGATGATGCAGCAGGACTCGCTGCGCATGCAGCGGGACATCAAGGTCAATACGGACCTCTACGTGTCGCTGCTCAACAGCTCGCTGCAGATGCGGCTCGCCAAGGAAGGACGCATCGGCAACGTGCGTGTGCTCGACCAGGCACTGACGCCCGAGAAGCAGATCCGGCCCAAGGCCTCGATCACCATGGCGCTTGCGCTGCTGGCGGGCCTCTTCGTCGGCGCGGCCTCGACCTTCATGCGCAGGTCGTGGCGCAACACCATTGCCAGCCCGGCCGAGATCGAAACCCACACCGGCCTGGACGTGTACAGCACGGTCACGCTGAGCGACCGGCAGCGCCACCTCGACCGCGCCGTGCTCCAAGGCAAGCCCGGCATGCACCTGCTGGCGGCGGCTCATCCGGACGACCCGGCGCTCGAGGGACTGCGGCGGCTACGCACCGCGCTCAAGTTTGCGATGCCGCGGGCGCTGAACAACCGGATCATGATCTCCAGCGCCACGCCCGGCGCGGGCAAGACCTTCGTGTCTTCCAACCTTGCGGCGGTGCTTGCATCGAGCGGCCGGTGCGTGCTGCTGATCGATGCCGACCTCCGGCGCAGCAGCGTGGCACCCCGCTTCGGCCTGAAGCGCAGCGGCGGCCTCTCGGAACTGATCCAGGGCGCCATCGAACTCGACAGCGCCATCCACAAGGGGGTTCTGCCGCATCTCGACGTGATGACGACAGGCGTGTTGCCGTCCGACCCGACGGGCCTTCTCACAAGCGATGCATTCGCACGCGTGCTCGAGAAGGTTTCGACGCGCTACGACGTGGTGATTGTCGACACGCCGCCCACGCTCCTCGCGTCGGAAACGGCCGAGATGGCGACCTGCATGGGAACCCTGCTAATGGTCGCCCGCGCCGGCGACAACGAGTTGGGCGACCTGACCGAAAGCGTCAAGCAGCTGAGGCACGCCGGTGCGCATTTCCAGGGCGTGGTACTCAACGCGCTGGACACCCGCCGCCGCTACTACGGCAGCCTTGCCTATCGCTACGGTGCCTACAGGCTGCGCGCGCACGACTATCCGACCGCGCCCGCCGAACTGCCCCGGCCCGCAACGCCGGTCGCGGCCGCGGCGGCAACGGAGGGAGCCACGGCGTGAACACCTTGCCATCGAATGCTCCCGTCCAGTGGGCGGGCAATTCGCGGTTGCTGATGGCCACCAAGCGCGGTGCGGACATCGCAATGGCGAGTTGCTTCTTCCTGTTCATGGGGTGGGCCTATGCGCTGGTCTGGATCGGCGTGCTGCTGACCTCCGGCGGCCCGGCGATCTACAAGCAGCCGCGCTACGGACGGGATGGGCGTGTCTTCAGCTTCTACAAGTTCCGCTCGATGGTGGCCGACTCCGACGCGGTGCTGGCGCGGCACCTGCGCGAGAACGAAGAGGCGCGCCGGCAATGGGACATGTACCAGAAGCTGGAGCATGACCCGCGCATCACGCCCTTCGGCGCGTTCCTGCGCAAGTACAGCCTCGACGAGCTGCCGCAGTTCTGGAACGTGCTCAAGGGCGACATGAGCATGGTCGGCCCGCGCCCCTGCATGTTCTCGCAGAAGGACCTGTACGGCCCTTACTGGGGCCACTACTGCTCGGTACGCCCTGGCATCACCGGCCTGTGGCAGGTGAGCGGGCGCAGCGAAGTCAGCTACCGGCGCAGGGCCGCCATGGACGCCGACTACGTCGCCACGCTGTCGCTGCGCCAGGACCTCGCGATCCTGCTGAAGACCTTCCTGGTGGTGGCCGGCGCCAAGGGTTCCGGCTAGGCGCCGAGGCCCGTGCACTCCCTGTTCCGACATCTCAATCCTCAACCTTCAACCGAAAGAACATATGCGTATATACGTTGCTGGTCATCGCGGCATGGTGGGTCAGTCGCTCATGAAGCGCCTGCGCAGCCTCGGGCACGAGGTCGTCACGCGCGGACGTGAAGAGCTCGACCTGCTCGACCAGGAGGCAGTGCGCCGGTTCTTCGCCACCGAGCAGATCGACCAGGTCTATCTCGCGGCGGCAAGGGTCGGCGGCATCCACGCCAACATGACTTACCCGGCGGAGTTCATCTACCAGAACCTCCTGATCGCCGCCAATGTCACGCACCAGGCGTTCCTTGCGAACGTCAGGCGTCTCCTGTTCCTCGGCTCGAGCTGCATCTACCCGCGGCTTGCCGAGCAGCCCATCCACGAAGATGCGCTGCTCAGCGGCAAGCTCGAGCCGACGAACGAACCTTATGCAATCGCCAAGATTGCAGGCATCAAGCTGTGCGAGAGCTACAACCGGCAATACGGTGCCTCCCACGGCATCGACTACCGCAGCGTGATGCCGACCAACCTGTACGGGCCCGGCGACAACTACCACGCGCAGAACAGCCACGTGGTCCCGGCCCTCATCAGGCGCTTTCACCTGGCCAAGACGGAAAACGCGTCCGAGGTGGTGATCTGGGGCACCGGCCGCGCGCGTCGCGAGTTCCTCTATGTCGACGACATGGCCGACGGCTGCATCGCAGTCATGGACATGACGCGCGACAGCTACGAGCAGCACACCACGCCCATGTGCGCGCACATCAATCTCGGCACGGGTGAAGACCTGTCGATCGGCGAACTGGCGGCGCTGATCGGCGACGTCGTCGGCTACAGCGGCCGGATCCGCTTCGACACCTCGCAGCCGGACGGCGCGCCCAGGAAGCTGCTCGATGTGTCGTGCGCAGCGGCCATCGGGTGGCACGCCACGGTGCCGCTCGAAGAAGGCCTGCGCCGCACCTATGCGGCATACCAGGAGGCGATCCGTCCGGTCCAAGAGATCGCCCACGCCTGAGCCGAACGCCCACCTCCACCGCACAAGGCCCTGTCATGAGAACACTCTGCTTCTGGTTCGGCATTGCGGCTGCGTTCGCATGCGCCCAGGTAGACCCGGTCTGGGGCTACGCGGCGGTGTGCGTGCTCTCGCTGGTGCAGCTTGCAATGCTCGGCGCCCCCGGGACGAGCACGTTCCTGCTGATCCACTACACCGCGGTCCTCACCTACTTCTCGGTGGCGCCGGCCATGCAGATCGCGGCCGACGTTTCGTTCTGGGACACGGGCGTGATCGGCGCGGGTGCGCACACACAAGCCATCACGCTGCTGCTGCTGTACATGGCGGGTGTGGAGGCCGCCAGGTTCGGCATGCACGAGGCGGCAGCGCCGGCCTTCGCGCGCGGGGCCGGGCTGCCCGAGACGCAGATCGCCGGCGTTGCGCACCCCGTGCTGCTGCTGCTGAGCGGCACGGTTGCGGCGTTCGCGTCGCTGTTCATCCGCCCCGACCTGAACTTCATCGCGCGCGGCCTGCCCGACGAAGGCCAGAACCTTCCGGTCGATTTCATCGTCTATTCGACGCTGCCGAAGCTCATCGTGCTGATGTGCTTCGTGGCACTGGCTATCCACGCATACCGCCGCCGGACGATCTGGTCGTGGTGCGCCGCCGGCTTTGCGCTGGTGCTGGCCGGCATTGCGGCCTACCCCGTCAACACGCCGCGGCAGATCCTGCTGATCGGCCTGCTGCCGCTTTTCATCTACGTGCTCGGCGTGAAGCGCCGCTGGCTGCTGGCCATGCTGATCTTCGGTGCCATCGCCGGACTTGGCCCGGTACTGAACCTGATTTCGCGCGGCAGCTTCTGGGGCGAGACGCTCACCACCTTTCCCTACAGCCAGGACTTCGACGCGATGTACGTCGTGGCCGGACTGCTGGAGCGCGCGCCCGAACCCGAACTCGGTTTCGGCCGCTACCTGCTGTCGGCCTTCTCCTTCATGCTGCCGCGCAGCCTGAAGATGTACCCGGAGTTCGACCCGCTCGGATGGCCGGCCGTGCTGGGCAACTTCTCGCAGAGCAATCTCTCGCTGCCGCCATTCACCACGGCGTACTTCGACTTCGGCCTGGCAGGTCCGGTGATGCTCGGACTGGCGGTCTCGGCCTTGTTCCGCATGCTCGACAAGGTGGACCAACCGCATGCCGCGCTGTCTGCCACCTACCTCTGCGCACTGGTGCTGCTGGCTGCATACGTGCCCTTCATGCGGGGGCCGATTCTGGGTTGGGGCCCGTTCGCGGCCTCGGGGCTGATCGCGGCGGTTTTTGCCGGGCTGCTGAGTTCGCGCTTTCGCCAGCCGGGCCGCGGGGCGGCGATGTACGCGCACGGCACGACGTGAGGTTTCAACATGTACAAATACCTCTTCTACGACTCGATCAGCCTCAACAAGGGCGCGGGCGGCGTGCTGAACGTGTCCGATCTTCTGCTGCGCCGGATGCGCATGTGCAAGGGCGACCACATCCAGCCGATCAGCGAGCGGCACCCGGGCATCTACGCCGTCGCGCAGCGCCTGAGGGTCAGCCGTTTCCTGGTGGAGATACTGCTCTACAACTATCACCGGCTGCGGGCACTGGTGTCCGGCGAGACCGTGTTCTCGCTGTTCCCCAACTACTTTCTGCCGTTCACGCTTTTCGGGCGCCACCGCGATTCGATCGTGGTAATTCACGACCTGCAGTACAAGGCCTACCCGCAGTACTTCAGCCGCACCAAGCGCTTGTGGCTCGACTGGTGCCTGCGGCGCGTGGCGCGCAGCGCGGCTGACGTGGTGTTCATCAGCAGAAGCAGCCAGCAGGATTTCGAGCGCTACTTCGGACGCTGCGAGCACCCGACGGTCATCTTCAATCCGGTGGAGGCAACCCGCTCGCCCGGCCCGCCGGGACCGGTCAAGCCGGGGCGCGCGGCTGTCATTGGAGAGCGCTACCTCATTGCTTCGTACCACTACTACCCCCACAAGAACTTCGACGGCACGCTGAAGCTGTTCGAACGCATGAAGCGGGAGGGCCTGGTCGACTGGCTGGACGTCACCGGCAACGGTGCGGCGGAAGTGAAGCGGATGGCCGCCCTTATGGGACCCGCCATCAGCGGCTGCGTGCGCCATAGAGGAATGGTCTCGCGCAAGGAACTGACGCAGCTGTACTGCGGCGCGGCGGCGTTCATTTCGCTTTCGGCGTTCGAGGGCTTCAACCTGTCCGCCGCCGAGGCTGCCACGCTGGGCGTGCCGCTGCTGCTGTCGGACATTCCGGTGCACCGGGAGCTGTTCGGCGACTACGCCTTCCTCATCGGCAACGGCGCCACCGACCTCGACGGGTTGTCGCGCTACCTGGCCGAGCACCGCTCCAAGCAGCCGGCCTGGACCCTCGCCGAAGCCTGCGCGCCGGGCACCGTGGCAAGGCGCTACCTCACGCTCAAGCATGAAGCCGTTTCGCTCGCGGGGGCCATGTAATGACCAGGCTTGCAGGCGCTCTTCGGCGGCTTCTCCCGGCATGGCTGCTGTGCGTGGCTTGCGCGGCATCGGCCGCACCGCCTGTGACGGGCTTTGGCGTGATGGTGCATTACCTGCCCGACAAACAGACCATTGCCGATGTCGCGCGATTCGATGCCGAAGCGCTTGCCGCGTCGCTCGCACGCATGCGGGCCTCCTACCTCATCCTGACGCTGGGCCAGAACAACGGCCAGTTCATCGCGCCCAATGCGGCGCTGGAGCTGCTGTGCCCCGGCAGCATCGAGAACCGCCCGCCGCGCGACCTGCCGATGGAAATCGGCCGCGCCCTGCAGCGCCGCGGCATCGGGCTGGTGCTGTACCTGCCCTTCCGCGCGCCGCAGGGCGACGCCTACCTGATGGATTGCCTGGGCGACGTTTCGGAGCAGAAGCCGCCGCCCGCGCGCTTCATCGCCGGATGGACCGCGGTGGTGCGGGAATGGTCGGAACACTACGGCGCGCTTGCCAAGGGCTGGTGGTTCGACGGGGTCTACAACACCAAGGGCATGTCGGCGGAAGACTGGAACGGGCTCTGCGCCGCCGCGCGCACCGGCGCGCCGAAGCGGTGGCTCGCGTTCAACTCCGGCGAGGGCCCGCAGCGCTTCAGTGCCAAGGCCGCGCCGTGCCAGAACCTCATGGCCGGGGAGCTCCTGCAGCCTCCGGCGCCTTCGGTGCCTTCCACCACTCCCGCATCGGGCTTGGCGTTCCATGTGCTCACGCCGCTCGGCTCGTCGTGGGGCCAGACCACTGCGCCGCGCTTCACGGCCGACCAGCTGCGCGACTGGATTGCCGATGCGAAAGCCCGCGGTGGGCTGTTCACGCTCGACCTGCCGCTGGACGCGGACTACCGCTTTCTACCCACCCACGTCGCGCTGGTGCGAAACGCCACAGCGCCGCGGCCCTGAGTGCCGACCCACTACCCACGCCATTTTTTTCAATAACCCATGACCAACGCTCTCGCATTCATCGTGGTGGAAGACCGCCAGAACAAGACCCTGCTGCTGTGCCGCGAATCGGCGGCACTGGCCGAGGAACACCTTGTCGTTTTGGCGGGCACCGACGCAGGCCCCGACTACGCGCGCCTATGCAGCCACTATGTGCACCTGTCGAGCAACTCGCCGGAGTTCGAGAAGATCTGCTTCCGGCGCTACTTCCTCTTGGCCGAGTACCTCAAGGCACATCCGGAGTGCCGCGAGTTCGTGCTGATCGACAGCGACGTGCTGCTGTTTCGCGGCGTCGGCGCGCACATCCGGCGCGTGTCCGGAAAGGCGGATTTCTCCGGCTCGTACGTGCGCCCCCGCGACGGGTGGGACCCATGCCAGATATCGCCGCATGTGAGCTACTGGACCGCGATGGGCCTGCAACGCTTCATCGCCTTTGTGCTCAACACCTACGCCACGCCCGCCGGCCGCCGGAAGCTGCGCGCGATCGCGGCGCGGTTCGCGGCCCGCGGCGTGCGCGGCGGCGTGTCCGACATGACGCTGCTTCACCTCTGGGCCCAGGCGAGCGGCAATGCAGACCCGATCAACCGCGTGTTCGGCGGACGGATGATCGACCACAACATCAACGGCGGCCACAACCTGCTGCTGAACGAATTCCAGGCGCGGGGCGGCGCAAAGCGCATCGTGTACGTCGACGGCCAGCCCAGCGTGGTGACGCCGGCCGGCGAACTGGTGGGCGTGATGGCCCTGCACTTCCAGGGCAGCGCAAAGATGGCCATGTCGCACGTGCTGCATGGCCGCGTGCACACGGCCGCCGCGCTGACATATGCGTTGCAGGCGGCGCGGCGCGCCAAGAACTGGGCCTTCGGCCGCGGGCTGCTCGCCCAGCGTGCAGCCGCTGCCGGCCGCTTCGCGGGCGCTTCCGCGCCGAAATGACGCGGCCAGCACGCAACAGGCGCACGCCATGAACCTCCTAGACCGCTCCATCACCCTGCCCGGCTTTCGCGCGGTGCAGCTGCGCGGCCTGGGTGCGCTGGCTTCGCGGCTCTATGCCTACATGTCGGGCTTCCTGGCCGTGTTTCTGATGGCGGCGTATGTCTCGCCCGCGGAGTTCGGCGAGTACTCGATCTACCAATCGGTGCTGGAAGCGGCGCTGATGGTGGGAACGCTGGGCAGTTCGCTGCTGTTCTCGCGCGAAGCCGCCAGCGTGCCGCCGGGCGTGAGCCGGGGCGACGTGCTGCGCACGCTGGCCATCGGCATTCCGCTGGCCACGCTGCTGGTCGCGCTGATCCTGAAGGTTCAACACCTGCCGGTGGTGGGCGTGCCCTTTGCGTTGATCGTTTCCACGCTCGCAGTGTTCTCGTTCATCAGCCTGCGCCTTTCCTATAGCCGGGGGATGGGCTACGCGGGGTTGCTCAACCTGGAGACGGGCATCCGGTCGAGCATCCTGGTGCTCGGCGTCGCAGCTCTCATCGTGCTGGGGTTCGAACTGGGTGCCTGGCAGCTGCTGCTCATCAACCTCGTGGCCTTCTTGCTCGTAGGGGCGGCCAGCATGCGCACCGGGTGGGCCGCGGGACCGCCGCGTGGCCGGCCCGCGCTGCGTCTCCAGTCGCAGGGCGGCGCCACCGTCTATTCGCTGCTGATGTTCCTGCTTCGCAAGTCGGACCTGCTGGTGATCGCCTTCTTCATGCCGCTCGGATACGTGGGCGCTTTCAAGGTCGCCTTTCTGCTGGCGGAAGCCCCGTCGCAGTTCGTGCAGGCGTTTCTCTATACGAAGACGCGCGCCATGCTCGGCGCCGAGGCCGGCAAGCTCGATGCGTCGACGCTGCAGCTGGCCAGGCAATCGTTCCTGCTGGGCTGCGCGCTCTTTGCCGCGCTGGCCGCGCTCATCACGGTTGCCGCACCGCTGCTCAAGGTGGGGCACGAGGCGCTGGAGATCTTCCTGTGCATTGCGCCGTATTTCCTGCTGCGCACCTACACGATCCACCACGAGATGCTGCTCGCACTCAAGAGCCCGGTGGCCGCGCTCGGCGGCTGGGCATTGCTCGAGGTGGCGCTTCGGCTGCTGTCGTACGGCGTGGTGGTGTCGGTTTTTCCGGGCAAGCCGCACTACGTTTTCTTCATCGCCTTCGTGTCCGACTTTCTTCTCTACGAGGTGCGCATGCGCGCGCTGTTCGGCTTCTATCCGATCGTGCGGCTGGTCCGCGGTTCCTTTGAAAGGGCGTCGTGAAAATTCTGCTTTACTCGATGAACTTCACGCCCGAGCTGGTCGGCATCGGCAAGTACTCGGGCGAGATGGCGCAGTGGCTGCATGCAAAGGGCCATGACGTGCGCGTAATCGCATCGCCGCCCTTCTTTCCGAACTGGGCAGTGTCCGAAGGGCATTCGGCCTGGGCCTACCGCAAGACGGACTGGAACGGCATCACCGTCTGGCGCGCCCCGACCTGGGTGCCCGCGCGGCCCCGGGCGCTGGCGCGCCTGGCGCACCTCTTCTCTTTCATGGTGTCGAGCATGCCTTTGCTCTTCGCGCAGATCCGCTGGAAGCCGGACCTGGTCTTCGTGGTCGAGCCGCCCCTTTTCTGCGCGCCGTCCGTGCTCTTCTTCTCGCGGATGCTGGGCATCAAGTCGTGGCTGCACATCCAGGACTACGAGGTGGACGCCGCCTTTGGCATGGGCCTGGTGCGCGGCGCGCGGGTGCGGCGCTTCGCGCTCTCGGTGGAGCGCTGGCTGCTGGGTCGGTTCAACCGCGTATCGACCATCTCGGCCGCCATGCTCGACAAGGCAAGGGACAAGGGCATCGACGAAACCCGGCTGGTGCTGCTGCCCAACTGGGTGGATGTGCGTTCGATCTTTCCGCAACCCGCCGGTGCATCGGATGCAGACGGCACCACCGGCTACCGGAACATGCTCGGCATTCCGGCGGACGAGGTGGTGGTGCTCTACGCGGGAAGCCTGGGGGCCAAGCAGGGCATCGAGCTGCTGGCCGATGCGGCGCACCGCCTGGTCGCGGCGGCGCATATCCACTTTGTCTTCTGCGGCAACGGCCCGAGCCGCGAGCCGCTGAAGGCCGCCTGCGCGAACCTGCCGCGCGTCCACTTCATCGACTTGCAGCCTGCCGAGCGGCTCAACGAACTGCTGGGCATGGCGGACATCCACGTGCTGCCGCAGCGCGCCGACGCCGCGGACCTGGTCATGCCTTCGAAGCTGGCCGGCATGCTCGCGAGCGGCAAGGCCGTGATCGTGACGGCCCATGAGGGCACCGAACTGAGCAACGTGGTGTCCGGCCGCGGCATGGTGGTTGCCCCCGGCGACGCGGACGCATTGGCCGACGCCATCGCGCAGCTCGCGATGTCTCGCCCGCAACGCGAAGCCATGGGTGCGGCCGCCCGTTCCTTCGCGGAAACAGAGCTGGACCGCAACGCCATTCTTCAGCGCCTGGAGCGCGAGCTGATGCGTTGCGTGGCCGAGCCGCTCGCGGTTCCCGCTCCCACCGGATCCAGGCCATGACTTCTTCAAAGCTGCCTGCAGAGGCTCCCAAATTGCCAGCCCCGTAGGGCCGGCGTATCTCGATGCAAACGTGAAACCTCCTCCAACCCTAACAACTCTCTAGGAACCTTCATGTCCGACACCGCGCCTCACTCTTCCGACTCCCCTGACTCCGCTCGGGCGTCCGAGCGCCGCACGGTTTATCCGTCCGGCGTCTGTCCTCCGGCCGAACCGCTGTGGCCGCATTTCCTGACGGGGCAGGAAGATGCTCCGGTCCGCGTGCTGCTCGTCGACGACGACGAGTTCATGCGCCGCGTGATTGCCCAGGAGCTGCTGTCGGACATGCGCATCCAGCTGGAGGCGCAGGCCGGCAGCGTGCGCGACGGCCGCCGCCTGCTGACGACCCACGAGTTCGACGTGCTGATGGTCGACCTGCGGCTCGGCGACGGATCGGGGTTCGAGCTCATCCGCGAGGCACGCAAGCTGCACCGCTACTGCGAAATCATCGTGATCTCGGCCATGGAAGACGACGCTCATGTGATGCATGCCTTCGAGCTCGGCGCCACGGGCTACCTGCTCAAGCATGCATGGCTGCAGAGCTTTGCGCAGGCGGTGCTGCAGGTGGTGAACGGCGGCGCGGCGATCACGCCCAAGCTGGCGCGGCGCCTGCTCACGCGCATGAACCAGCAGACCAGCGAACCGCCTCCGGTCGAAACACCGCAGCGCGAGGTAACGCTGACGACTCGCGAGCGCGAAGTGCTTCGCTGCGTGGCGCGCGGCTGCGTGTCGAAGGAGATCAGCATGAGGCTCGGAATCTCGGGGCAGACGGTCAACGCCCACATCAAGAACATCTACAAGAAGCTGCAAGTGCATTCGCGCGCACAGGCCGTGAGCTTCGCCACCAACACCGGGCAGCTCTGAGCGCGCCGGCCTCCACCTTCATCAAGGACGTTGCAATGAACACCCCCATCATCCATCCCGTCGTGCTCTGCGGAGGCAGCGGCACGCGCCTGTGGCCGCTCTCGCGCAAGACGCTTCCCAAGCAGTTCGCACCGCTGATCGGCGACAAGAGCCTGCTGCAGATGACCCTGGAGCGCCTGTGCAGCCTGAACCGCAACATTACCTGCATCGCATCCGAAGACCACCGCTTCCTGGTGCGCGAGGCGGTTGAGAAGGCCGGCGCGACGGGACGCCAGATCCTGGAGCCGATGGCGCGCAACACCGCAGCGGCCATGGCGGCGGCGGCACTGCTCGCCGGCAAGGACGACCTGCTGCTGTTCGCCCCCTCCGACCACCATATTCCCGACACACCGCTGTTCGCCGAAACGATACGGCGCGGCGTGGACGCGGCGTTGGCGGGGCACATCGTGACCTTCGGTGTGATGCCCTCTTTCGCAAGCACCGCCTATGGCTACATCGAAGCCGGCGCGGTGTCGGCCGACGGCTGCAGCCGAGCCGTGGTGCGATTCGTCGAAAAGCCCACGGCGGCGGTGGCCGAATCGCTGATCCTGCACGGTGGCTACAGCTGGAACGCGGGCATCTTCCTGGTGCGGGCAAGCACGCTGATTGCGGCGTTGAACGCCCACGCGCCCGACATCCTGCTGGCCTGCGAGCGCGCGACTGCCGGCGTTTCGAGCGAAGGCAGTTTCGACCGCCTCGATCCCGAGGCCTTCCAGTCCTGCCGCAGCGACAGCATCGACTACGCGGTGCTCGAAAAGCAGCAGAACATTGCCGTGGTGAAGTTCGAAGGCGCCTGGAGCGATGTGGGAAGCTGGAACGCGGTGGCCACGCTGCACCCGGACGACGGAACCGGCAACCGGCTGAGCGGCCAGGCCAGAACGCTGCGTTCGCGCAATACCTTCATTCATGCGCCGCACCGGCCGGTGGTTGCCCTGGGCACCGAAGACCTGATCATCGTGGACACGCCCGACGCCGTGCTGGTGGCAAAGTCGGATTGCGCCGAGCAGGTGGGCGAGGTGGTGCGCATGCTCGCACAGCAAGGCCAGGCCGAAGCGACCGAACACCGGCGCGTGGTGCGGCCCTGGGGCGCCTACGACAGGCTCGACTTCGGCGACCGCTTCCAGGTGAAGCGCCTCACGGTGAACCCGGGCGCCAAGCTGTCGCTGCAAATGCACCACCACCGCGCCGAGCATTGGATCGTGGTGCGCGGCACGGCCAGGGCCACGTGCGACGGCCAGGTCAGCCTGGTGCGGGAGAACGAATCCATCTACCTGCCTTCGGGCGCGATCCACCGGCTCGAGAACCCGGGCAAGACCATGCTCGAAGTGATCGAGGTGCAGACCGGCAGCTACCTGGGCGAGGACGACATCGTCCGCTTCGACGACACCTACGGCCGTTGCGCCTCGATCAAAACGCAGCCCGAGACGGTGGCTGCGATGCCGCCCGAGGCGTTGGCTGCAAGCGGCGGCGTGAGCGCGGGCACACAGCTGGCGGCACATCCCTGACATGCGCGGCAACAACGTCACCGGAGGGCGGGGCTGTTGCCATCACGTAGCATCCCACCCATGAGCTACACAGTGAACCTGATCGACTTCCCCGGCGCACCGGCCGAAGTCATTTCCGCGGCGGAGTCGCGCTTCCGGCGCGAACTCGACAAACTGCTGGGCGACGGCGTGACGCAGGCGCTGAAGGCCTTCGAAAACGCCAGCGAGTCGAGTGCCGACGAACTCACGAGAGACGACATTGCGCTGGCCGCAAGCTGGGCCAAGGCCTACGAATCGGCCAAGACCGCGGGCTTTCGGGCACTGGGCGAAGCCGACGAAGCGTATTTCGAAGTCCGGCCGGACTGACGGCCGAGGCGCACCACCCGTTTCAGGCAGGCCCCAGATGACGAAGCGCTGGCCTGCCTTGATCTTGACGGCTGCAGCCCTGCTCGCGGGCTGCACCACGCCGCCCGCGAGACCTCCCGTCGCCTCGGCTCCGGCTGCCGGCACGGTGCAGTGGCAGTATGTGCGCTCGACTTCGTACGAGGCCGGGCAGCCCGGGCTGGGCATGAGCCACCGGTACCAAAGCAAGGTGGGGTGGGTCGATGTGTACGTGTACGGCATGAAGCGCAGCGACTGGGCAGCCGGCATCGCCGACCCGGAGTTCGACGAGCACTTCAAGGCCGCCGTGGAAGAGGTCCGGCTTGCGGGCGCGAGAGGTGTCTATGCCAAGGTGGAAGTCGGCCCGGTGCGCGATGAGCTGATCGACGGGCAGGCCTTCCGGCGCGTGAGCTTTCGCGTGGTTCACGCCCAGAGCAAGAAGACCTACGAGTCGTTCACCTTTCTCACGGGGCGCAACGGCCGGCTGCTGAAATACCGCATGTCCTTCGTCGCGCCGGCGCCGGCCAACCTGGATGCCATTGCCCGCGAGTTCATCGAACGCAACCTGCGCAGCGGGCCGGACGTGCCGAAGGCCGCGCATCCGCTTCTCAGCATTTGAGACAGCGCAAATATACTGTACGTTCATACAGTGTTTCCTCTAGAATTACTCGTCTCCCAGAGCAACATTCGAGGCGACACCATGACCACCGCCAGCCCGCCAGCGCCTTCTGCGCGGATCCTGTTTTTTTCGCCGCTGAGGCGCTCGCAGCCGCGCCCGCATGCGGGCCGCATTTCAACTTGGCCTTTTCGCGTGGTCTCAGACAAGGAGCGCGAGGACGACGGCAAGAACATCCGCCTGCAGGCGGCGCGCATCATTCGCACGACGGCCGAGCAGTGGTGGCCCGAGGCCCGATAAGGGGCGGTGCGGCCGTGCAGGCCGTCACTCAATGCGCATCGTCGCCCAGCATGTCCTGCGCATCGTCATCGAAGCCCGCAATGGGTTGCGCCTTTGCAAGCGCCAGCCACACGCCGAACGGAATACGGTCGAACGCGCGATGCACTGCGGCGCGCGCCACCACCAGCCGTTCGCCTTCGAGCACCAGCACGCCGCACTCCTGCGGAATTTCGTCGGGCGACGCGATGCAGCGGCCACGCGCGTCGTTGCCCAGCACGTACCAGCACTCGCCGCCCAAGTCGAGGTAGGCGGCGCGCTTGTCGGGCTTGCGCAGGTCGCCCAGCAAGTCGGCGCGGCTCACCTTTACTTCATGCACGATGGGGTGCGCATAAGCCTCGACGCTGGTATTGCGAATCGAAAACACATCGGGCTTTGCAATGCACCAGCGCGGCTTGCCGCCCTCTTCGAGCGGCGGCAGGCGCGCCCGCAGGCCCAGGCCACGCCAGGCGATACGGCCGCCGCGTGTCATTTCGCGTGCCACGCGTTCGACCAATGCCTCGTGCGGCGAGAGTGCCGCGCGGTTGATGGTGAGCGTGGTGGCAATGCGGGCAATACCGGCGTCGGTGACGCGCAAGGTCTCGTGGCCGTGCGGCGTGCGCACGCGCTCGAGAAACCCGCCCGCCAGCAGCTCGACCTCGATGGCGTCGCAGCAGGGCCAGCCGGCCGAGCGATAGATTTCGCGCAGCCGCCGCGCGTGCGGCTTTCCGAAAGGCACCGCGCTTGCGGTCTGCATGGGCGGCGGGTCCACCACCGGCGGCGGAAAGCCGGGGTCGGTAAATGGCGGCTCGGCAGGCGGTGGATCGCCTTCCGGCGGCGGGCCGGGCGGCGGTGGCGGCATGGGGTTGGGCACATCGGGCGCAGGCGGCGGCGGACCGATCGGCAAGGCCACGACGGGATCAAGTGCAAGTGTGGACATGGAAGAAGCAGGTTAGCGAAAAGTGGCCGGCTGCGCGAGACATGGAACGATCGGTTGCATCCGCGCCGTCAATGAAAATCGCGGCTGGTGTTGCTCTGCGCCAGCCGGCCCATGAGCGGCGTCAGGTCCTTGAAGCCGGTCGCGATCAGGTGCTGCACCTTGCCGCCGGTCTCGTCGTCGCGCTGCCAGGTGCCCTGCACCGCGAGCAGGTGCGACTTGAGCAGCGGCTCGCGCCAGGCTTCGATGACATGGCTCCAGACGATGACGTTGACATTGCCGGTCTCGTCCTCGAGCGTGACGAAGATGGTGCCGTTGGCGGTGCCCGGGCGCTGCCGCCCCTTCACGATGCCGCAGGCGCGCGCGGTCTGGCCGCTGGGCAGGCTGCGCAGTTCTTCGGCGCTCATGAGCTTCATGCGTGCAAGGCGCGGGCGCAGCAGCGCGAGCGGATGGCGCCGCAGCGTGAGGCCGAGCGCCGCGTAGTCGCCCACGATCTCCTCGCCCTCGGGTGCGGCAGGCAATTGCAGAACCTGCTCGTTGATCGGCACGCCCTTGAGCAAGGCCGGCGAACGGCGCTGGGCGGTGGCGTCCCACACCTGCTGGCGCCGATGGCCCGAAAGCGACATCAGCGCATCGGCGGCGGCCAGTGCGGCCATGTCCTTGCCGTCGAGTTCGGCGCGCAGGGCGAGGTCTTCGGTGCTGGTGAATGGCGCTTGCGCACGCGCTGCAAGCAGGCGCTCGGCGCCCTCCTTGCTGAGGCTCGAAACCCGGTTCAACCCGAGCCGCACCGCGGGCTGGTTCTCGTTGCCGAGGCGATCGGCATATCGCGCATCGGTGCCAGGCGGCATGCGCGGCGCGTCGGGGGCGCGGGCTTCGAGCGTGGTGTCGATGTCGCTGCACGTGACATCGACCGGCCGCACCTCCACGCCATGCCGCCGCGCGTCTTGCACGAGCTGCGAGGGGCTGTAGAAGCCCATGGGTTGCGAATCGAGCAAGGCCGCCAGAAAGCAGGCAGGCTCGTAGTTCTTGAGCCAGCTGCTCACGGTGACCAGCAGCGCAAAGCTCGCGGCATGGCTTTCGGGAAAGCCGTAGTCGCCAAAACCGAGGATCTGCTTGAAGATGGCCTCGGCGAAGGACGCCTTGTAGCCGTTGTCGACCATCCCTTGCACGAGCTTCTCGTGGAATTTCTCGAGGCCGCCCTTGCGCTTCCAGGCGGCCATGGCGCGCCTCAATTGATCGGCCTCGTCGGCGGTGAACTTGGCCGCGATCATGGCGATCTGCATCACCTGCTCCTGGAAGATCGGCACGCCCAGCGTGCGCCCGAGTGCTTCTTTCAGCTCTTCCTTCTCGTAATGGATCGGCAAGTGCTTGGCCACTCGCTCGCGCTGCTTGAGATACGGATGCACCATGCCGCCCTGGATGGGCCCGGGCCGCACGATGGCAACCTCGATCACCAGGTCTTCATAGCAGCGTGGCTTCAGGCGCGGCAGCATCGACATCTGCGCGCGGCTTTCAATCTGGAACACGCCAATGGTGTCGGCATCGCAGATCATGTCGAACACCTTCTGGTCGTCGTTGGGAATGTGGTGCATCTCCATCATCGAGCCGCGCCAGCGGTTCATGTGATCGAGCCCGCGGCGTATGGCGCTGAGCATGCCGAGCGCGAGCACGTCGACCTTGAGCATGCCCATGGCTTCGAGGTCGTCCTTCTCCCACTGGATGACCGAGCGATCCACCATGGATGCCTTCTCGACCGGCACCAGCCGCGTGAGCTTGGTGTGCGTGAGCACGAAGCCGCCCACGTGCTGGCTCAGGTGGCGCGGAAAGCCCTTGAGGCGCTGCGTCATCTCGATCCATTGCACCAGCTTGAGCTCATCTTCTTCCACACCCACGCGCGCGGCCGCCTTGAACAATTGCTCGCCCAGCACGGTGTCGTCGAACCAGTAGTGGTCTTTTGCGAACTCGTCGATCAGGCGTTCGTCGATGCCAATGGCCTTGCCTACGTCGCGCAAGGCGCTGCGCGCGCGGTAGCAGATGACGACGGCCGCAATGGCTGCGCGCTCGCGGCCGTACTTCTTGTAGATGTATTGGATGACCTCTTCACGCCGCTGGTGCTCGAAGTCGACGTCGATGTCGGGCGGCTCGTTGCGGTGCCGGCTCAGGAAGCGCTCGAACAGCAGATGGCCTTTTTCAGGGCTGACCGCGGTAATGCCCAGGCAGTAGCAGACGACCGAGTTGGCCGAAGAACCGCGCCCCTGGCAAAGGATGTGCTGCGAGCGCGCAAAGCGCACGATGTCTTCGACCGTGAGAAAGAACATCTCGTACTTCAGCTCGACGATCAGCGCGAGTTCTTTCTCGACCTGCTCGCGCACCTTGTTCGGAATGCCCCCGGGAAAGCGCACTGCCGCACCCTCCCAGGTCTTGCGAACCAGCGTCTGCACGGGCGTCTCGTGGTTGCCCACGGTTTCGAGCGGGTACTTGTAGGTCTCGCGGATCACATTGGGATCGAACCGGCATCGCTCGGCCACCACCAGCGTGTTCGACAGCATTTCGGGCAGATACAGCTCGGCCAGCCGCACCCGCTGCCGCAGATGCCGCTCGGCATTCGACTGCAGTGCAAAACCGCACTCGGCCACGGTCTTGCCTTCGCGCACGGCCGTGAGCACGTCGTGCAGCGGCTTGGCAGAGCGCGCATGCATGTGCACGTCGCCGGCCGCCACGAGCGGCACGCCCGTGTGCTCGCCCGCCTGCATCAGCGTGACAAACCACAGGTCGTCGTCGAGCTCGTTGAGCATTTCCACCGCCAGCCACAGGTTCTCTCCATAGAGCGCCTTGGCGGCCAGCAGGTCTTCATGCAGCGAGGCGACGTCCATGGCACCGCCCGGCGCCCTGTGCGGCACGAAGAGAACCTGGCAGTGCTGCAGCGAAGCCACGTCGCTCTCGTCCCAGCTCACGCGGTACTCGCCCTTGGGCAGCTCGGTGTTGCGCGCGGCGGTGATGAACTCGCACAGGTTGCCCCAGCCCTCGGTGTCATTCGCGATCACCACGAGCCTGAAGCGCTCGAAGCGGAACTCGCTGCCGAACAACAGCCGGAAGCCGGGGTTGCGCGGAATCGGCGGCTCGTCGGGGTGCTCGCGCTCGTACTCGTCGAGCTTGGACGTCAACTCGCGCAGGCAGACATGCGCGCGCACGATGCCGGCCACCGAGCATTCGTCGGTAATGGCCAGCGCCGTGTAGCCGAGCTGGTAGGCGCGCTCGACCATCTCCTCGGGCGTCGAGGCGCCGCGCTGGAAGCTGAAGTTGGTCAGGCAATGCAGCTCGGCATAGTCGGGCAGCGTGGGCGGCGGCTTCTTGCGCAAGGGCAACGGCAGCGCATGCACCTTGGCGGAGTTGCGTCCGCGCAGCTGCTTCTCGCTCAGGTCAGGCATAGAACCCCTGCAGGTACCAGCGCACTTCGCCCGGCGAAAAGCCTGCGGAGGGCCGCTCGCGAAAGATCCACACCAGCCCGGCTTCAGGGCTTTCCGCCACGTAGTAGTCGCGCATTGCAGGCTGGCCGCCGTCTTCCTTGCCGCCCCACCAGCCGGCTTCGACACGCTGCGGTCCGATCAGCTTGCTGAGTGCGCCGCGGTAGCACGGGCGCTCGCCGTCCATCTCGAGCAGCAACGGCTCGGGCAAGAGCCACGGCGGGTAGAGCGCATCGGGCTGCGAAGCCGCGGCCTTCGCCTTTGCAGTTTCCTTGGCTTCCTTGCGGGTGCCCGGCAGCGCAGTGTCTTTCTGCAGCGCGGGCCGCCAGGCCTGCTTGCGCTCGGGCCGGTGGTCGGCCCGGGACACGGGCACCACCACCTGCTGCGGCCCGAGCCGCACGCTGAGCCGCTCGACCATTTCGTGCAGCTTGTCGCCCTTGCGGTTGTCTTCAGGCAGAAAGCTGGTGCTGGCGCCGGCCCACGGATCGGTTTCGAGTGTGCGCAGCCGCAGCCAGCTCGCAGGCGCCGCAAGCGTGGTGAGGGCGAGTTTTTCGGAGAGCAGGCGGCGCAGGTGCGCCATGTCCTGCGTGGGCTCGGCCGTGCGCACGGTGACTTGCTGGTGCGGCGGCAGGTTCACGCCGTTGAAGCGCTTGAGGTCGAGCGTCCATTGGAGCTCGAGCGCGCGCGCGCCGCGCTGGCGGGCACGCAGCCAGAACTGCAGCGCCGTGAGCAGCCGGTTGGCCGACCACATCAGCTCGGGCGCGGTTTCGGCCAGCGCGGGAAGTTCAAGCTTCTGCTCGAACACGTCGGGCAGCGTGAGCCAGTGGTGGCTTTCGGGGCGCAGGCCCCATGCCACATCGAGCGCCTCGCGCAACGCCGCGCCAAAGCGCCGCGTCAGGCCGCCGCGCGGCAAGGCGGCCACGTCGCCCCAGGTGCGGCAGCCCAGGCGCGCAAGCAAATCGAGGTGTTCGCGCGCGGCACTCAGCGTGTCCAGCGGCAGGCCGGCGGGAATGTCCTTGGGCCGGCTCTCGTTGCGCTCGAACAGGCGCAACCGGGCCAATGCGATGAGGCTTGTGGCGCCCTGCGCGCCGCGCATCACCGCGCCGGGCGCGGGGTTCTCGTGGGCCAACTGGCGCATCAGCGACGAGCGCCCGCCCCACAGGCGCTCGCAAGCCGAAACCTCGAGCATCAGCGCCTCGTCTTGCCAGGCGACATGCGGCGTGTATTGCAGCGCCCACCAGCCGAGTGCCTCGGGCGTGGGCAGGGGCTGCGCTTCTTCAGGCGAACCGGATTCAAGCGACCACCGCAATGCGATCCAGTGCATTGGGGCCTCCCTTCCATGCGTCGATGCGCACCACCGTGGCCGTGGCGGACGTTGCCGCTTCGCCGGCCGGCGCCGTGCCCTGCTGCTGGAGCCGCAGCTTGCGGCGCAACCGGGCAGCCGCCAGCAATGCGGCCATGCGTTCGTTGCGCGCGGGCAGCATCACCGGCGCGGCCAAGGGTGGCCCGCGGCGCTTGAGAATGCGCAGTTCGATCTGCGAGCTGTCGGCCTCGCAGCTTTCCACCTGGAGGCGCAGCCGCGCCGGCGACGCACCCTGCGCGGCTGATTCGGGCCGGCACACGAAGAGCAGCACGTCATGCTGGGCGGCGGCCAGTTGCAACCGGCGCAGTTCACCCACCCGGGCCTGCGGCAGCCAGGCCAGCACGGCGGACACATCCGCGCAGCGCAGCGCCTGCTCGCAGGCCCACAGCCGCGAGGCCGGCGCGTCGCTTCTGACCCACATCAGCGCCTCCACCGGCAAGCCCTGCGCCGCCAGAGACGGCCCGCAGGGTTCGTAGGGCGCGCCGATCAGCACCACCGGCCCGCCGCGCGCCTGCACTGCCTGCGCCAGGGCCGGCAGCAGCAGCCGCCAGACATGGGCTTCCGGCGCGGTTTGCAGCAACTCCGTCATGGCGCCCACAGGCCAACCGCCACCGGGCAGCTCGGCGTCGAGTGCGGCGTGGCCGGTGGCGACGACCTGCGCGTCGGCCAGGCCGAGTTCGTCGGCATGCCAGACGCCACGGCCTGCGGCGGCGGAAAAGGAGTTGAGGAAAGGAAGGCCCATGATGCAATCGTTAACTGTATTTTTATACAGTATTCCATGAGCCGCAACCAGCACGGGACAAATAGCGATTTACCCAAAGCGCCTTGCCTCTTAAGATGGCAGAACAAACAATTTGTGACCATGCAATACAAAAAGATTCATTTGCTGGCTTCGGCCTTGACTGCCCTCCTCCTTGCGGTACAGCCTGCGGCGCAGGCGCAAACCAAGCCGCTGCTGATCGGCCAGACCAATGTTCAGACGGGCCCGCTGGCAACGCTGTCGACCGAGCCGCTGGTCGGCATCCGCGCTTTGTTCACCGCGGTGAATGCGAATGGCGGCGTGAACGGCCGGCCCATTGAGTTGCGCCAGCTCGACGATGCATACGACCCCGCCAAGGGCGCCGAGAACGTGAAGACTTTCGTGAAGGACGGCGCCGTGGGCATCCTGATGCCGATCGGCACGTCGTCGGCGGTCGGTGCCCTGAAGGCTGCCAACGAGCTCAAGATTCCGGTCGTGGGCTCGTACACAGGCGCGGCGCCGGTGGTGAAGCCGTCCGAATACGGCTTTCCGGTCCGCATCAGCTTCGACGAGGAATACAGCCGCATCGTGAACCACTTGTTCACCATCGGCCTCTCGCGCATCGCCTTTGCGCACAACGACAACCCGGGCGCGCGCTCGGCAATGGAGAGCACGCAAAAATTCATTTCCGAACGCGGCGAAAAAATGGTCGGCAGCGTGCCGATCAAGAACGACGGCTCCGACGCAGCCGAACGCGCGGCGGAACTGGTCAAGCTCAAGCCCAAGGCCGTGGTGCTGTCGGCCACGAACGACGTGGCGGCCAAGTTCATCACCGCCTATAGAGCGGCAGGCGGCGAAACGGCTTTCTATTCGTTCTCTTTCCTGAACGGCCAGAAGCTGTTCCAGGACATCAAGAAGGACGCAGCCGGCGTGGTCATTTCGCAAGTCGTGCCATACCCGTGGAACACGGCAATGCCGATGATTGCCGAGTACCAGGCAGCCATGAAGAAAATCGGCGCAACGGAGTTCAGCTACGCCAGCCTCGAAGGCTATGTGGCGGCCAAGGTGATGGTCGAGGGCCTGAAGCGCGCGGGCGCGAACCCGACGGCCGATTCGCTGCACAAGGGGCTCGAGTCGTTCAAGACGCTGGACATCGGTGGGATTGCTGTGTCTTACCGGCCGGGGGAGCACCGGGGACTGACCTTCTCTGAACTGTCTATGCTGAAGGCTGACGGGCGCTATTTGCGCTGAGGGCTTTCTCCGTACGTGAATTCATTCGGGGCGCTGTTGTCCAGAGCGTGTGCAAAGGCCACCGGGTACTCCCCTCCGCGAATGTCCCCCGGCCTGCGGCCTCCTCCTTTATTTCGCTGCGTGGAGCACCCGATGCCCTGTGCACCGGGGCACGCTCTGGGTGTACCGCCGATCAACGACCGCTGCTCATAACGCACACGTCGATGGGGTGCCTTGCGCAGCGAAATAAAGGAGGAGGGGCGCAGCCCCGGGGGACATTCGCGGAGAAAGGTACCCCGTCGGCGGGTGCGCGCCCTGAACAACGCCCCCAACGCGCACCCAGTCAAAGCCCCTGGCGCAGAATTTGATTCGTGACGCTCCTCACGAACCAACCCCACTTCCCCATCACACGCGCCCGGCTGCTCAGGCTAGGCGCCGCACTCTGCGCCGGTGCCGCGCTCCCCTCCTTCGCACAGCAACAAGGCAGGCCTGCGATGACCATGAACACCCGCCCCATTCCTTCCACCCAGGAAGCCCTGCCGGTTGTCGGCTGCGGCACCTGGATCGGGTTCGACCAGCGCCCCGGTACCGACGAATACAAGCGCCTGCCGGGTGTGCTCGACGCCCTCTTCGCAGCCGGCGGCAAGGTGATCGACAGTTCGCCGATGTATGGCCGCTCCGAAGAAAACACCGGCGAACTGCTGGCCGCATCGAAGCAGCGCGAGAACAGGGCTTTTCTTGCCACCAAGGTGTGGACATCGGGCCGCGAGGCTGGCATTGCGCAGATGGAGCAGTCCTTCGCGCGGCTGCGCACCCAGCGCATGGACCTGATGCAGGTGCACAACCTGGTCGACTGGAAAACCCATCTCGCCACGCTGCGCGGCTGGAAGGACAAGGGCCGCGTGCGCTACATCGGCATCACGCACTACACCGCCTCGGCCTACGACGAGGTCGAGGCCGTGCTGCGCGCCGAGAAGCTCGACTTCCTGCAGATCAATTATTCGATCGACGCACGCGAAGCCGAGCAGCGACTGCTGCCGCTCGCGGCCGAGCGCGGCGTGGCGGTGATCGTCAACATGCCCTTTGGCGGTGGCGGCCTTTTGCGCCGGCTGCGCGACAAGCCGCTGCCGGCGTGGGCCGGCGAGATCGGCTGTACAAGCTGGGCGCAGGTGCTGTTGAAGTTCGTGCTGAGCCACCCTGCCGTGACCTGCACCATTCCCGGCACCAGCCGCGCCGAGCACATGGCCGACAACGCCGCGGCCGGCGCGGGTGCTTTTCCGGATGCGGCGTTCTGGCGCAGCAACGCGCGCTCGATCGGCCTCTGAGCCGCAGCCGCGGCTATTCGAACTTGACGTTGTGCTGCCGCACGGTGGCGCCGAAGGCGTCGTACTGCGCGCGGAAGAACTCGGTGAACTTTGCGGGGCTCATGCCGTAGCCCTCGAAGCCCTGCTGCACCAGTTGTGCATGCACGTCCGGCCGCTTCAGCGTGTTCTGCAGTTCCTGCGACAGCTTGGCGGTAATGGCCTGCGGCAACCCCGGCGGCCCGAAGAAGCCGGCCCAGGGCGTGATGGTGAGCTTGCCCAGCCCCAGTTCGCTGCCCGTGGGCACGTCGGGCAGCAACGCGCTGCGCTGCGGCAGCAGCGTGACCAGCGCGCGAATGCGCCCCTCCTTCACGAAGCCCGGCGCCAGCGTGCCGGTGGTGAACATCATGTGGATCTGGCCGCCCAGCAGGTCGGTCATGGCTTGCATGTCGCCCTTGTAGCGCGCGTTGACGACCTTGCGCTCGCCCAGCAGCTGCAGCATGGCCAGCTCCGAGGCGCTGTTGCTCGATGCCGAGTTGTAGGCGCCGGGCTTGGCCGCGACCAAGGCCAGCAACTCGTTCACGCTCTTCGCCGGCAGGCTCGAAGGCACCACCAGGAACATCGAAAACTGGCCGGCCGAGCTGATCGGCGTGAAGGCCTTGAACGGGTCGTAAGGTGCTGTGGGGCGCAGCGTGGGCGCGGCCACCATGGCGGTGTTGGTGCCCATCAGCAACGTGTAGCCGTCGGGCTTGGCCGATGACGTGGCCTGCGCCGCGAGCACGCCGTCGGCGCCGGGCCTGTTTTCCACGATCACCTGCTGGCCGAGCTGCTTCGACAGCCCCTCCGCAATGATGCGCGTGAGCGCGTCGGCGCCGCCGCCGGGCGCAAACCCGACGATCAGGCGCAGCGGCTTGTCCGGATAGGTCTCGGCGCTCCAGGCCGCCCCGCCGGGCAGCAGGGCGAGCGAACCGCCGGCCGCAAGGGCCGCCAGCGTCAGGTTTCTGCGTCGCATTTTCTTGCTCCTTGTCAGAAGAGATGCCGCACGCCGAGCTCCCAGCCCGACGAGCGGCGGCCGCCGGCCGGCGCCACGCCGCCGCTGACGACATAGCGCGCCTGGCCGCTGTTCATGAGCCGCGCGTAGGTGCCGTAGAGCGCGGTGCGCTTCGAGAGGTTGTGCACATAGCCAATGCCGAACTGGCGCGCATCGTCGCGGTTGCGCGGCATGCCGTTGGCATTGCGCAGGCTCTCGTCGCTGCGGTCGTCCAGGTAGGCGTAGCTCACGCGGATGCGGCCCACTTCGAAAGCCGGAATGTGCGCGCCGATCTCGGCGGTGTTCTTGCGCACCGTGCCGGCGGCGAGCTTCACCGTTACCTTGTTGTAGAGCGCGAAGAACTTCGCAAAGCCCGCGTCCCACGTGCCGCCGATGTTGGCGTGCGTGTAGTTGCCGATGGTGGCGGTGGCGTCGTAGTGGGTGCGCGTCACGGCGGCGGCTACGTCGAATGCGCCCGAGGCAAAGCCGAAGCGCGCACCGGCAAAGTTGCCGTCGTCGCGGTTCGGGGCGGTGGAATCGTTCTCGCCGGTGCCGATCATCGCCATTCCGTAGAAGCCGCCGAGGCCGGCCGGCAGCCAGTAGCTCACCGTATTGCTGCCCGTGATGCCGGTGGGCAGCGGCCCGGTGCCCGCGCCCGCGAACGTGAGGTTGCCCGCGCGCGCCACGCCGTTGGCATTGAAGGGGTCGAAGTAGATGCTGTTGTAGTGCGTGGGAATGAAGTCGCGCCCCAGGCGCAGCTCACCCACCTTCTGGTGCGAGAGGCTCACGAAAGACATGCGGTCGAAGGTGATCGGCCCCGCCGTTCCCGCGCCGCTCGTCTGGTTGTTGCTGTTGCTCGCACGGCCGGTGCCGGTGTCGGGATTCAGGCTGCCTTCGAGCCAGAAGCCCGCGCGCAAGCCGCCGCCCAGGTCTTCTGTGCCGCGAAATCCAAGGCGGCTGGTCGAGAGGCCGCCGTTGGACAGCGCCTTGACCGAACCGCCGCCATCGCCGTTGGTGTACTGGATGCCGAGGTCCATCACGCCGAACACGGTCACTGTGGATTGCGCATGCGCGGCGCCGCTGCTCGCGAGCCCCAACGCTGACCACATCAAGATCTTCTTCATGGTTTTCTTGTCTCCTGCTTCTTCTCTTGGTTGAAAAACTCGGAACGCGCGCAGGGCTGCGCCACCGGGTGCGCAGGGGGGCGCACCGGTCGGCGAAGGCCGGGGTAAAAGGTTTTGCTAGCCCGAGGGTTGAGGCCGTTCGGTGCGCACGAGCACGGCGCCCTTGGACAGCGGGCTCACGTTGCGCCGGTACTGCTGCAGCCAGCCGGTGTCGAAGGCAGGCGGCGGCGCCTGCCAGTCGGCGCGGCGCGCCTGGAGTTCGGCATCGGTCAATGCAATGTCGAGGCGGCGCGCGTCCAGGTCGATGGTGATCACGTCGCCATCGCGCACCAGCCCCAACGGCCCGCCGAGCGCGGCTTCGGGTGACACCTCGGCCACCACCAGCCCCTTGCAGACCAGGCCCGAAAGATGCCCGTCGGTCAAGATCGCGACCTGGTCACCCAGGCCCGCACCGTCGATGGCAAACACCACGCGCGAGGCCCCGCCGCCCATCGCAGGGCCGCCGCAGGCACCGGCGCCGCGCATCACGACCACCTGGCCCGGCACGATCTCGCCTTTCTTCAACGCGGCAATGGCGGCATCCGATGTCCAGAAGCACACCGCCGGACCGGTGAAGCTGCGCACCTTGCGTGGCGCGATGCCGGTCTTGATGAGGCCCGACTCGGGCGCGAGATTGCCGCGCAGCAGCACGATGGCGGGCAGCGGCGCCACCGGCCGATCCATGGGGCGGATCACCTCCGGGTCGGCGACTCCGACGCTCTGCAGGTTGTCGGCCACGGTGCCGCCCGTGACGGTGGGCGCACTCGTGTCGAGCAACGGTGCAAGCTGCTTCATCAGTGCACGGCAACCGCCCGCCGCCTCGAAGGCCTCGATGCTGTGTTCGCCGATTGGCCGCACGCCGGCCAGCACCGGCGTCGTCGGGCCCAGGCTTTCGAACAGGCCGTACACGTCGACACCGCACTCGCCTTCGGTCGACACCGCCTGCAAGTGCTTAGCCGTGTTGAGCGAGGCGCCGATGGCCAGCACCGCGCGCACCGCGTTGGCAAAGGCGCCGGGCGTGAGGATGTCGCGCGGCTTGAGGTCGTCCCACACCATTTGCACGATGCGCGTGCCGGCGGCGCGAACGTCGGCCATCATCTTTTGGCTCAGCGCGGCCACCGGTGCGCTGCCCGGCAAGGCCATGCCGAGCGCCTCGCAAACGATGTGCATCGAGTTGGCAGTGCCCAGGCCCGAGCACACGCCCGGCCCGCGGATCGCTTCGCGGCTCATGCCCACGAGTTCTTCGACCGGCAGGTGGCCGGTGACGGCATGCATCGCGCCGATGAACACTTCCTCGATGTCCATGTGCTTGCCGCGGTACTCGCCGCTGGGCTGGTAGCCGCAGGGCACGAGCAAAGTCGGAATGTTGAGCCGCGCCGCCGCCATGAGCTGGCCCGGCACGGTCTTGTCGCACGAAGTGAGGCACACCATGCCGTCGAGCTGCGCGCCCTCCACGGCCACTTCGATGTCGTTGGTGACGAGGTCGCGCGCGCCGAGCATGTAGGCACCGCGTGCGCCGGCACCGGTGATGAAGTCGCTGGGCGCCGCGGTGCGTATCTCGAAGGGCACGCCGCCCGCGGCGCGGATCGCGGTCTTGATTTCCGCCGCCACCTTGTCAAGGTGGCTGAAGCACGCGGCCAGTTCCGACGAACTGTTGACGATCGCGATCTTCGGCTTCTCGCAGTCTTCTTCCGGAATGCCGAGCGCGCGCCAGTGCGCATTGCGCACCGACCAGAGGTACGAGCCGCGCGGAAAGTTGCTGCGCAGGGGGCGGGTAGTCATGGGCGGTCTCCGGGTTTGTTCTTCTTGGTGATCTCGATCACGCCGCGGTCGGCGTCCACGCGCACCCAGTCTCCGGTCTCGATGCACTCGAGCGGGTCGCGCTCGAAGTCGGTCATCGAGGGCGAGTGCGTGACCACGGCACCCAGTGCCATCTTGGTGGTCATCTCGTTGAACAGGAATGCCGCGGGCGCGGAGTTCATGAGCCGCGTCATATGGAACATGGCCGACCATCCCGACGACCCCTTGGCCCCCGGAAACACCAGCACCTTGCCCGCAAAGCTCTGGCCGCGCAGCTCGTGCCGCGTTTCGATGACGGTGCCGGTGCGCGGATCGATGCCGCCCCAGCCCGAAATGCGGTCGCGCGTGACGAGTGCCTCGCCTTCGGCCACGCCGCCGACCACCTTGCGGCCGCGGATGACGAGCGTGGATGTGTTGTCGCGTGCATTCATGGTTTTGCTCCTTCCCCCGCTGGGGGAAGGTTGGGATGGGGGCGGGCAGAGCGCGCGACGGATGCGCCGCTGGCCCCCACCCCTGCCCTCCCCCAGAGGGGGAGGGAGAAAATCCCGAGCCTCATTGCATGCCCCCATTCCACCGCCCCGTGCACGCCGCATCGATGCATTCCGCCGTGCTGCCGAACCACGCCTGCACCCCAAGAATGGCGGGCAGGTAGTGCGCCTGCTTGGCTGAATCAAGCGCCACGGTCCTGGTGCCCTTGGGCACGGCGCGGCTCATGGCGGAGCAGCTGTCGGACATGATGATGCCGCCCGCATCCTCGATGATCCTGGTGTAGCCGTTGCGGTCGGCCAGCGACTTGATGGCGCGCGGCGTGAAGATCCACAGCTCGCAATCCGGGTGCACCTTGCGCCCTTCGATGAGCTGCGCGGCCTCCCAGATCTGTTCGATGGTGTAGTGCGGGCAGCCGAGCATCACGTACTGCACCTCGGCTTCCTTGCCGGTCGCGTTGATCTTCTCGTAGGTGGCGCGGCGCTCGGCCTCTCCGTAGCGCAGCACCTCCACCGGCGCACGGCCGCCGAGCGCCTGCTCCAGCGTGAGCGCCTCGGGCGTGATGCCGGCGATGTGATACATCTCCACGCCGCCCGACGACGATGCCGCCGCGCCAAAGTGCTTGAGCCGCGGCAGGTTGGGCACACGGGCGATGCCGCGCTTGCTGTGCACCACCGGCACGCGCTCCTGCACGTGCTCGCCGATGTAGTAGCCGAGCAAGCCCCAGTCCTGCACCGATTCGACCTCGACGTCGAGCTCGACCAAATGCGTCGCGCGGCGGTTCTCGTCGAGGTGGTAGCCCCAGTAGGGAATGCGCCCGGTGAGCATGGCCGCGCCGGTGCTCTCGCGCCCTTCGGTATTGGTGCGCGCGCCGAGCACCGAGTTGCAATACACCACGGCCGACGATTCCATCCACGCGCAGTGCTCGCCGCGCGTGGGAATGTTGCCCACCTGGTAGGGCGTGCAGGTGTTCATGATCTGCGCACCCAGGCCTGCCGCGTGGCGCTCGCTCTTGTTGTAGAACTGCACGATCTCCTCGCTCACGCCCATGCGCTCGGGCTGGCCGGGGTCGAAGCCCAGTTGCAGGTGGCTGGTGAAGACCTTGAACTTCGGAATCTCGACGGTCTCCTGGCTGTCGAGGCTGAACTCGGAGAACACCGCGTCCATGCCGCCGCCCTTGGCCAGCGCGAAGTCGCGCTGGAACGGCGTGGTCGAGGTGATGGTGGCGCAGACGTTGCGCGTTTCCACCAGCCGCTCGGCGCCCAGCGCTTCGCCGTAGCGCATCAGAAGGTCCATCGCCTTCTGCACGGCCGGTCCGTCCCGGCCGTCCATCATGGCTTTTTCTTCATCGCTCAGGTACATGACCTGTGTCTCCGTTCTTGTGTGGTCGTGGGAGGCCGGCCCGTGCCGGCCCTGCTAGCCCGGTGAAGGCGTAGGCGTAGGCACGTGCCCGCCGATGTCGCGCGCAATGGTCAGCGCAATGTCGTGCAGGCGCGGTGCCAGTTCGTTGCGCAGGCGCTCTTCGGTGAACACGAAAGCCGCGCCGCCGCCGTTGAGCGACATCACTTCGCCGTCGGGCCCGATGAGGGGCACCGACACCGAATTGATCTCGCGGTGAAACTCGCCGAGCGAGAGGCAATAGCCCAGCCGCCGGGCTTCGCCGATGGCGCGAGTCATGCCGGGCGCAATGCTGTCCCACTCGGGACCGCGCAGGAGGCGCATCGAATCGATGAGCTGGTTGCGCTGCGCCTCGGGCAGTGCCGAAAGGTACGCACGGCCCAGGGCCGAATTGGCCAGCGGCGCGCGAGAGCCCACGTCGAGCCGGGCCGACAGCATCGACGAGCGCGGCCGACAAGCCTCGATCAGCACCATCTCCATGCCGTCGCGTATGGCCAGGTAGACCGAGGCGCCCACCTCCTCCGCCATGGCCTGCATGCTGGGCCGCGCCGCGGCGCGCACGTCGAGGCTGCCCAGGAACACGCGCGACAGCGACACCACGCCAGGGCCGAGCATGAAGCGGTCGGCCACCTGCGCGGCCTTGAGCATGCCCATGGAGAGCAGCGTGGCGACGAGCCGGTTGACCGTGGGCCGAGGAATACCGGTCATGCGCGCGATGTCTGCATGGCCCAGCACGGGGCGCTCTTCGCTGAAGCAGCGCAGCACCGAGATGCCGCGCTCCAGCGCGCTCACGGTGTCGGAGCGGTCGCCGCGCGCATCGGCGGCCTCCGATGCGGAAAAAGAGGTGTCGTTTTTGTCAGTGGACATGGAAGAACCCGTTGCAAGACTCAGGACTGTGCAATGTAGAGGCTCGCGGGAAAGGTCGACCGGGCTCATGGCAAGACATTCAGGCGCCGGCTTCGGCAACGGCCGGTGCATGCGCACCCTGCCCGGCACCGGCCCGCAGGTACACGCCCTGCGCGAGCAGCGCCGACTGCAGCGCGCCCACATCGACAAAGCGCGGCTCGATGCCGCCCTGCGAGGCCAGCGCCGCCGCCACGCCCGCCGCCTGGCCGGTGATCCAGCACTGCGGAATCTCGCGCATGAAGCCGTGCGAGTTGCGGTCGCATGAAATGTGGCGCCCGCAGGCCAGCAGGCCGTCGAGCTGCTGCGGCACCAACGCGCCGTAGGGAATGGAGATGTTCGGAAACTTGGGCGACACCGCGGGCGTTACGCCCACCTCATCGGCCAGAGCCACGCCGTCGGGCCACTGGCTGCGCAGCACCGCACCCACCCCGCTGAGGCGCCGCGCATGGCGCACGCCGATCTGCGGCGCGCTCAGCATCAGGTAGGCATCTTCAAAGCCCGGCGCATGCGCCTTGAAGTAGTCCAGGTGCGCGGCCATGGCGCGATGCGAGCGCACCTCCACGGCCGTGAGGTCGTCCACGTCCAGCGCCGAGTAGCCCGACTGGCGCGGCCCCATGAACAACGCCACGTCGTTGCGCCACGAGACGAACGGCCGCTCGAACAGGCCGCACACTTCGCGCCCGCGCGCCATGAAGGCGCTGAACGCCTCGGGCTGGCCGGCCTTGAATTCGATCCAGCGGTTCATGTCCACGCCGCCGAAGAGCCACGAGGTGTTCATGCAGTGGTGCACGTCGGCTTCTTCGATGTCGTTGACATAGGCGGCGCCGGCTCGCGCAAACAGGTCGCCGTCGCCGGTGGCGTCGACCACCACGTCGGCCATGATGGCCATGCGGCCTTCCTTGCTCTCGAAGACCACGCCCTTCACGGCGCCGTCCTGCACGATGGGAATGGCAGCCCAGGAGTGATAGATGAGCTTGACCTTGCGCTCCAGCACGATTTCTTGCGACAGGAGCTTGAGCCGCTCGGGGTCGATGGTAGGCGACCAGGTGACGACGCCGTGATACGCGGCCGTGCGCTGCGACCAGTGCGCGGCCTTGGCCGCGTCTTGCGAGCCCCAGTCTTCCCGCGAGGGGCCGGCAATGGCATCGGCCGGCAGGCGGTCGAACAGTTCTTCGGCAAAGCCGCGGATCACCAGCTTGCCTTCCCAGTCGGTCATGCGGTCGATCCAGATCACGAGGCCGCCGGTGGAAAGGCCGCCCAGGTGGTTGTAGCGCTCGAGCAGCGCCACGTCGGCGCCCGCGCGGGCGGCAGCCGCGGCGGCCGCGGTGCCCGAAGGCCCGCCGCCCACAACCAGCACGCCGCAGCGGTGATAGACCGGAATGTTCTTGCCGGGCTCCGCCCAGGTGCCGTGGTCAGGACGCTTGACGCGGCTGTCGCGGTCGAAGATGTCGGAGCTGAGGATGCGCTCGTCGGTGCGGACGACAGTTTTCATGAATGAGTGTCTTGGATGGGCTGTTTCGTCGTATTTTGATTTCAATGTTCATTTTGTCAAACACAAAAGCTTGAAAACAGCGCGACTTCGGGGTATTCCCTAGGTTATGTGGATTTTTATGGATTTCTAAATCAATATAAGAAGAACATTCATAAACGGAGACATCGATGAAGAAACCCCGCGGCACCCGCCGTGCGTTCGGCGCTGCACTCGGCGCGGCGGCCTTGCTGGGCTTGGCGCCCTTGGCCCTGGCGCAAGACTTTCCGGTGCGCGGCGGCAAGCCGATACGCATCGTGGTGGGCTTTACCGCCGGCGGCGGCACCGATGCCCAGGCGCGCATCGTGGCGCAGAAGCTCGGCGAGGTGCTGGGCACCGGCGTGATCGTCGACAACAAGCCCGGTGCCAGCACCATGCTCGCCGCGAGCGAGGTGGCGCGTGCGCTGCCCGACGGCTACACGCTGCTCTACGCGCCCTCTTCGACCATGGCGCAGAACCCGCACACCTTCTCGCAGGTGCCCTACGACCCGTTCAAGGACTTCACCGCCATTTCGATGGGCGGCCGCGGCCCGCTGGTGCTGTCGGTGAGCACCACCGTGCCCGCCAGCAACGTGAAGGAACTCATCGCCTACGTGAAGGCCAACCCCGGCAAGGTGAGCTACGCCTCCTTTGGCGCGGGCACTTCGTCGCACATCTACGGCGAGGCCTTCGTCAAGAAGGCCGGCATCGACGCGGTGCACATTCCCTACAAGGGCGGGTCGGACGCGGCCAAGGACCTGATCGGCGGCCGCGTGCAGTACATGTTCGATTCGGCCTCCTCGGCGCTCATCACCTCGGCCACCGGCAAGGTGAAGATCCTGGCGATTGCCGCCAACGCGCGCATTGCAGCCCTGCCCGACGTGCCCACCTTCGCCGAGCAAGGCGTCACCGGGCTCGACTTGCCCAGCTGGCTCGGCTTCTACGGCCCGGCGCACATGCCCGCGCCGGTCGTCGCCAGGCTCAACACCGCACTCACACAGGTGCTGGCGATGCCGCAGGTGCGCGAGTTCTACCGATCGGGCGGCTACGAAGCCGGCGCCTCCACGCCGGAGGAATTTGCAAGCGTCACGCGTTCGAGCTACGAACGCTGGGGCGCGATGGTGCAGCAGGTGGGGTTGGCCAGGCAATGAACCGCTCGCCCTTTTTCAGCCGCCGCCGCATGGCCGCGTGCCTTGGCCTCGGCATCGCACTTGGCGCAACCGCATTGCCGCCCAGCGTGCTCGCGGCCGAACCCGCGGCCTTCCCCGAAAAGGGCCGCAGCATCCGCATCGTGCTCGGCCTGGCAGCGGGGGGCGCCTCCGATGCGCAGGCGCGCTTTGTCGCCAACAAGCTCGGCGAGGTGCTGCAGACACCTGTCATCGTCGAGAACCGGCCGGGAGCGAGCTTCATCCTTGCCACCGAGGAAGTGATTCGCGCCGCGCCTGATGGCTACACGATGATGTACGCGCCTTCTTCCGTGGTCGCGCAGAACCCGCAGACGCTGGCGCAAGTGCGCTACGACCCGTTCAAGGACCTGACCCCCCTCTCGCTCGGCGCACGCGGGCCGCTGGTGCTTACGGTGCATGCGAGCGTGCCGGCGCGCACGGTGCAGGAGCTCGTGGCCTACATCAAGGCCAACCCCGGGAAGATGAGCTACGCGTCCTTCGGCACCGGCACCTCGTCGCACATCTACGGCGAGGCCTTCGCGCAAAAGGCGGGGCTGGACGTGGTGCACGTGCCCTACAAGGGCGGCGCCGATGCCGCGAAGGACTTTCTTGCAGGCCGCGTGCAGTACTACTTCGATGCGGCGCCCAACGCCATCCAGAACACCGCCACGGGCAAGGTTCGCATGCTGGCGGTGGCCGCGCCGAAACGCAGCGCGATGCTGCCCGACGTGCCCACCATGACCGAGCAAGGCGTTGCCGGCGTCGACATGCCGAGCTGGCTCGGCTTCTACGGGCCCGCGCGCATGCCGGCGCCCGTCGTCGCCAAGCTCAACGGCGCGCTCGCACAGGTGCTGGCGATGCCGGCCACGCGCGACTTCTTCCGCCAGGGCGCCTACGAAGCCGAGTCATCGAGCCCCGCCCAGTTGGCCGAGCTCACGCGAGCCACTTACGACCAGTGGGGCGACATGATCCGCAAGCTGGGGCTGGTGAAGCAATAGCGGGGCGTCGGCTGCGAGCGCTCAGCCCAGAAAGCGCAGCAGCAGCCGGTTGAACTCATCGGCGCGCTCGTACTGCGCCCAGTGCCCCGCCCCGTCGATCACCACGCCTTCGCGCTGCGGCTGCCCGGCCGTGAGTTGCGCCACCAGCGGTCGCGGATCGGCGGTGACGTCGTACTCGCCCCAGAGCAGCAGTTGCGGCCCACCGATGGCCTCGAGCGCGGCCTGCAGTCCGCCGGCCTGCGACACCTCCTTGCTGCGAAAGCGCGTGCCGTGGCAGGAGATGTCGTGGATCTCGAAAGCCAGCGCGTCGATGGCAGCCTTGTCGTGCAGCATGAGCGCGGCCAGGTTGTGCAGCAGCGCGGCGCGTTCTTCCTCGCGATCGGGTGCGGCGCGCCAGTTGATCATTTGCGCCGCCATGCGCCGCAAGGTGCCGTGGCCTCCGCTGCCGACGAGCGCCAGGCGCCGGATGGCACCGCGCCGCACGGCAAAGCGCGCGGCGGTGAGTCCGCCGAACGAGAAGCCGCCGAGATCGATGGGCGTGCCGGCGCCGATCAGTTGGTCGAGCGATCCGCCCAGCGCATCGAGCAAGGGGCCGAGCGGGTCTTCGCCGGGCGCTGCGCGAGGCGGCGCATCCGAATCGTTGAAACCCGGCATGTCGGGCAGCCACAGCGTGCGGCCGGCCGAAAGCGCCTCGACGTTGCGCAGCCAGTGCATCCAGCTGCCGTGGCCGCCGTGCAGCAGCACCAGCGGCGGATCGGGGCTTTCTTCTTCGGCGCCGAAGCGGCGCCAGCAGACGCGAACGCCGCCATGCACCACGTCATGGCGCGTGCCGGTGGCGGCGACGCGTTCGATGAGCAGGCGGGCTTCTGCGCCTGACTCCGAAGTGGAATTTGAATCGGGGATGGAAGACATCGCCCGATTCTGCCAACTGGCTGTTCTTCTAGCTGGCGGCCGCGCCAAAGCGGTAGCTCGACACCACCAGCCCGCCCATGAAGTCGTCTTCGTGATAGATGCGTTCGCCGGCTTCCTGCTCGGCCGCGCCGACCGCCACCATGAGCGGAATCAGGTGCTCCTCGCGCGGATGCGCCATGCGCGCCGAGGGGGCCGAGGCCCAGTCCTGCAGCCGCTGCACGCGCTCTTGCGGCGATGCTTGCACGGAGGTGTCGTCGAGCCAGTCGCCGAACGCCTTCGAAACGCCGTGCGCCTGCGGACCGAAATTGCGCAGGTTGTGATAGCTCAGGCCGCTGCCGACGATGAGCACGTTTTCACCCCGCAACGGCGCGAGCGCGCGGCCAAGCGCCAGGTGCTCCGCCGGGTCGAGCCCGCGCTTGAGCGACAGCTGCACCACCGGCACGCTGGCGTCCGGGTACATGGCCGCCATGGGCGAGAACATGCCGTGATCGAAGCCGCGCTCGGGGTCGATGGCCGCCGGCTGCCCGGCCGCGGTCAGGAGCGACTGCACACGTTGCGCGAGCTGGGGCGAGCCGGGCGCGTCGTAGCGCACTTCATACGTGTGGGCCGGAAAGCCGCCGTAGTCGTAGATCATCGGCGGGCGCGGGTTGCCCTGCACGGTGAAGACCGGCGCCTCCCAATGGGCCGACACCATGAGAATGGCACCGGGCGTGCGGCCGATCTGGCGCGGCATGTCGGCCAGCGAGGCGGCCAGCCGGTCGTAGACGCCGCCCATCTCTTTCTTCATCCAGGGCCAGGGGCCGCCGCCATGCGAGATGAAGTACGTGGGCAGGCGGGAGGTGTTGTCGTCGTGGGTCAAGCCGATGCTCCGTGAAGGCGTTGCATCGACTGTAGCGCCAGACATCTCCCATCAGGGATCGACAGGCCAGTAGACGATCACAGCGCGGGGGGAAGGCATCGCGAGCGGGCTTCGTACGCTTCCCATTCACGCATGCGGTTCTCGAGATCTTCATGATCGACCGATTGCGAGAGGTAGCGTTCCCGCAGGTCGATCGTGGCAGCACCGCAGCGCCGCACAAGACTTTCGACAGCACGCTTGAAAGCGTCGTGCACGGACGGGCTCGGCACCTTGACTGCGTCGGCCGGCAGCGGCAGCGGGAAGATTCGGCTTGTGTTCACAGTGGACTCCTCGAGTTGGAACCGCCTGTGAGGTCTTGGCCGGGCGGAACGGTGAGGTCCCGAGCCTAGGGAGATCGCACGCTCAAGGAGTCATCGGAAACAATGAGGCGTGAGATCGCTGCGCTGACGAATCGATGTTCGATCAGCGGGCTTCGGGCAGGCGCCCGAGCCAGAGGGATGTCAGCGCCGCCCGGTTATGCACGCCGAACTTGGCGTAGATCGACTTCACGTGAATGTGCGTCGTGTTCGGGCTTTGGCCCAGATTGGCTGCGATTACTTTCTCCGCCCTTCCCTCGAGCAGCCCCAGCAAGACCCTGCGCTCCGTTGCGGTGAGCGGTGCGTTCGCGATGAGGAGCCCGTGGCTGAGCAATTGCTGGCGATAGAACCACCGCAGTCCGCGAAGCGCCAGGCCGAAAGGGTTCTTGTCCGCCGATGAGAACCGGGGGGTTTCCGTGCTCCGGAAAATGAAAAGATGCACCCGCACATCGGCGTTGATTGCGCAACGCATCGACATGCTGTCCGCGTGCCCGACATCCAGGTAATGGCGCTGGTAGTGGGGGCCGTTGAACCACTCGGGAGGCAGCGCTTCAAACAGCAGCTGTGTGCGAAACGGTTCCTCGCCCGACACCGCAAGGATCTGCGAGAGGTCGACAGACGGCGACCACAAGGTGTCGAACTGCTCCTGGACCGAAGCGGCAATCGGCGGCAAGGGCCGCAAAAGCCGGACGTATAGCGGACGCCAGCCGTTCAACGCGTCGCCCACCGCGGGGCTGGGCAGCCGCACGACCACCGACCAGAGCGCGTTATGCGCGCCAAAGATCGAGCACAGGCTGCCGAGCAGGTGCTCCAGCGCTTCATCGCCGTCGCCGATGGGGTAGTTCGCGAGCTTGTCCCACAGCGTGTAGATCTGCTCGGTGCAATCGGGTATTGAAGGCTGTGCGGCGGGCTCGACTCCTGCGTTCAATTGATCACCTGTTTAGGTTATTACGCGACGCAGCCCGCCTGCCTACGATTCGTCGATGAATCAGCCCCGCATCGTATGGCATTTGACGAACCTTGTGCCCCCGGCACGGGCATCGGGTAGGTACCCCGTGCGATGACCGCCCCGGAACAGATTTCCGCCGCGGAGCTGTCGGAGCTGATCGGTGCCATCTACGACTGCTCCCTCGACCCGCAGCGGTGGGCTGCAACATGCGAAATGATTGCGCAGCGTTGTGACAGCGTCGGCGGCGGCATCTGCGTGCACGACCTGAAGCAGGTCCAGAACGACCAGTTGTACGTCTTCGGCTATGAGCCGGAGTTTCTGCAGAAACTCGGCGCCCGGTACGCCGAGAGCCCGATGGCCGCGGCGGATGTCCTCTCGAACCTGGGGGACGTGAGCGCTCTGTCGATGGAGCGTTTCCATCTGCACGACAGCGGCTTCTACCGCGAGGTACTGCAGCCGCACGGCGTGCTCGACATCATGTGGTTTCCGGCGCTGCGCACCGGCGGGCGCATGGCGTCCCTGCACGCGTCGCGCAGCGACAAGTCGCCGCACTACCAGCAGAGCGACCTTGGCCTGTTCAAGCTCCTTGCTCCGCATGTCTGCCGCGCTCTGGCGATTTCCGATGCGCTCGACATCCAGGTGCTGAATTCCGACGTGCTGAAGAGAACCCTCGACGGGCTGGCAGCCGGCGTTTTCCTGGCCGCGCGCGACGGCCACGTCGTGTACATGAACACCGCGGCCGAGCGGCAGGTCAGGTCGGGCACGGCGATGCGCCTGGTCGACAACCGGTTGTCCCCGGTGTATCCGGCGGCTCGTGCCGCATTGACGCAGGCGATCCAGGATTCAGGCCGCGAGGGTGCCGACATGCGCACCAAGGACCATGCGATCGGCATTCCTGATGGAACCGGCGGGGGCTACGTCGCCACCTTGCTGCCGATTGCCGATGGCCGGCGCGCCGGGGTCCTCGCACCGTTCGCGGCGAGTGTTGCCGTGTTCATGCAAGACCCCGTGCAGCCGCCGCTGATGCCCGGGGAGGCCTTTGGACGGCTGCATGGGCTCACCGGCGGCGAACTGCGCGTGCTGATGGCGCTGTCGCAAGGCCTCGGCGGCACCGAGGCCGCCGGCATGCTGGGCGTGGGCGAGCCGACCATTCGCACCCACCTGCAGAGGATCTACTCCAAGACCGGCACCTCCAGGCAGGGGGATCTGCTGCGCCTTCTGCACCACTCGACACCTCCGACACGGCACCAGACGCGCCTGGCGGATTGAGCGGCCTCGGACGAACGGCCTGACGCGAAGGATGTATGCCGCCGCGTCATCGCTTCCGATGACGCGGCGGCTGCGGTGGAGGCCTACGCTCGCGCACCAATATCTACAACAAGAGGGTTTGCCATGTTCGACCGCACCGTTCGACGCCTGTCCGCAGCAAAAGGCGCAATCATGCTTCGGCTCTCGCAGCGGACGCAGCTCATCGGGTCCTTCGCTACAGGGGCGGTGGTCTCCGGCGTTCTCCTGACCTTCGCGATGAACAGTCCGGCCGTCGGTGTCACGCCGCCGATCGAACCTGCACGGGCCGCCGTGGCGCAGTCCAGGCTCGATCTGCTGCGCAACCAGGCGGCGGGCGGCGACGAATTTTCAAACTGGGCGCTCGCCAATGCGCTGCTGGACAAGTTCGATTTGACCGGCGACTCGGACGACCTCTACGAGGCCATGGTGTGGGTCGACAGGCGTTCGGACATGTACGCCAACCAGGAACTGGCGTCGCGCGTGGTCGACCGCTACTGCGGGCACCATGTGGTGCGATGGCACTGGTTCTGTGTTCTGGGCGAATGACCCGGGCCACTGCAGAGCGCAACGCCGGAACGCACCCTTTCGGGGCAAGGAATGCCGCCCCGGGATAAAGTCGCAGCTTCTCCCTGGAGACTGCACGCCTTGTTCCGTTTTTTCGAAAAACTCCTCCACCCCTATCCCGCTGCCGAACCGGCGCTTCCCCCGACGGGCTTCTTTGCCTTCCTGTGGGCCTGCACGCAAGGCCTGCGTCTCAAGATGGCCGCCATGGCGGCGCTCACCGCGGCCATCTCCACCTTCGAGGCGCTGCTGTTCGCCGTGCTCGGGCGTGTGGTCGACTGGCTCGGCGGCCAGGTACCGTCGCGGCTGTGGGCAGACCGCGGCGACACGCTGATGTGGCTGGCCGCGCTGCTGGTCATCAGCATCGGCGTGGTCGCGCTGCAAACCATCGTCAAGCACCAGACGCTGGCGGTGAACCTGCCGATGCGCCTGCGCTGGAACTTTCATCGGCTGATGCTGGGCCAGAGCATGGCCTTCTACCAGGACGAGTTTGCGGGCCGCATCACCGCCAAGGTGATGCAGACCGCGCTCGCGGTGCGCGACACCCTCTTTGTGCTGGCCGACGTGGTGGTGGCCATGGGCGTGTATGTGGTGACCATCATCGTGCTGGTGAGCGTGCTCGACCTGCAGCTGGTGGTGCCGTTCATCATCTGGCTCGTTCTGTATGCGGTTTCGCTGATGTACTTTGTGCCGCGCCTGGGCAAGGTGGGCAAGGCGCAGGCCGACGCGCGCGCGCTGATGACCGGCCGCGTGACCGACGCCTACACCAACATCGCCACCGTCAAGCTGTTCTCGCACACGCAGCGCGAGGCCGGGTTTGCGCGCGAGGCGATGCGCGAGTTCATGTACACCGGCTACGGGCAGATGCGGCTGGTGAGCGCCTTCGAAATCGTCAACCATGCGCTCAGCATGGGCCTGACGGCGGGCATGGCCGGCACGGCGCTCTGGCTCTGGTCGAACGGCACGGTGGGCGTGGGTGCCGTGGCCGCGGCCACAGCGATGGCTTTGCGGTTGCAGGGCATGTCGCATTGGATCATGTGGGAGATGACGAGCTTGTTCGAGAATATCGGCACCGTGCAGGACGGCATGAAGACGCTGTCGCGCCCGCGCATCGTGCTGGACGCGCCCGATGCCGGCGTGCTCCACGTGCCGCGCGGCGAGGTGCGCTTCGAGCATGCGAGCTTCCGCTATGCGGATGCCGGCCGCCGTGTCATCGACGACCTGAACCTGGTGGTGCGGCCCGGTGAAAAGATCGGCCTGGTCGGCCGTTCGGGCGCGGGCAAGTCGACGCTAGTCAACCTGCTGCTGCGCTTTCATGACCTGGAAAGCGGCCGCATCCTGATCGACGGGCAGGACATTGCCCATGTGACGCAGGATTCACTGCGCAGCCACATCGGCATGGTCACGCAGGACACCTCGCTCATGCACCGCTCGGTGGCGGACAACATCGCCTACGGCCGCCCTGACGCCACGCAGGAGCAGATCGAGGCCGCCGCCAAGCGCGCCGAGGCGCACGAATTCATCCAGACGCTGGGCGACGCGACCGGCCGGCGCGGCTACGAGGCGCACGTGGGCGAGCGCGGTGTGAAGCTGTCGGGCGGGCAGCGCCAGCGCGTGGCCATTGCACGCGTGATGCTGAAGGACGCGCCGATCCTGCTGCTCGACGAGGCGACCAGCGCGCTCGACTCCGAGGTGGAAACCGCCATCCAGCAGAGCCTGTACCGGCTGATGGAAGGCAAGACCGTGATTGCCATTGCGCACCGCCTCTCGACCATTGCGGCGATGGACCGGCTGATCGTGCTCGACGAAGGCCGCGTGGTGGAAGAAGGCGACCACCGCTCGCTCATGGCACAAGGCGGCCTGTATGCGCGGCTGTGGGCGCACCAGAGCGGCGGCTTCCTGGGCGATTCGCTCGAGGAAGACGAAGGCGAAGCGCTGCGGGCGTAGCCAGCTTCAGGTGGGCAGTGCGCCGGCCTCGTACAACGCCGCGAACTCCGCGCTTGGTGCAATTGGCTTGACGATGTCGATCAGCACCCCGTTCGGGTCGCTGGTAATGAAGTGGCGCTGGCCGAAGGCCTCGTCGCGCAGCGGCAGAAGAATCGGCAGGCCGGCCGCGGCGAGCCGGTCGTGAACCGCGTCGGGGTCGTCCACCTCGAAGTTGAGCAGCAGCCCGCCCGCCACCTGGCCGCGCGCGGGCGCGGGAATGGTCTCGTGCCGGCCGTCGAGCACGGCAAGGTTCACCGATGGCTGCTCTGCCATCTGCAGGTGCACATACCACTCGCTCGTGAAGAGCGGCGTGAAGCCGAAATGCGCCTGGTAGAAGGCGGCGGTTCCGGCCACGTCATTGGTCATGATCACCGGGTAGTAGCTTGTCACTTTCATGGCGTCGGTCCTTTCAATTAACATGCAGTCTGCATGTAAGTTGTATATTAATCTACAGACAGCCTGTATGTAAATGCCTAAATCCATTGCCGACTCTCAATCCAGAACCAACCGGGAACGCACGGAAGCCACGCGCCTTGCGCTGATCGACGCCGCGCGAGCGCTGTTCGTCAGCAAGGGCTACGGCGAAACCTCGACGCCCGAGATTGCTGTTGCCGCCGGTATCACGCGTGGCGCGCTGTATCACCACTTTGCGGACAAGCGCGACCTGTTCAGGCAGGTGCTGGTGCGCGAGGCCGAAACCGTGGCGGCCGACATCGAGGCGGCCACGCCACGGCAGCTGACGCCGCGCGAAGCCCTGCTGGAGGGAAGCCAGGCCTACCTGAACGCGATGAGCGCGCCGGGCCGCACGCGGCTGCTGCTGATCGAAGGGCCGGCCGTGCTGGGCCTGGAAGAAATCATGGCCATCGACGACGCCACCTCGGCCGGCTCGCTGCGCCAGGGGCTGGAAAAAGCCGGTTTGGGCAAGGGAGAAGTCTCGCTCGACGCCCTCTCCCGGCTGCTATCGGCGGCCTTCGACCGGGCGGCACTGGAGATAGATGCCGGCGCCGATCCGCAAGAAATCCATTCGGCGATGCGCTGGCTGCTCGAGCAGGCACTGGGCCTCGAGCCGCGCCGCAAGCACGCGGCCTGAGGCTGCGCTGGCGGGGCGCATGCGCTCGCCCGGGTCTTGGCGAGTCCTACAGCACAGGCCGCCCCTCGCCGACAGCCGCCACCCCCCTGCGGCGCGATGCTGGCGCTGTCGTCAACAACGAGGAGTCCTCGCGTGAATTCAATCATCTACATCGTCGGTCTGGTCGTGGTTGTAGTGGCCGTGCTTTCGTTCTTCGGCCTCCGCTAGAGATGGGCACTCCCCCAGGCTGCGCGCACTTCGTGTCGCTTCTCCCTCCCCCTCGCCGGGGGCAACACCTGCGGCCCGGCAAAGCCGGTTCCGCGGTGTTCCACGAAAGGGATCGCTTGCGGTCCCTTCTCTAGTCGTTCGCATAGAGTCCATCGCAGCGCGCCGGGCATAATTTGCCCGCCTTCCGCCATCGCGGAACGCCACTTGCGAAGGGACCCTGTTGATCAACACCGCGTTGCGCGAATCTGCTTTTCCGGACGCGGTCATTACCGAGGCGATCCGATGGACCGAAGAGAAAGGTCCACTCGATGATGCGCAAGCCATGCGCACCGCCGCCTCCCGCTCAGCTGACGCGCACACGCGCATCACGGCCCGCGCGCTCCAGCTCGGCGAACGCATCGGCCTTCAATCCGAACTTGTACGCGCCCGGCAATGGGGCCCGTGGGTGCTGCTTGGCCTGGTAGCGCTGGTCGTCGTTGCCGGCCTGGGCCTGGCGGGCAACGTGGTCGGCGGCGGCGAACGGCACATCAATGTGATCGTCGCGCTCGTGAGCCTGCTGGGCATTCACCTGCTCGCACTGCTGCTGTGGCTGGCCGGCCTGTGGCTTCCCCTCGGCTCGTTCAACACAAGCTCGCTCGGATGGATATGGCTTTCGCTCACCGCGCGCGTGGCCGGCGGCAAGCGGGGCCAGGCACCGGTGCTGCTGCGGGCGGCCACCGGCCTCTTGAGCCGGGCGCGGCTGCTGCCCTGGGCGTTCGGGCTCGTGAGCCACGGCATCTGGGCGCTGTCTTTCGCGGTGGTGCTGGCCGCGCTGCTGTTCGCGCTTGCGTTCCGCAGCTACACGCTGAGCTGGGAAACGACGATTCTCGACCCGGATTTTTTCGTGCGCGCGGTCCATGCGCTGGGCTGGGCGCCGGCACAACTCGGCTTTCCGGTTCCCGATGCGGCGACGATTCTCTCGGCCGCGCCCGGTGCCGCGGGCCAGCGCACATGGGCGCTGTGGCTCACGGGCTGCATCGCCGTGTACGGGCTGCTGCCGCGCGTGGCCCTGGTATTGCTGAGCGCCGTGGTGTGGCACAGGCGCAAAGCCGCACTGCAGCCAGACTGGAGCGACCCCTACTACCGCAAGCTGATGGCCAGGTTCGCCGCACTCGCGCCGCCGGCCATCGTGGATGCCGACCCCGGCGGCGCACCAGGCACCGCGCCTGCCAGCCTCGCGCCTTCGGAACTGCAGGACGCGCTCTTCGTCATCGGGTTCGAGCTGCCTGCCGACCTGGCATGGCCGCCCGCGGGTTTGCCCGCCGCGCAGGTGCAGCGCATCGACGGCAGCGCCCCCGCGCGCCGCGCACTGCTCGACCAGCTGGCACTGGCACGCCCGCGTGCGGTGCTGCTGGTGTGCCATGCCGCATCGAGCCCCGACCGCGGCACCGAGCGCTTTCTGCGCGAAGTGCTGGCCCATTGCGGTGAATGCCGGCTGTGGCCGGCTCACGCGGCGGAAGAGGCGGCTGACGCCGGCTTGGCTCAGCGCTGGGTGGACTGGCTGCAGGGCACCGGCCTGCAACGCGTCGCGGTCACGCACCGGCTCGAAGACGCCCTGAAGCAACTCGGCACGGCACCATGACGCAGCAACCCATCCGCATTGCCGTTGTCGGCCACACCAACGCAGGCAAGACCTCGCTGCTGCGCACGCTCACGCGGCGCGTGAATTTCGGCGAGGTGTCGCAGCGCCCCGGCACCACGCGCCACGTGGAATCGGCCGATCTTGAAGTGAACGGCCAGGCTGCCGTGCGCTTCTTCGACACACCGGGGCTCGAAGATGCGGTGGCCCTGCGCGAGCACCTGGCCGGGCTCGATCCGCAGGCCACGCCGCCCGAGCGCATCCGCGCCTTTCTCCAGGGCCCCGAGGCGCACGGCGTGTTCGAGCAAGAGGCCAAGGTGCTGCGCACCATGCTGGACATCGACGCGGCTTTTCTCGTCATCGACGTGCGAGAACCGGTGCTGCCGAAGTTTCGCGACGAAATCGAACTGCTCAACTCCTGCGCGCGGCCCGTGCTGCCGGTTCTGAACTTCGTGCGCAATGCGGCAAGCCGCGAGCCCGCCTGGAAAGAGCTGCTCTCGGCCTATGGCCTGCACGTGCAGGTGCGCTTCGATGCCGCTGCGCCCTTCGTGGGAGCCGAGCGCGAGCTCTACAACGACCTTTCGACACTGCTGCGCGACCGGCGCGAACTGCTGCACGGCGTGATGGATTCGCTGGCCGCCGAAGCCGCAGAACGGCGGCGCTCGGCCTGCGCGCGGATCGCCGAACTGCTGGTGGATGCCGCGGCATTGCGCCGCACCGTGCCGGCCGAAGAATTCGCGGACACCGCGCGCCGGAAGGCGCTTGTCGCCGCACTGCAGAAAGACGTGTTCGACAAGGCGCAGCGCTGCACCGACGACCTGCTCGCGCTCTACGGCTTTCGCCAGGACGATGCCGGCGAAGCGCCGCTGCCGCTCGTCGAGGGCCGCTGGACGCTGGACTTCTTCAGCCCCGAGGCGATGAAGGACGCGGGCCTGCGGCTCGGCAAGGGCGCGGTCATCGGCGCCGCGGTGGGCGTGGTGGCGGACCTTGCCGTGGCCGGCATTTCACTCGGCGCGGGTGCCGCGGTAGGCGGTGCCATCGGCGGTGCCGTTTCGCAGGGCTGGGGCCCTTTCGGGCGCAAGCTGGTGAACAAGCTGCGCGACGTGCACGAGCTCACCATCGAAGACGGCGTGCTGTTCGCGGTAGTGGCATGGCAACTGAAGCTCACGCGGGCATTGGAGCAGCGCGGGCACGCGGCCACCGGGCGCATTGCGGCCGAAACCAGCGCAACGCAGGATGCGCCGACACGCGCCACCGCGGCGGCCGTTCGCGCGGCGCGTCCGGCCCGCAATCATCCGGAGTGGGAATCGAAAGGCGTGGCAACGCGCGGCTTCTGGCGCCCCGCGCCGCAGCGCGAGGCACTCGCGGCCGAGTTGGCGCGTACGCTTCAAGGCGCATTCGAAAGCTGAGCGCCCAGCCTTCGCTTGCAGGCGAAGGCGACGGCTTCCTACGCACCGGCGCCGGCACGAGCGCCAGTCTTTTTCACGACATCGACGGCACACGGGGTGCCGTTTGTTTTGTCGCCTCCAAGAAAAGGAGCACCCATGTCCGTCGAATGCAAACTGCTCGCCACCCCTTTGATCGGACGTGTGTGGCAAGGCCGCACACCGATCGCGCGGGCCGACGAATACCTGCGCTACAGCTTCGAGCACGGCATCCAGGAGATCGCGAAAAAGCCCCAATGCCTGGGCGTGCAGTACTTTCGCAAACTGAACGGCGACACCGCCGAGTTCAGGACCGTGTCTTACTGGCAGTCGATCGAACACATGCACGCCATGCACGCGGAGCGCGGCGATCCGCTGCGCGTGGCGCCGCTAGCACGCGACGCCGAGTTCCTGCTGGAGCTGCCGGAGTTTGTGGACATCGTCGAGGTGCATGTCAATTCGTTCGGCACGGGCAAGTAGCGCCAAGGCTCAGCTCTTCAGCTCTCCAGCAGGTCCTCCAGCCGCAGCGGCAGCCGGCGCAGCCGCTTGCCGGTGGCGTGGAACACCGCATTCACGATGGCGGGCGCCACGCCCACCATGGCCACTTCGCCCAGGCCCTTCACGCCCATGGCGTTGAGCCGCGTGTCGGGCTTGCCGACAAAGTCGACGTCGATGCGGCCGATGTCCGCCGCAACGGGCAGCACGTATTCCGCAAGATCGGCGTTGAGAAAGCCGCCGTAGCGCGGATCGACCTCGCTCGCCTCGCGCAATGCGGCGCCTATGCCCCACACCACCCCGCCTTCGACCTGGCTGCGCGCGGTGCGCAGGCTGGCCACGGTGCCGCAGTCGGCCACGCTGAGCACGCGCGGCACGCGGATGCGGCGCGTGGTGGGTTCGATGCGCACCTCGACGAAATGCGCAATGAAGCTGAAGGCGACAAAGTCCGGATACACCGGCCCTGCCGCTGCGGGCAGGCCCCCCGTGAGCCGGCCGAAGACCTGCTCGGGCTGGCCCGGCGCGCGCATGCGGCTTTCGGCCTCGGCAAAGGAGCGGCCCGAGGCGCGCAGCAGCGCTACCGCCGTGGCGCCATTCGCATCAGCTTGTGCACCGGCTTGCGCCCCGGCGTTCTGCCGCAGATCGTCCATGAGCCGCTGGGCGGCTTCCTGCACTGGCGGCAACGCGGTGGCTGTGCCCCAGGAGCCGGCGGTCAGGTGCTGCGGCGCGGCGGTGGTGTCGCCCAGCACAATTTCCACCGCCGCCACCGGCGCGCCCAGCGTGCGCGCCACCGTCAATGCAATGGCGGTGCGAATGCCCTGCCCCATCTCGTGGCCGCCCACCGCCACCCTCACCGTGCCGTTGGCGTTCAGCCGCACCTTGGCAACGGCCGGTGCGATGGCCGCCTTGTAGGCACCGGCCGCCACGCCCCACCCGATGAGGCTGCCGTCGGCCGCGCGCATCGAGCGCGGCGCCATCGTGCGACGCGCCCAACCGAAGGCGGTGCTTCCCTTGACGAGGCATTCGGCCAGGTGGCGCGAAGAAAAGGGCTTGCCGCTGATCGGGTCGACAGCCGCATCGTTCGCAAGACGGAACCCGACCGGGTCGCGGCCGAGCGCGTAGGCCATCTCGTCGACCGCGCTTTCGAACGCAAAGGCGGCCGGATGCTCGAATGGCGCGCGCATGTAGCCGGGCGTCTGCACGTCGGTGCGCACGAGCCGTTCGCGCCCCAGGAAGTTGCCGATGCCGTAGAGCCGCGATGTGATCTCGGTGCCGCTCGACGGAAACAGGTCGTGGCGCGAGGTCTGCTGGTCGATCTCGTGGATGGCTGCCGTCAGCTTTCCGTTGCGGTCGGCACCCAACCTCACATGGTGGCGGCTCGCGGGCCTGAAGCTCGCGTTGTGGAACAGCTGGCTGCGCGAGAGCACGAGCTTGACGGGCTGGCCCAGCGCACGCGACGCCATCGCCACCAGCGTGGTGTGCGACTGCAGCGAGTTCTTCTGGCCGAAGCCGCCGCCCACGGTGGGCGACAGCACGCGCACCTTGGCGGGCTCGATGCCGAGCTGCTTGGCCACGCCATGGCGCACGCCCTCGGCGTTCTGGGTGGGCTCGCGAACGGTCAGCACGCCGTCGGCGCTCCACTCGGCCACGGTCGCGATGATCTCCATCGGATTCTGGTGCTGGGTCGGCAATTCGTACGACGCGTCCACCGTGAATGCAGCGCCCTGGAGCGCGGCCTCCGCATCGCCCGCCCGCCGGTCCGCGAACATCGGCTGCGGCAGCAATGCCGATTGAGCCTGCGGCTGGGCATCGGGCGCATCGATGCCGGCAACGAAGGGAACGGCTGCATAGGTCACAGCCACCAGGGCCGCCGCCTCGCGCGCAGCCTCCAGCGTGTCGGCCACCACCATCGCCACGGTCTGCCCGCGGTAGGCGATCTGCGGCGAGCGCAGCGGATAGAAGCTCTGGAAGCCGAAGCCGCCGCCCATCAGGAAGCCCCCGGTGTCGAAGGCGCCGACGTTCTCGTGGGTGAACACCTGCCGAACGCCGCGCACGCGCTGTGCCGCGGCGGTGTCGATGCCGGTGACGGTGCCGCGCGCAATGCGCGAAGGCACCAGCGCAGCATGCAGCAGCCCGGCGCGCGCATCGTCGGCCGCATAACGCGTGGCGCCGCGCACCTTGTCGCGCGCGTCGACACGCTCGGCACCCGCGCGAGGCATGTTCCTTGGCGCTGTCTTGAGGTTGGTTGCCATCTTCAGTTCCTTTCCCTGGCCAGCATCAGCGCGTCGGTCACCGTTTCGATGCCGAGCGCCACCTTGAATGCGTTGTGCTCGAGCGGCTTCGCGCCCTCGAAGGCGAGCTCGGCGGCGCGCCGCGCGGCCGCCCGGGTGAACGGCTGGCCGACCAGGCTGCGCTCCGCCTGCACGGCGCGCCACGGATGCGTGGCCACGCCGCCGAGCGCAATGCGCGCGTCGGCCACGCGGTTGCTCCTGATTTCCAGTGCAACCGCCGCCGATGCGAGTGCAAAGGCGTAGGACTCGCGGTCGCGGATCTTGTGGTACGTGGAGCCCCGGCCGATGGACCCGCGCGGTATGCGAATGCGCACGATCAGTTCGTCGGCTGCGAGCACCGTTTCCAGGTGCGGCGTGGTACCCGGCGCGCGGTGCAGCTCGCGCAACGGCACCGTGCGCTCGCCACGCGGGCTGACGGTGTCGACCAGTGCATCGAAAGCCGCGAGCGCAACCGCCCAGTCGCCCGGATACACGGCCACGCAGGCTTCGCTGCCGCCAAGCACCGCGTGGCCGCGGTTCTGACCGCCCAGTGCCGCGCAGCCGCTGCCGGGCACGCGCTTGTTGCAAGCGAATTCGGGCCCGCCGCGAAAGTAGGCGCAGCGCGTGCGCTGCAGCAGGTTGCCGCCCACCGTCGCCATGTTGCGCAGCTGCTGCGAGGCGGCCTTCCAGAGCGACTCCGACAAGGCCGGGAATTCGCGCTGCACCGTGGCGTTCTCGGCCACGTCGCTCATGGCCGCGAGCGCGCCGATGCGCAGTTCGCCGCGGCTCGACGCATCGACTTCGCGCAGCCCTTCGATGCGGGTGATGTCGATTACGGTGGCCGGCGCTTCAACGCCGAGCTTCATCAGGTCGAACAGCGTGGTGCCGCCTGCGAAGTAGTGCGCGCCGGGCTGGTGCCGGGCGAGCAGTTGCACGGCTTCGCCGGTGCTGCGCGCGCGGAGGTAGGCGAAGTCATGCATGGCGGCGGCCCTCCATGCGGCCTTCGATCCGAAGCACTTGCGGCGCCGCCTCGCGGATCGCTTCGACGATGCCGGTGTAGGCGCCGCACCGGCAGATGTTGCCGCTCATGTATTCGCGGATCTGCGCTTCGCTGGTGGCGTGGCCCTCGCGCACGCAGGCAATGGCCGCCATGATCTGCCCGGGCGTGCAGTAGCCGCATTGCAGCGCATCGTGGTCGAGAAAGGCCTGCTGCATCGGGTGCAGCGTGCCGTCGGCCGGCTCGATACCCTCGATGGTGGTCACGGCGCAGCCGTCGGTCTTCACGGCCAGCGTGAGACACGAGGCAACGCGGCGCCCGTCCACGTGCACCGTGCAGGCGCCGCATTGGCCGTGGTCGCAGCCTTTCTTGGCGCCGGTAAGGCCGAGCTGCTCCCGCAGCACGTCGAGCAACGAGGCGCGCGGCTCCAGCGTCAGTTCGCGGGGCGTGCCGTTGATGGTGACGCGGGTCTCCTGGGAGCCGGCGCCGGAGAGCGGTGCCGCGCTGCCGGTTTCCGCAGCCGTGCCACTGGCCGCCGAAGCGGCGGCACCCGCGCTGGCCGCGGTGGTCATCATGAATGTTCGGCGGTTGAGGGTATTGAAGGCGGGCACCGGGCCCGCCGCGTTCTGCCGGAGTTCGTTCATGGGGCTTCTCCTTTTTTGTTGGTCTCAGAATTCGCGGCCGAGGCGCGCATCGATCGAGACCCGCCCGCCACCGCGCGCAGCGATGCAAAGCGCGGCAAAGACCAGCATCAGCGGATATTCGTAGCCGCGGTCGATCCAGGGGAAGGTTGGCGCCAGCAAGTAGCAGATGACCAGCATCTGGACCACCACCATCGGCGCGACGATGCGCGTCAGGAAGCCCAGCGCCAGCATCAGCCCGCCCACGCCTTCAAGCAGCGCGATGAACCACCCGATCAGCGGCGCGAAAGGCAGGTGCAGCACGTTGGCAATCAGGTTGACCGAACCGGCCAGCGGGTCGGCCATGCTGCCGTGGCTGCGGCCGAGCAGCTTGGGAATGCCGTGGGTCATGAGCATCAGCCCGAACGCGATGCGCAGCAGCGCATAGCTCAACGGCTCCAGCCGGTCGTAAACACCGCGCAGCCGGGGAAAGATCAATTGCATGAGGTCGCTCCTTTGAATGTCGAAAGGGGGTGAGCGGAAAGTCTCTCTGTTCTGTGGGGGTGAATAAATACGCAAATCTCGCCAATACAATTCAATGAGACTCAACAATCGAAGAAACCCATGGACCGCTTCGACGCCATGCAGCTGTTCACCCGCATCGTCGACCTGGGCAGCTTTACCCAGGCCGCGGCCGCGCTCGACATTCCACGTGCCACGGCCACGCATGCCATCAAGGAACTCGAGGCCAGGCTGCACGTGCGCCTCTTGGAGCGCACCACGCGGCAGGTGCGCACCACCGTCGACGGCCAGGCCTTCTACGAGCGTTGCCGTCATCTGCTGCGCGAACTGGAGGACGCGGAGTCTTCGCTGTCGGAGCTGGCGGTCAATCCGCGCGGGCGCCTGCGCATCGACATCCACGGCGCGCCGGCGCAGGCGATCGTGCTGCCGCGCATTCGCGAGTTTCACGCGCGCTATCCGCACATCGAGCTTGTCATGGGCAGCGGCGACCGGCTGGTGGACCTGCTGCGGGAGGGCGTCGACTGCGTGGTGCGCGCGGGCGAGCCCAAGGATTCATCGCTTGTCACCCGCCGCCTGGCGCTGCTGCCGCAAGTGACCTGCGCGAGCCCGGGCTACCTGGCCGAATACGGCACGCCCACGCAGCCTTCGGAGCTTGCGAGGCACCTGGGCGTCAATTTCTTCTCGGCTTCGCGGCCCGAGGTGTTTCCGTACGAATTCATGGTCGACGGCAAGCTCGAGATGTACATGCTCAAGGACTGGATCAGCGTGAACAACGCCGACCTCTACAAGATCTGCGCCGAACAGGGCTGCGGGATCATCCAGGTGCCGCGCTTCAGCGTGGAGCGCCAGTTGCGCGAGGGTTCGCTGGTCGAGATATTGCCGCACACGCCCTGCCCGCCCATGGTCTATTCGGTGCTGTACCCGCACCACCGGCAGCTGTCGCCGCGGGTGCGGGTGTTCATCGACTGGATCGCGCAGCTCTATGCGGAGCGCTTCGGCACGGCCGCGTGAACACGCACCGGAGTCACCGTGCGGTCATGAGGGCGACCTAGCATCCGCGGCCTCCGCCTCCCCTTTCCGACCAGAACTGCTGCACTCACGCGATGTACCCCGGCGAACGTCTCAATGGGTACAGCCATCTGCTGGGCCTGGTGCTTGCCCTTGCGGCCACCGTTCTCTTTCTTGCCAAGACCTTGCCCACGGGTGATGCCGCGCGCATTGGCGGTGCGCTGGTGTTCTCGCTCTCGGCCGTGGTGCTGTATGCCGCATCCACGCTGTTCCACAGCACGCGCGGACGGCTGAAGCGCTTTTGGGAGCGGGCGGACCACTGCGCCATCTACCTGCTGATTGCGGGCACCTACACGCCCTTTGCGCTCGTCACGCTGCACGGCCTCTGGGGCTGGCTGCTGCTCGCCGCGGTGTGGAGCGCCGCGTTCTTCGGCATCGGGCGTGAGCTGCTGCAACCGGACAGCGCGGTTTCCAAGCCCCCGCTGGCGCTCTACATCGGCATGGGCTGGCTCGGCGTGCTGGCGGCGGCGCCCCTGGCGGCGCGGCTCGATGGGGGCGGCCTGGCCTGGCTGCTGGCGGGCGGAGTGCTCTACACGGTGGGCACGGTGTTCTATCGAAACCGCCGCGGCTTCCGGCATGCGCACGGCACCTGGCACGTGTTCGTGTTGGCGGGCACGGTGAGCCATTTCATCTCGGTCGGCTGGTTCGTGCTCTGACCCAGAAAATAAGCATTTTTTATTACCCTTCGGCCCAGCTTCGCGCAAGGTGTGCAAAATGCGCCCATGCCAAATATTGCCTCCATCCTCAAAACCGAGATTTCCCGTGTCGCCCGCAAGGAAGTTCGCACAGAGATCGAAACGCTGAAAAAAGCTTCCACGCACCATCGCGCCTCGATCGCCGCTCTGCGCCGGCAAGTCGAGAAACTGGAGAAGGAACTGCGGCGCGCGCTGAAGATGTCTTCGAGCGCCCCCTCCGCGGGCGATGCGGACGATGGCGCCGAATCGGGCCCGTCCCGCCGCTTCAGCGCCACCCGACTGGCCGCGCACCGCGAAAAGCTCGGCCTCTCGGCGGCGGCTTATGGAAAGCTGGTGGGCGTTACCGGCCAGACCATCTACAAGTGGGAACAAGGCAAGGCGCGGCCGCGCAAGGCACAGCTGGAGGGCCTGGCCTCGGTGCGGGGCCTGGGCCGGCGCGAAGTGGCGGAACAGCTGAACGCGGAATAGTTCACTACCGCGCTCTACAGCGCCACCCGCCCGGCGGGTACAGTTCCGGCACTCATTTCTCCGGTTCTTTTCCGCCCCGTATTCCCATGTCCAATCTCATCGTGCACGGCGGTACGCCGCTTCGCGGCCGCATCACTCCCTCCGCCAACAAGAACGCCGTGCTGCCGGTGCTGTGCGCCACGCTGCTCACGCGTGAGCCGCTGCGGCTGCACGGCGTGCCCGACATCACCGACGTGCGCAAGATCCTCGACATCTTCCGCAGCCTGGGCAGCGAAGCACGCATGGACCACGCCACCGGCACGCTGGAGCTGCACCACCGCAACACGGTGTTCGATGCCGCACGCGACCGGCTGCCCGAGGAAATGCGCTCGTCGATCATGCTGGTGCCTCCGCTCCTGGCGCGCTTCGGCATTGCGCGGCTGGAAGACAACGTCAAGGGCTGCACGCTGGGCGTGCGCGAGATCGATCCGCACGTGGACGTGTTCCGCCGCTTCGGCGGCAAAGTGGAGCGCGCCAGCGGCTCGCTGCTCGTGCGCTGCGACGGGCCGCTTGCGCCCACCGAACACTGGCTCGACTACGCCTCGGTCACCACCACCGAAAACTTCGTGCTGTGCGCGGCGGCGGCCAAGGGCACATCGACGCTCACCAACGCAGCGTCGGAGCCGCACGTGCAGGAGTTCTGCCGCTTCATGACGATGCTGGGCGTGCGCATCGAGGGCATCGGCACCTCGCGGCTCACGGTGCATGGCGGCAATGCCCTCGGAGGCGGAGAGTTCCGCTTCGACGAAGATTTTCATGAGATCACCACCTTCCTGGCGCTGGGCGCCATCACCGGCGGCGACGTGGTCGTGCGCAACAGCGCACCCGAGAATTTTCCGCTGATCGACCGCACCTTCGCCAAGTTCGGCGTCACCGTCACGCACCAGGACGGCTGGTCGCGCGCCACCTGCAGCGGCCCGCTGAAGGTGCAAACGCCCTTCACGAGCAACGTGCTCACCAAGGTGGAGGCTGCGCCGTGGCCCTACTTTCCGGTCGACCTGCTGCCCATCTTCATCGCGCTGGGCGTGCGTGCCCAGGGCAATGCGATGTTCTGGAACAAGGTGTACGACGGCGCCCTGGGCTGGACCAGCGAGCTCTCCAAGTTCGGCGCCCATGTGTTCTCGTCGGACCCGCACCGGCTCATCAGCTTTGGCGGCAGCCCGCTGACGCCGGCCGTGGTCGAAAGCCCCTACATCATTCGCGTGGCGATCGCGCTCTTCATGGTGGCAGCCAGCATCGAAGGCCGCTCCGAAATCCGCAATGCCGCGCCCATTCGCCGCGCCCACCCCCGCTTCGTCGAAAACCTGCGCAGCCTGGGCGTGCAGGTCGAGTGGACGAGCGAAGAGTAAGCCGCGGGGATCAGCCCCGCAGTGCGTTCACCACGATGCGCGCCGCCGACGCGATGACGTCGTTGCGCGCCGGCGCATCCTCCCTGGGAAAGGTGAGGTACACCGCCAGCACCACCGGAGCACCCGCCGGCGGCCACAGCACGCCGGTGTCGTTGTTGCTGCCGTAGGAGCCCAGGCCGGTCTTGTCGCCCACCTTCCAGTCGGCCGGCACGCCGGCGCGGATGCGAGTCGCGCCGGTGGTGTTGCCCAAGAGCCAGGCTTCGAGCTGGCTGCGTTGCGCCGCGCCAAGCGCGTCTCCCAGCACCAGCCGCTGCAGGCTTGCGGCCATCGCCTCCGGCGTGGTCGTGTCGCGCAGGTCGCCCGGAATGGCGCTGTTGAGTTCGGTCTCCCAGCGGTCGAGCCTGAAGGACTGGTCGCCGATGGAGCGCGCGAACGCGGTCACCGCGGCAGGCCCGCCGAGAATCTTCATCAGCAGGTTGGCGGCCGCGTTGTCGCTGTATTGCATGGTGGCCGCGCACAGGGCGGAAACAGTCATCCCCTGCCCCAGGTTTTTTTCCGTGATGGGCGAATTGGGCAACAAGTCGCTCTTGCCGTAGCTCACGCGGCGCTCCAGCAGGCTGCCGTCACGCGCGCTACGGGCAAGGATGGCCGCGGCCAGCATGGCCTTGAAGGTGCTGCACAGCGCAAAGCGTTCGGTTGCGCGGTGCAGCACGCGCGCGCCGCTGCCGGTGTCGAGCGCGGCCACGCCGAGCCGCGCGCCCACGGAGCTTTCGAGCGCCGCGAGCTGCGCCTCGGCCGATGTGGCCTGTTGCGCTTTCGCGGACCAGGCGGTGCAGGCGCTGGCCAGCGGCAGCGCAGATGCGGCAAGCAGGAAGATGCGGCGATTGGCGATAGTTTTCATTTGTCTGTTTGTCAGCGAGTGGATGGAACGAAGGGAATCGTAGGAGCGCCACCTCGCAAGCTCCAGCGCCAGGCGGCGCAACCGCGTCTCTTCTGTATCGGGTGTAACGACACAATTCATTCAACTTTTTGGTTGAATAACTTTTCTTGCACGGCTATATTCAACCTCATGGTTGAACTAGATGACGAACGGCTCGACGCCGTGTTCCATGCCCTGGCCGACAGCACGCGGCGCACGATGCTGCAGCTGCTGGCCCAGGGCGAGTGCAGCGTGGGCGAACTCGGGGCGCCGTTTCGAATGTCCTTTGCGGGCGCCTCCAAGCACGTCAAGGCACTGGAGCGCGCCGGCCTGGTCTCCCGCACGGTGCAGGGCCGCGCGCACGTCTGCCGGCTGGAGCCGGCGGCGCTCGCATCGGCCAACGCATGGCTGCGGTACTACGAAGGCTTCTGGAACAGCCATCTGGACGCGCTGGAGCAGGAGCTGCGGCGCGACAACGCATCCCGCAAGTGAAGTTCTTTCCCTTCTTCAAGGAGCAAGCAATGACGACGAGCAGCCTCGGAACCCTGATCGAACCCGGCACCGTGCGCATGGAGCGCACCCTGCCCGCGCCGGTGGAGCGCGTGTGGGCCTATTTCATCGACCCGGACAAGCGCGCAAGTTGGCTGGCCGGCGGCACCATGGCCGAGAAAAGCGGCGGCGTGTTCGAACTGCGCTTCGACCACACCAGCCTTTCCGGCGAAGTGGCGCCCGATCGCTTCGCCGACTGCCGCAGCCCCATATCCCAGAAATCGCGGTTGGTCGAGATCGAACCACTGAAACGCCTGACCATCAGCTGGGGCAGCGAAAGCGCCACCGCATCCGAAGTGAGCTTCGAGTTCACGCCCCGGGGCGATTCGACGCACCTGGTGCTCACCCATCGCCGCCTGCCCGACCGCAAGGAAACACTCGGCGTTTCGAGCGGCTGGCACGCGCACCTGGACGTGCTCGACGACGTGCTGCACGAGCGCACCCCCCGGGGGTTCTGGAGCAACCACGCGGAACTCGAAAAAGCCTATGAGGCCCGGTTTCCGGCCTGAGCCGGAGTCGGATGCCGACTACAGGCAAGCGGCCCCGCTTGCGTTAAGGTGCGGTGCATTCGCAGACTCCGAAGCACCCCCATGACCACCCCCTCCTCCGCACCGGCCCGCAAGCATTTTTCGATGATTCGCGGCTTTCACCTGGCCGATGCGTTCACGCTCGGCAATGCCGCGTGCGGCGTGGGCGCGGTGTTCCTTGCCATGGCCTTCATGGCAAGCCAGTCGCTCGCGCAGTTCTTCTGGGCCGCCGCGCTCGCGCCGGCGGCCTTCGTGTTCGACGTGTTCGACGGCCGCATTGCGCGTTGGCGGCAAACCCACTCCGCCCTGGGGCGCGAGCTCGATTCGCTGGCCGATGTGATCTCGTTCGGCGTGGCGCCCGCCGCGCTCGCCTTCGCGGCGGGCCTGGACGGCGGCTGGGACTGCGTGCTGCTGATCTACTTCGTCGGCTGCGGCGTGAGCCGGCTCGCACGCTACAACGTCACGGCCGAGGCGCTTTCCGCGGGCGCCGACAAGGTCAAGTACTTCGAAGGCACGCCCATTCCCACCAGCGTGGTGCTGGTCGGCGTTCTGGCCTGGGCCGCCTGGCAGGGCCGCATCGGCGACGCGGTGTGGGGCGGCGCCTGGGTGCTCGGGCCGTGGCAGCTGCATCCGCTCACGCTGCTCTTCGCGCTCTCCGGCACGCTGATGATCAGCAAGACGCTGCGCATTCCCAAGTTCTGACCGTACATCGCTGAAAGGAGCCCATTCAATGCTGAAGCTGTATTTCGATCCGCAAAGCCGTTCGCAGGTAGCGAAGTGGATGCTCGACGAAGCCGGCGTGGAATACGAGATCGTGACCACCCTCATCCGCGAAAAGGCGCACAAGAAGCCCGAGTACCTGAAGATCAACCCCGCGGGCAAGCTGCCGGCGCTGGTGGACGGCCGCACGCGCGTGTTCGAGAACGCGGCCATCTGCATGTACGTGGCCGACAAGTTTCCGCAGGCCCGCCTGGCACCGCCCGTGGATTCGCCCGACCGCGGCCGCTACCTGTCGCTCATGGTCTATTCAACGGCACAGCTGGAGCCCGCGATGGGCGACAGCCTGCTGGGGGTGCGCAGCAACAACAGCGCACGCGGCTGGACCAACTTCGAGCAGGCCAAGGACGCGGTGGAGCGCGAGCTGGGTGACGGCCCCTATCTCTTCGGTGCGCGGTTCACCGCGGCCGACGTGATGATCGGCTCGATGTTCATCTGGCACCGTGCGTTCGGCGGGCGCTCCAACCGGCCGAAGATCGATGCCTACATCAACCGGCTCCAGGCCCGGCCCAAGGGCATGAAGTTCGGTTGAACCGCACCCATGTCACAGCCACCCTTTCCCCACGGCGCAACCGCCGGTCTCGACCAGCTGGTGAGCATTGCCGCCGCGCAGCCGCTGGCGCCGGCCTGCGATCACTTCTACTTTCTGCGCCACGGCCAGACTGGCCGCAATGCGCAGCGCATTTTCCAGGCCGTGGACGAGCCGCTGAGCGAGCTCGGGCTCCAGCAGGCGGCCCGCGCCGCCCAGCTGCTGGCCGGCGAGCCGATCCGCACCATCGTCTGCAGCGACGCACGGCGCGCCCATGACACCGCGCACACCGTTGCAGCCGTGCTCCGCATCGAGCCCACGCCGCAGGCCGCACTGCGCGAGCGCAACTTCGGCGCACTCATCGGCACCTCGTCGGTCAACATCGACTGGGCTTGCGAGCCCGACGGCGGCGAAACCCTCGCGCAGTTCCTGGCGCGCAAGAGGCAGGCGCTCGACGAAGCGCTGGCGCAGCCCTCGCCGGTCCTGGTGGTGGCCCACGGCGGCACGCTCTACGCGCTGGCCGCGCTGATCGGCGTGCCCATCGACCTGGGCCTGCTCGGCAATGCACAGCCATTGCGTTTTTCGCGCAGCGGCCCTACATGGGCTGTAACGCCGCTGCTGCGGCATGCCGACGGCGACTCGGCCCTGGCGTAGACGTCCGGGGGCGCGCGCTGTTCGGCGTTCACTCAAACCGACAGCCATGGAATTCAAGGACTACTACAGCGCGCTCGGCATCGAACGCACCGCGTCCGAGGACGAGGTGCGAAAGGCCTATCGCAAGCTTGCACGCAAGTACCACCCGGACGTCAGCAAGGAGGCCGACGCCGAGAAGCGCATGCGCGACATCAACGAAGCCTACGACGTGCTGCGCGACAAGGAAAAGCGCACCGCCTACGACGCACTGGCCGACCGCGTGGCGCGCGGCGGACACCCCGAAGGCGACTTTCAGCCGCCGCCGGGCTGGGACACGGGCTTCGAATTTCACCGCGGCCCGCGCCAGGGCCCGGCCGACCATGCGGATTTCAGCGACTTCTTCTCCTCGCTCTTCGGCGAAGCCGAGCGGCGCGGCGCGGCAAGGCGCAACTACCGCGCGCGCGGCGAAGACCATCACGCGGCCATCGAGATATCCCTTGAAGACGCGCTCAACGGCGCCGAGCGCGAGATCACGCTGCGCGCGCAGGAAACCGACGCGCAGGGCCGCCCCGCGCTCAAGACGCGCACGCTCAGTGTCAAGATTCCGCCCGGCATGCATCCGGGGCAGTTCATCCGGCTTGCCGGACAGGGCATGCCCGGCCACGGCGGCGAGCCGGCCGGAGACCTGTACCTGGAAGTGCGCATTGCGCCGCACAGGCTCTACCGCGTCGAAGAGCGCGACCTCTACATGACGCTGCCCGTCACCCCGAGCGAAGCCGCGCTCGGCGCGCAGGTGAAGGTGCCAGTGCCCACCGGCGGTGCGGTCGAGGTGACCGTGCCGCGGAACGCGCGCAGCGGACTCAAGCTCAGGCTCAAGGGCCGAGGCCTGGGCGGCAAGCAGCCCGGCGACCTGTACCTGCTGCTCGACATTGCCCTGCCCCCGGCCAACAGCGAGGCCGCACGCAAGGCCTACGAGCAACTGGCGCAGGCATCGGCTTCGTTCAACCCACGCCACCATCTGGGAGTGTGAGCATGGCGACCGTTTCCGTCACAACAGCCATCAGCGCGTCGCAGCCGCTCGCCGCGAGCGAGCTGGCCCATGCCTGCGGCGCCGACACCGAATGGGTGGTGCAGCTCGTCGAAGTGGGCATCGTGCAAATTTCTACCGCCGAGGCGCCGCCCGAGCGCTGGCAGTTTTCGAGCAGCGACCTGCAATGCGCGCTCGAGGCGCGCCGGCTGGAGCGCGACTTTGGCGTGGGCCTGGACGCCGCGGCGCTGATTCTCGACCTGCAGCACGAGGTGCGGCGGCTCAAGGCCGTGATTCGCACGCACGGCTTGCGCTAGCCGGCTGCGCCCTCAGCCTCGATCTCAGCGTCAGGCGGATTTGCCGCGCCCGGTCTTCTTCGAGGTCTCGGCGCGCGGCGCACTCACGGGCGCCGCAGCGCCGGCACCGTTCAATTGGTCGACCCACAACAGCGTGTCGACGTAGGTCATGAAGCGGTTGAGATATTCCGGCGACGAATCGCGCATCAACAGCAGCGACCGGTGCACCAGGTGGTGCGAGTTGAGCGGGCCGGCGTTATCGGGCACCTTGGCGAGCGACTGGGTCAGCCGCCGCTCGGCGCTGAGCCGCGACCAGGTGCTCTTGAAGATCTTGAGGGTCTTCAGTTCGGCGGGCGCCGGCGCGAGGCCGTGCAGCGTGTCTTCTGCGGCCGCCGCGGTGCTGCCGCCGATGGCCGGGGCATGCCGCGCGATGTGGTCGACCAGCTCCGCGAGTGCGCCGCGGGCGGGTGCGCCTGCAGGCAGTCGTTTCGCGGCAGCGAGCGCCGGGGCACTGTCGACACCCTGGGCCTTTTCAAGATTCTTGCCGTAGGCCGCAGTCAGGCTGATGAGCTTCTCATCGAGGATGCGCCTCGCCTCGCCCTGGTGGGCGGCCGCGCGCCGGGCCATCGCTTCCATGAAATGAAAGCGCACCGGGTCCGCGCGGTGCTGCCCCTGCGCGCGCCAGGTGCCGATCATCTCGATGGGATCGACGTGCTCGCTCACGGCCGCTTCGTGGTGGCGTTGGATTGCCTCGGCGTGGGCGCCATTTCCACACGCCGGTTTTTCGAGCGGCCTTCGGCATCGGCATTGGACGCGACCGCCTGCTCGGAGCCGAATGCCGCGGCAAACACCGACGACGAAGGAATGCCCTCTTCGATGAGCGCCCTCGTGACCGTGAGTGCGCGCTGGGCCGAGAGCTCCCAGTTGTCGGCGAAGGGGCGGTTGCCGTCCTTCGACTGCCGCATCTGGCGGTCGTCGGTGAAGCCGCTCACCATCAGCACCTCGTCGCGGGCGCGGAGGTAGGCCGCCACCGGCGCGGCCAGGCTCTTGAGCAGCTGGCGGCCTTCGGGCTGCAGATCGGCGGAGTTGAAGGCGAACAGCACGCTGCCGCTGATGCCGATGCGTCCGTTGTTCAGCGTGACGCGGCCCGCCGCGAGCGGCCCGGCCAAGGCTTGTTCGAGCGCTTCGCGGCGCTGCGTTTCCGCCTGCCGCTGCTGCACTTCGGCTTCGAGCTTGGCGGCAAGATCCAGCTGCATGCCGAGCGCGCCCACGAGAATGAGCACAAAGGCCCCGACCAGCCCTGCCATCAGGTCGCCGAACACCGCCCATACCGGAACGGTCGGCTCCAGGCCGCCGTCGGCTTCTTCGCTCGTCATGCTTCGCTGCCCACGGCGGCTTGCCGGCTGGCAATCTGCTGCAGGTCTTCGACGATCTGCTTCTGCGACATGATGCTGAGGTCGATGACCTCCCGCGCCTGCGCAACGTAGTAGGCCAGCTGCTCGTCGCTGCGCGCAAGGGACTTGCCCAGCGCGCCTTCAACGCGCTGCAGGTGCGCCACCAGCTTGTCGTTCGATTCGCTGAACAGCTGCACGGCAAAACCGAAGGCTTCGCCAAGGCTTGCCACTTCGACCGCACTGCCGGTGATCTGCGCGGCAACGCTCTCGAGCTTTCCGGTTTCGGCCTCGACCTTTTCGGTGAAGCGGCTGCCCACGCGTTCGAGCACATCGGCCGACGCGCCGACCAGTGCATCGACCGCCGAGCGCTGCTCGGTGGAGGCATGGTTCACCGCGTCGAGCAAGGTGCCGAGCGTTTCCATGATGCGGCTGCGCTCTTCCAGCATTGCGTTGTCGCGCGCCATGCTGTCCGAGAGCTTCTGCCGCAGCTCGGCCACCACTTCGGCCGCAACGCGCGGTGCGTCCGAAGCGGCTTGCAGCAGCTGGGCGATTTCCTCGACCGTGCTCTTCGCATGCGCTTGCGCCTGCGCCGACATGTCGCGCGCAGTTTGCGCCAGGGTTTCGAAGAGCTGTTGCTGCTGGCTGGCCGTGTTCGCGCCGGCCTGCTGCCATTCCTGCTGCAGCGATGCAGCCATGGACGACAGCGCCTCGGTCCAGGCCGACAGCCGCTGCTCGTCGCGCGATGCCATGTCGGTTTGCAGGCTGGCATGCGCCTGGCCGACCGTGCGCAGCAGCGATGCGGAGTGCTGCTCGAACGTGGCCGCGGCCGCCGCGAGGGACTGTTGCGTGTCGCCCGACAGCTTCTCGCTGGCGCGCTGGTGCTCTGCGAGGGCACTGCCCCATGTGTCGGATACGCTGCCCACAGTGCTGTCGAGCCGCGCAGACACGCTCTCCACCAGCGAGGCCGAGCGCTGCTCGAAGGTTTCGGCAAAGCGCTCCTGCGAAACGCGCAAGTCGCTGGCCAAGGCCTCATTGCTGCGCTGGTGTTCGGCCAGCGCGGCCTTCCACGTATCGGCCACGGTGGCTGTGGTCGCCTCGAAGCGGCTCGAAAGCCCTTCGAGTTGCTGCTGCACCGTGTGCGCAACCGTGCCGTGCAACGAGGCCGTCTCGCGCGCGATGCCAGCCATGGTGGCTTCGACGACCGGCTGGATCGTTGCGCCGGCGATGCGGGCGCTTTCGGTCAGGCTTTGCTTCAGCGATTGATCCACCGACGAGGCCAAGCCGGCATACACCGCCTCGGCCTTGCTGTGGAAGTGCTCCTGGCTGGTGATCAGGCGCTCGTTCAATGCCTGGCTCTGCCGCTCCATGGCGGCCAGCATGGCTTGCAGCTGGTCGACCAGCACAGGCATGGCTTGGGCCTGCCGCTCCAGCAGCTGGAATGACGCCTCGCGCTGATGCGCCAGCGAGTACACGCGCAAGCTGGTCGCGATCTTTGTGTCGAGCAGTTGCCCGGCTTGCAGCCGCTCGCGCCGGCACAGCGCAGAGGCCAGGCCCAGCATCGCCGACGCAGCCACGCCGGCCACCGAGGTGCCGAACGCCAGCCCCAGGCCCTTCACCGGCGCGGAGAGCGAGGCGCGGATGGCCGGCAGGTCGGTGGCGCTTTCCAGCGCCATGCCGGTGCCGTTCAGCGTAACCACCATGCCCAGAAAAGTACCCAGCATGCCCAGCAGCACCAGCAGTCCGGCAAGGTACGGCGTGAGCGAGGGGCCGGGCAAGCCGACGCGCTCGCCCTCGATGCGCAGGCGCACCGCGTTGCGCAGCGACGGATGCAGCTGCTCCAGCCACGAACCCAGGTTGGCCGGGGCTTCGGTCAACCGCGCCGCGGCACTGGCCAGAGTGGACGTGGCCTGCCTGAAGCGATGCAGTTCCAGCGCCCCCATCAGGTAGAACGCGCCCACCAGCACCGTGATCGAAAGCGCCAGCGGATGGCTGGAGCCGACGTACCCCGCGCCAACCCAGCACACCGCGGCCAGGCCGGCGGCAAAAACAGCGTATTGAAGAAATCTAGTCATGGCACTCTGGTTGCCTCGCGAAAGGCTTCAAGGAGCCCTTCGACGGGTTGAAATCGGAAGTCCAGTTCGGCGAGCAGCACGTTCTTCATGTCCTTGCGGAACACATGCAGCCACTCGCCGGCTTGGGCCTCGCTGGCGGGTTCGGCTGTCGTCAGCAGGCCGTCCTCGCTCAAGCGGGTGAAGTGTTTTTCGAGCAGGGCGGGCACGCCGGCCAGGAGGCTGTGCTCGCGCGCAGCCAGCACCTGCTCCATGACCACGTCCACGGCGGCCAGCCTGGCCATGGCCGGCGACCTGGCCGCCAGTGCGGCCCGAAGGCGCCCGCGCAATGGGCCGATGCCCGCTTCCATGGCTTGCTGCAGGGCAAGGTAGCGGCGGCGAAACGGCGCGAACTCGGTCGCTGCCGCCACGGCGACGTCGTCGGCAATGGCCTTGGCCAGCGCGGTATGCGCACCAGCGCACTCCCGCTCCTCGGCGTTCGCGCCCGGCCGCAACCGGGAAGCAGCAGCCGCCGGAACGCCGTCCAGCGCCGCGGACAGTGAAATGGCATCGGTCCAGCCGAACCATTGGCTCAATCGGTCCGCGGTTGCTTGCCGGGGTTCGCGCAGGTCCGTGTCGGCCAGTCGCGAAAGCAAGCGAACGAGCGCCGAACCATTGAAAACTGTGCGCTGTGAAACGTGCGCCATACCCCAGAACGAAAAACCTGGCAGTCTACACCGGCCACCCTCCCTGGACGCCTCCGCAGACCCTCCCCGGCCGGGTGAAACTTCCGGTAACGCGGCGCCCTGTAACCGGGCGTTCCAGGTCGCCAAGGCGCACGCTGCACACAGACTCGCCTACGCCTGTCGGTGCCCCTATGCCCTTCGCGGCAAACGCGAAAAAGCCGGACGATGCACTGGGCACCGTCCGGCTTTTTTGTCTTGGCGGGAGCAAGCGGCCCGATGCCGCTGTTCCCGTGCCTGCCGTGATTTACAGGCCGGCTTGACGCGTGAAGCTGCGAGCTTGCGAGGGAACCACGCTGCCTGCGAAGGCTTCGCGGCGCAGGTTCTGGCCCGGTGCGTGAGCGGCGGCAACGGCTTCGCTGCGAACTGCGGCGCGGTCGGTCGAAGCAGCCAGCACGGGAGCCACGGTTGCCGAAGCGGCGTCGCTGTACACGTTGCCTTCGCGGGCTGCGGCGGCGGCCTGGGGTGCCACGTCGGCGCGGCTGTAACCGGAGGTCAGGGGCTGCACGCCTTCGTACGTTTCTGCGTGGGCGCCAGCGGCGGCGAGCAGGGAGAGAGCGGCGGCGGCGAGGATGTTCGAGGTCTTCATTTCAATTTCCTTCTTGATTGGGCTTTGGATGCCCTGAAGTTTGCACCACGATTACAAGGGAAAACCCTAGCCAATCGAATCGCAGTGTTCATGAAACTGAAACAATGACGGGGAACTTTCTGACGAGAGGGCAAAAGTGCACATTCGTCTAAGAAATTCACCTCAGCCTGCGTATTTTTTCTCTAGCTGGTCGAGCTCGGGTTTTCCGACCAGGCGCTGCCGTTCGGCAAACGAAGCCACCAGCGACGGGTCTTCGTCGAGGCGGCGAGTATCACGCAAAACCGTCAATGCACGTTGCATGCCAGCTACCGCGCCCTGCAATGCAGCATTGGCGTACAGCACCAGGCCATAGCCGAGCGCGCCCAGCTCTTGGGCACCGAATGTCGGCGTCTTGCCGCCGATCACCATGTTCATGAGTTGCGGCTTGCCCAGCCGCCGCGGCAAGGCGCGCACTTCGTCGGCCTGCGTCACGGCTTCCACAAAAAGGATGTCGGCACCGGCCTCGCTGAACAGCTGCGCGCGCTCGACGGCCGCCTCGAAGCCGTGCACCGCCGCCGCATCGGTGCGGGCCATGATGAGCATGTCGGCATCCGTGCGTGCATCGGTCGCGGCCCTGATCTTGCCGAGCATCTCCGCCGTGTCGACCACCGCCTTGCCCGCAAAGTGGCCGCAGCGCTTGGGGCTGACTTGGTCTTCGAGCTGGATGCAGTCGGCCCCTGCCCGTTCGAGCACGCGCACCGCATGCCGCACGTTCAGCGCGTTGCCGAAGCCGGTGTCGGCATCGACCAGCAGCGGCAGGTTCACTGCATCGCGAATGCGCGCCGTGTGCTCCGCTATCTCATGCAGGCCCATGAAGGCCTGGTCGGGCAAGCCGAAGTGCATGTTGGTAACGCCGGCGCCCGTGACGTAGATCGCCTCGAAGCCGAGGTCTTCGATCACGCGCGCGGAGAGCGCGTTGAATGCCCCCGGCACCAGTACGCCGCGGCGCGCCTCGGCCAGGCGGCGCAGCACCTTCTTCGTCGATTCGGTGTTGGTTCGCATCGGATCAGGCGGCGTAGAGATCGACATACTCGTGCACCGCCATGGCCTCAAGCTCTTTCGCATCGAGCGACACATTGAGGATGGCCTGCTGCTGCTTGTGCGCGAAGCGGCGTGCCAGGTTGGTGCGGAACTTGGCTTCGAGCAGCGGAATGCCGTCCGCGCGGCGGCGCCTGTGGCCGATCGGGTATTCGACGACCACTTCTGAAAAGCCGGCGCCGTCCTTGAAGGTCACGGTCAGCGCGTTGGCAATGCTGCGCTTTTCAGGATCGTGATAGTCGGCGGTAAAGCGCGGGTCTTCCACGCACACGATCTTGTCGCGCAGCGCATCGATGCGCGGGTCGCTCGCCACGCTCTCTTCGTAGTCGGCGGCCGTGAGGCGGCCGAAGATCAGCGGCACCGCCACCATGTACTGGATGCAATGGTCGCGATCGGCCGGGTTGGCGAGCGGCCCCTTCTTGTCGATGATGCGAATGCAAGCCTCGTGCGTGCGGATGGTCACGCGCTCGATGTCCTCCACCTTCTTGCCCGCCTGCTTGAGTTGCGCATGCAGCGCCATGGCCGCCTCCACCGCCGTCTGGCTGTGAAACTCGGCCGGGAAGCTGATCTTGAACAGCACGTTCTCCATCACGTAGCTTGCATACGGCCGCTGGAATTTGAAAGGCTGACCCTTGAACAGCACGTCGTAGAAGCCCCAGGTCTTGGCCGTGAGCACGCTGGGGTAGCCCATCTCTCCGGTCTTGGCGATGAGCGCGAGGCGCACCGCGCGGCTGGTGGCATCGCCCGCGGCCCAGCTCTTGCGGCTGCCGGTGTTGGGCGCATGGCGGTAGGTGCGCAGGCTCTGCCCGTCGACCCAGGCCAGCGAAACGGCATTGACGATCTCGTCTCGCGAGAGGCCCATCAGGCGCGCCACCACGGCCGTCGAAGCCACCTTCACCAGCACCACGTGATCGAGGCCCACCTTGTTGAACGAGTTCTCCAGCGCAAGGCAGCCCTGGATCTCATGCGCCTGGATCATGGCGGTGAGCACGTCGCGCATCACGAGCGGCTTGCGCCCCGCCGCCACCGCATTGCGGCTAAGCCAGTCGGCCGTGGCAAGAATGCCGCCGAGGTTGTCGCTCGGATGGCCCCATTCCGCCGCAAGCCAGGTGTCGTTGAAGTCGAGCCAGCGGATCATCGTGCCGATGTTGAAGGCCGCCTGGATCGGATCGAGCTGGTAGGGCGTGCCGGGCACCTTCGCGCCATGCGGCACCACCGTGCCGGGCACGACCGGACCGAGCAGCTTGGTGCAGGCCGGATACTCGAGCGCCTCGAGCCCGCAGCCGAGCGTGTCGATCAGGCAATGGCGCGCTGTTTCGTATGCCAGCGCGCTGGTGATCTGCTGGTGGTCGAGCACGTAGTCGACGATGTCGACCAGCACCTGGTCGGGTTCGGGGCGGACGTTGCTGATGTGAGCGGACATGGTTCTTCTCTGTTGCGGTAAACGGTGCTTAGCTGTGCGGAAGCCTTCAGCGGCGGTCTGAAATCGGCACGAAGGCGAGGTCTTCAGGGCCGGTGTAGTTGGCGCTGGGCCGGATGATCTTGTTGTCCTGCCGCTGCTCGATGATGTGGGCGGCCCAACCGCTGGTACGCGCAATCACGAAGAGCGGCGTGAACATGGCCGTGGGCACGCCGAGCATGTGATAGCTCACGGCGCTGAACCAGTCGAGGTTGGGAAACATCATCTTGGCGTTCCACATCACGCTTTCGATGCGCTCCGCAATGTCGAACATGCGCGTGGAGCCGGCCTCGTCCGAGAGCTGCCTGGCCACCCGCTTGATCACCGCATTGCGCGGGTCCGACACGGTGTAGACCGGGTGGCCGAAACCGATGACGACCTCCTTGGCTTCCACGCGGCGGCGAATGTCCGCCTCGGCCTCGTCGGGTGTGTCGTAGCGCTTCTGGATCTCGAACGCCACTTCGTTGGCACCGCCGTGCTTGGGTCCGCGCAACGCGCCGATGGCGCCGGTAATGGCCGAATACACATCGGAGCCCGTGCCCGCCACCACGCGCGCAGTGAAGGTCGATGCGTTGAACTCATGCTCGGCATACAGGTTGAGCGAGGTGTGCATTGCGCGCTCCCAGCTTGCCGAAGGCGCGCGGCCGTGCAGCAGGTGCAGGAAGTGCGCACCGATCGAATCGTCTTCGGTCTCCACCTCGATGCGCTTGCCCTGCGTGGACCAGTGATACCAGTAGAGCAGCATCGAGCCGAGCGATGCCATCAGCCGGTCGGCAATGTCGCGCGCACCGGGCAGCGAGTGGTCGTCTTTCTCTGGCAGCACGCAGCCGAGCGCGGAAACGCCGGTGCGCATCACGTCCATCGGGTGCGCGCTCGCGGGCAGGCGCTCCAGTGCTTCCTTCACGCTCGCGGGCAGGCCGCGCATCGCCTTCAGCCGGCCCTTGTAGGCGCGCAACTCGGAAGCGGTCGGCAGCTTTCCGTGCACCAGCAGGTGCGCAATTTCTTCGAACTCGCAGACGTCGGCAATGTCGAGGATGTCGTAGCCTCGGTAGTGCAGGTCATTGCCGGTGCGCCCCACGGTGCACAGTGCGGTGTTGCCCGCTGCCACGCCCGAAAGCGCAACGGATTTCTTCGGCTTGAAGCCGGTTGCGGGCGCGTTCTCTGCGATCAGTGTCATACCGTCTCCTCGAGTTTCTGTTCATGAAAGTGCGGTGGGTTCGCCAGCCGCACCGGCCGTCCGGCGGCATCGACCGCCACCATCTCGAATTCACCGTCGAGCACACGGGTGAGCGCATCGGTGGCCACGTCCTGCACGCTGCCGGCCACGCGCACCGTGAGCGAACTGCGGCCCACGCGCGACACGTGCGTGTCGAGCACCAGCGTGCTGCCCAGCCGCACGGGCGCGTGGAACAGCACCTCGCCGCAGCGCGCCATCACCACGTCGCCACGCACGAAGCCGCGGCCGGAAAGAAACGCCGCCTTCGACAGCAGCTGCAGCGCTTGCCCGCCGAACAAGGTGCCGTAGTGGTTGGTGTGTTCGGGGAACACCACCTCGATCAGTCGGACTGTGCCGCGTGCGATTTGCATATTCGCAATTTACGCAAGATCGTGCCCATAATGAAGGACTGAATTGGCGAATGATTGCGAAGACCTCGCATGCATTTTGCGAATCTTGCGAAGAACGGATTGACGATGAAGAAGACCTTCATGGGCGTGCGGCTGCGAAGCCTGCGCGAAGAGCGCGGCCTGAGCCAGTTCGCGCTGGCGCAGCAACTGGGCTTGTCGCCGAGCTACCTGAACCAGATCGAGCAGAACCAGCGTCCGCTCACGGTGCCGGTGTTGTTGCGCCTGCATGCCACGCTGGGCGTCGACATCCAGGCCTTCTCCGAAGACGAAGAGGCGCGCCTGGTCGCAAGCCTGCGCGAAGCACTGGCCGACAACCCCGGCGGCGATGCCGTCGCGCTTGCAGAATTGCGCGAAGTAGCCACGCAAATGCCAGCCGTGGGCCGCGCACTGGTGGCGCTGCACCAGCGCCACCGCGACGCCACCGAACGGCTCGAAGCACTGGCAGCCGAACTGGGCGACGGCCGCGGCGACCTTGCGCGCATGCCGCAAGCTCGGCCTATGCCCTTCGAGGAAGTGCGCGACTTCTTCTTTGCACACCAGAACCACATCGCGCCGCTCGATGCCGCGGCCGAGGCCTTCTCCGCACAATGGCGGCTGCGCGAAAGCAGCCCGGGCGACAGGCTCGCGCAGCGGCTGCTCGAAGCGCATGGCGTGCAGGTAGTTCCGGCGGATGACGATGAAGGCGGGGCGCAACGCCGCTACGACCCAACCACGCGCGTGCTGCGGCTCTCGCGCTACCTGGAGCCGGGCCAGCACGCATTCCAGCTCGCAACGCAGCTTGCGTTCCTTGAACTGGGCGGGCTGATCGACCAGCTGGTGGCCGATGCGCCGCTCTCGAGCGACACCGCACGCTCGCTGGCGCGCATAGGCCTGGCCAACTACTTCGCCGCCGCCCTGCTGCTGCCCTACGGAATCTTTCTCGAAGCGGCCGAACAGCTGCGCTACGACATCGACCAGCTGGCGAGGCGCTTCGGCGTGGGGTTCGAAACCATCTGCCATCGCCTGAGTTCGCTGCAGCGGCCCGACGCGCGCGGCGTGCCTTTCTTCTTGATTCGCGTCGACCGGGCCGGCAACATCTCGAAGCGGCAATCGGCCACGCACTTCCACTTTTCGAAGACCGGTGGCACCTGCCCGCTATGGAACGTGTACGAAGCCTTTGCGCAGCCCGGGCGCGTACTCACCCAACTGGCGCGCATGCCCGACGGCCGCGCCTATCTCTGGATCGCGCGCACGGTGTCGCACGGGTTTCGCGGCTACGGCTCGCCCAACAAGACTTTTTCGATCGGCCTGGGCTGCGACATCAGCCACGCGACGCGGCTCGTCTATTCCAAGGGCCTGGACCTGCGCGACCCCGATGTGCCGACACCCATCGGCGCGGGCTGCAAGGTGTGCGAGCGCGAAGCCTGCCCGCAGCGGGCGTTTCCGTTCGTCGGCCGCCCGCTCGACGTGGATGAGAACCAAAGCCGCTTCATGCCCTATGCCGCGGCGCCCGACAAATACGGCACCGCACGCGCCGTGGTCAAGAACGCGGCCAGCCGCGCACCATCGTCCGGATTGCCACGGCGCCGCTTGCCTTGACCTCGGCGCGGTAAGCACCCAGCAGTGCCTCGCGCTCGGCTGCGGCATGCGGGTCGTTGCGCCATGCAAGCAAGGCAGCCACATCCGCATCTGGCAGTGCCGCGAGCAATGCCTGCGTCACCTGCTTTTCGAGTTCGCGCGCCACCGTCAACAGATTGCGCGGGCGCGGCGACGTGACGCCGCGCGACCACAGCGTGTCCACCGCCATGTCGAGCGTGCGGTCGGGCAACGACGTGAATTGGCCGGCATTGCCGCGGGCCAGTTGCTTGACGACCGAGCTCAGCAGCAGCTGGCTCGAAAAATCGACTTCCCGCATGTCGGCCACGGCCATGCGCTCGAGCAGCTCGGTGCGCGCGGGGTCGACCGGCTTCGCGCGCTCACGGTTGAAGAACTCGAACTTCGCCGCCCGGTCTTTCGCGGCGTAGTCGGCGCGCAGCTGCGCGAAACGGGCCACCGCCGTCACTACCTGCGGGCTTGGCGCGGCTGCGCCCTTGCCCGCGGCCGCTACTTCCTGCTGGATGGCGGCGACAGATGCCGCCACATCGAACGACCGCGCAGCGGCTCGGTCCAGCGCCTTGAGTGCACTGTCGGCAATGGCCTGGTCGGCTGGCTCCAGCAACTCGCGTGCATCGCGCGCCACCGCGCCCGGCGCATAGGCCGCCTGGTAGCGCGCCTGCACGCCTTCGAATTGCAGCAGGGCCTGGGCGCGGTCTTGCGCACGGGCCATTGCCGGGGCCAGCACCAGCAGGAGAAGAAAGGGCGCGAAGAAGAAACGTCTGGCAACGATTGAGAAAGCGGTCATGGCACCATTATTGGCGCTTGCCATGGCCGCTCTCTCTGCTTCAGGCGATGGCCAGTTCCTCGCGCAGCAGCTTCGCAGCCGTCACCATGTTCGACAGCGCGGCTTCAGTCTCGGGCCAGCCGCGGGTTTTCAGGCCGCAGTCGGGGTTGATCCAGAGGTTCTCCAGCGGCACCACGCCCGCGGCCTTGCGCATCAGGCGCACGATCTCGTCGACCGATGGAACGCGCGGCGAATGGATGTCGTACACGCCGGGGCCGATCTCGTTCGGGTAGCGGAAGCCGCCCGAACTGTTCTCGCCACCGAACCCCCGCAGCAGCTCCATGTCGGAACGGCTGGTCTCGATGGTGATCACGTCGGCATCCATCGCCGCGATCTCGGGCAGGATGTCGTTGAACTCCGAATAGCACATGTGCGTGTGGATCTGAGTCTCGTCGCGCACGCCCGAGGCGCTGATGCGGAATGCGCGCGTGGCCGACTTCAGGTAAGCAGGCCAGCCCGCACGGCGCAGCGGCAAGCCTTCGCGGATTGCAGGTTCGTCGATCTGGATGATGCCGATGCCGGCGCCCTCGAGATCGACCACCTCGTCGCGAATCGCCCAGGCAATCTGCTCGCAGGTGGTGGCACGCGGCTGGTCGTCGCGCACGAACGACCATTGGAGGATGGTGACCGGGCCCGTCAGCATGCCCTTCATCGGCAGTCGGGTCAGGCTCTGTGCATAGGCCGTCCACTCGACCGTCATCGGCGCCGGGCGCGCCACGTCTCCAAAGATCACCGGCGGCTTCACGCAGCGCGATCCATACGACTGCACCCAGCCGTTGGCGGTAAATGCAAAGCCGTCGAGCTGTTCGCCGAAGTACTCGACCATGTCGTTGCGCTCGGCCTCGCCATGCACCAGCACGTCGATGCCCAGTGCCTCTTGCTTACGCACGGCCAGCGCGATTTCGGCGCGCATCTTCTCGCGGTAACCCGCCGCATCGAGCTCGCCCCGCTTGAATGCGGCGCGCGCGGCGCGTATCTCCGAAGTCTGGGGGAACGAGCCAATGGTGGTGGTCGGCAGTGCAGGAAACGCGAAGCGCGCGCGCTGCACCGCTTGGCGCTTGGTGAAGGTAGACGCGCGCTGGTCATCGCCCGCCACGCTGCGGGCCAACCTCAGCGCCACATCGGCGCGGTGCACGCGCGAGCTGCCGCGCCTCGCAGCCACTGCGGAGCGCGCGGCCTCGAGCTCTTCGGCGACGGAGGCTTCGCGGCCCTCGAGCACGGCACGCAGCACGCGCAGTTCGTCGAGCTTTTCGACCGCAAACGCGAGCCACGACTTCAGTTCAGCGTCGAGCTTGCTTTCCGCCGCCAGGCTGAACGGCACGTGCAGCAGCGAGCACGACGGCGCGATCCACAGTTCGCCCCGGTTCTTGTCGACCGCCGGGCGCAGCGCGGCAAGTGCGGCATCGGGGTCGGTGCGCCAGATGTTGCGGCCATCGACGATGCCGACAGACAGCACCTTGTGCGCCGGGAGCCAGTCGGCCACGCCGGTCAACTCCTGCGGGGAGCGCACGGCATCCACGTGCAGGCCGGCCACCGGCAACTGGCAAGCAAGGCGCAGGTTGTCCGAAAGCGGCGAAAAGTAGGTGGCCAGCAGCAGCTTGGGCGCGCTGCGGGCCAGTTGCCAGTAGGCACGCTCGAAGGCATTGCGCCAGGCATCGGGCAGGTCCAGGCCCAGGATGGGCTCGTCGATCTGCACCCATTCCACGCCCTGCTGCTTCAGGCGGTTCAGCACTTGTTCGTAAACGGGCAGCAAGGCATCGAGTAGCGAGAAGCGGTCGAAACCCGCCTCTTTCTCCTTGCCGAGATACAGAAAACTCAGCGGGCCGAGCAGCACGGCCTTGACGGCATGCCCCGCCTGCTGCGCCTGCGCCACTTCATCGAACAGCCGCGCCGAGGCCAGCTTGAACTGGGTGGCCACGGAGAACTCGGGCACGAGGTAGTGGTAGTTGGTGTCGAACCACTTGGTCATCTCCAGGGCAAAGGTGCCCGCCGTGCCTTCGCAGCCGTGGCCGCAAGCCGCGTCGTGCACATGGCCGGCTTCGTCTTCCACGCCGCGGGCCATCTTGAAATAGCGCGAGAGTTCTGGCTCGTCGCCCTTGAAGCCGAAGCGCGCCGGCTCGCAGCCGAGCAGCTGGATGTGGTTGGCCACGTGGTCGTAATAGGCGAAGTCGCCAACGGCCACGTAGTCGAGCCCCGCGTCGCGCTGGGCCTGCCAATGGCGCGCTCGCAGCTGTTCGCCGACCGCTTCGAGCGCGGCGCGGTCGATTTCGCCGCGCCAGTGCTTTTCGAGTGCGAACTTCAGTTCCCGGTTGGCGCCCATGCGCGGAAAGCCGAGGGTGTGGGTACGGATGGTCATTTGCAGGTATTCCGGTCGCTGGATCTTGAGAATCCGCAATGGTCGGGCTTTGAGGCATATGATTCAAACGAAACGTTTTGCCCTTTCACTTGAAATTTGTTCATGTTGCAGTCCATCCTGGAAATACGGCACCTGCGCACGCTGGTTGCCCTGCGCGACACCGGCAGCCTGGTGCGCGCGGCGCAGTTGCTCAACCTCACGCAGTCGGCGCTGTCGCACCAGATCAAGCTGCTCGAAGACCGCTATGGCGCGCAGCTGTTCGAGCGCAAGTCGGTGCCGCCGCAGTTCAGCACCACCGGGCTGCGGCTGCTGCAACTGGCCGACACCGCGCTGCCGCTGGTCGAAGAAGCGGAGCGCGACGTGGCTCGGCTTGCGCTGGGGCGCAGCGGACAACTGCGCATCGTGGTCGAGTGCCATACCTGCTTCGACTGGCTCATGCCGGCAATGGACGCCTTTCGCCAGCGCTGGCCCGAGATCGAGCTCGACATCGTCTCGGGCTTTCACCCCGACCCGATCGCGCTGGTCATGCAGAACCGCGCCGAGGTGGCGATCGTCTCCGAGCAGGACCCGGACGAAACGGTGGACTACCACGCGCTGTTCCGCTTCGAGATCGTGGCACTGCTGGCCAACGACCACGCGCTCACGGCCAAGCCGCATCTCACCGCGCGCCACTTTGCCGACCAGACCCTCATCACCTACCCCGTGCCGGACGAAATGCTCGACATCGTGCGGCAAGTGCTGGCCCCTGCCGGCGTGGAGCCCGCGCACCGGCGCACGACCGAGCTCACGGTGGCGATGCTGCAACTGGTGGCCAGCGGCCGGGGCGTGGCGACCCTGCCGCTGTGGGCAGTGCAGAACTACCTCGATCGCGGCTATGTCACGGCGCGCCGCGTGGGCGCCAGGGGCCTCACGGGCCGGCTGTACATGGCCTGCACGCAGGGCACTTCCGGCCAGCCGTGGCTGGCCGACTTTGTGCGCATCACGCGCGAGAGCTGCTTCAAGAGCTTGCCCGGGATCGAGCTGCTTTGAGCACGGGCACCAGCCGCGTTGCTGCGACCGCGCACGCCGTCTGAAAGAAGGGCTACGAAGCCTTCTGTACCAGCTTCAGCACGCTCGAAAAATCGAGCGCGCCGTGGCCCGCGAGGCTGTGCGCCGCATACAGGCTGCGTGCCAGCCCACCCAGCGGCGTTGCGGCGCGCACGGCGGTGGCGTTTTCTTGAGCGAGCCCCAGGTCCTTGAGCATCAGGTCGGTGCCGAAGCCGCCTGCGTAGTTCTTCGATGCGGGAGCGGTATCCATCACGCCCGGCATGGGGTTGTATTTTTCAAGCGCCCAGTTGCCGCCGGAACTGCGGCGCATGATTTCGGACAGCACCTTCGGGTCGAGCCCGTTGGCAACGCCCAGCGCCAGCGCTTCGGAGGTGCCGATCATCAAGATGCCGAGCAGCATGTTGTTGCAGATCTTCACTGTCTGGCCTGCGCCTGCCGCGCCCGCGTGAAAGATGTTGGCACCCATCTTCTCGAGCACCGGGCGGGCGCGCTCCAGGTCTTTCGCTTCCCCTCCGACCATGAAAGTGAGCGTGCCGGCAATGGCCCCGCCGGTGCCACCGGAAACCGGCGCATCGATCATGGCAATGCCCTTGGCAGCGGCCGCCTCGGCCACCTTGCGCGAGGTGGCGGCCGCGATGGTGCTGCTGTCGATGACGAGCGTGCCGGCCACGATGCTCTCGAGCAGGCCGGGCTTGCCGGCGCCGCCGAGAAACAGGCCCTCCACATGCGCGCTGGCCGGCAGCATGCTGATCACCACCTCGGCGCCGACGACCGAATCGGCAGCGGAAGAGGCAATGCCCAGGCCATCGGCCGCGTATTTCCTGCAAGCCTCGGCCGACAGGTCGAAAGCCCTGACATCGTGGCCCGCCTTCTTCAGGTTCATGGCCATGGGGCCGCCCATGTTGCCGAGGCCGATGAATGCGATCTTCATTGTTTGTCTCCGTTGTATTCGTGGAAGAGAGTCAGACCAATGCAGCCAGTTCGGCCGGCATTTCGCCGCGTGGGCGCAGGTGGTCTTCGATGAAATCGGGCGTGATCTCTTCGATGGTGGCCGGGCTCCAGCGCGGGTTGCGGTCCTTGTCGATCAGCACCGCGCGGATGCCCTCGGCAAAATCCTTGTGCGCGCAGAAGCCCAGCGAAGCCCAGTATTCGAGCCGGAACACCTCGGCCAGCGACATGCGGTGCACGCGCTGCCACAGCTCGAAGCTCAGCGCAGCCGAACTCGGCGCGCCCTTCATGAAGGTCTTGGACGCGGACTGCAGCCACGCATCGTCGCTTTGCAGGTTGCGCAGGCGGTTCGCAATGTCGAGCAGGTCGTCGCCGGCCATCAGGGCGTTGATGGTGTCGTAGTGCTCGCGGACCTTGGATTGCGGCATTTGCGCGCCCTCGCCCGCCCGCGCGAGGATTCGCGAAAGCTCGGCGCGGTCGGCCTTCTGCTCGCCGTGCCAGCGCGTTGCGGCAATCGCCTCGAGCACCTGGCCCTTGTGCTCATGCGGCACCAGGACGTCGGCCAGTCCGCAGAAGATGGCGTCGGCCGCATTCAGGTTGGCAGCGGTAAGCGCCAGGAACAGCCCCGTGCGCCCCGGCGTGCGCCGCAGAAACCAGCTGCCGCCCACGTCCGGGTAGAGGCCGATGCTGATCTCGGGCATGGCGATGCGGCTTTGCGCGGTGACCACGCGGTGCGAGCAGCCCGACATCAGGCCAACGCCGCCGCCCATCACGATGCCGTGGCCCCAGCAGAGAAACGGCTTGGGAAAGGTGTGGATCAGGTAGTCGAGCTCGTACTCTTCGCGGAAGAAGTCTTCGGCGTAGGTGTTGCGAGCGGGGCCGCATTCGAGCAGCGTTTGATACAGCTGGCGCAGGTCGCCGCCCGCGCAGAAGGCCTTTTCGCCGGCCGCCTGCATCAGCACGCCGACGATGCCGTCGTCCTTTGCCCACTCGCGCAGCTTGGGCGTGAGCAGGCGCACCATGTCCACGGAAAGCGCGTTGAGCGAAGCCGGTGCGTTGAGCGTTGCAACGCCGAAGCGCTGGCCGCCGGCGGTCTTGATTTCTTCAAAAAGAACTACGGAATCGGTCATTGTCTTGAGAGGTTCTGGATGCGGGGCCTCAGCGGATATCGCTGTCCCCTTCCAGCAATTTTCGCGCAACGATCACGCGCATGATCTCGTTGGTGCCTTCGAGGATCTGGTGCACGCGGGTATCGCGCACCAGCCGCTCGAGCGGAAACTCGCTCAGGTAGCCGTAGCCGCCGTGCAACTGCAGCGCGTCGTTGCACACGTTGAAGCCGGCATCGGTCGCAAAGCGCTTGGCCATCGCGCAATAAGTGCTCGCATCGGCATGGCCCGCATCGAGCTTGCTTGCGGCAAGCCTCACCATCTGCCGCGCCGCCACCAGTTCGGTCGCCATGTCGGCCAGCTTGAACTGCAGCGCCTGAAAGCTGGAGATCGGCTTGCCGAACTGCTGGCGCTCGTGCAGGTAGCGGCGCGCCGCGTCCAGCGCGCCCTGCGCCGCACCTACCGAACAGGTCGCGATGTTGATGCGCCCGCCGTCGAGCCCCTTCATGGCAATGCGAAAGCCCTCGCCTTCCTTGCCCAGCAGGTTCTCGGCCGGCACGCGCACGTTGTCGAAGTTGATGGTGCGCGTGGGCTGGCTGTTCCAGCCCATCTTGTGTTCCTTCTTGCCGTAGCTCACGCCGGGCGCATCGGCCGGCACCGCAAACGCGGAGATGCCGCCCGCGCCGCCGCCGCCCGTGCGCGCCATGAGCACCAGCACGTCGGTCGACCCCGCGCCGGAGATGAAGGCCTTGCCGCCGTTGATGACGTACTCGGCGCCTTGCAGCTCGGCGCGCGTCTTGAGCGAGCCCGCGTCCGAACCGGCGCCCGGTTCGGTGAGGCAGTACGAAGCCAGCTTGCGCCCGCTCGTGAGGTCTTCGCCCCAGCGCTCGGCCACCGCATCGGTCGCCCAGGTGCCGAGCATCCACGTCGCCATGTTGTGGATGGTGATGAAGGCAGTGGTCGAGGGGTCGACCGCGGCCATTTCCTCGAACACCAGCGCCGAGTCGAGCCGCGGCAGACCGAGGCCACCGATGCGCTCGGGTGCATAGAGGCCGCAGAAGCCCAGCTCGCCGGCCTTGGCGATGGCCTCCTTCGGAAAGATGGCCTCCGCATCCCATTGCGCGGCATGCGGCGCGAACTCGGCCTGCGCAAAATCGCGCGCGCTCTGCGCAAAGGCGTTCTGCTCTTCGGACAATTCGAAGTTCATTGTTCGCGGCCCTTCCAGCGATCCAGTTCGGCGGCCCTTTTGCGGGTCGATTTCTCCAGGCAAGAGCTGAACACCAGCGGCCAGATGGAGCCGCCCTCGTTCGCTTTCGCGGCCCGCTTGCAGGCCGGGTCGCGGCCCTTGAGCCAAGCGCGCTGCTCGGTGCGCAACGCGACGCGCATCTGCGGCGAGAGTGTCTTCATCACTTCGCCGTAGCGGATGTTGAGTGCGGCATCGGCCGCGCGAAAATCGCGCGCGGCGCAGGCGTTCATCTGCTGCTGGTTCCCGTTGGGATCGCAGTCATCCGGACCAGCTTCGGCGGCCAGCGCGCTGCCGCCGAGCAACACGAGCGCCGTCACCGCCCCCGAAGCCGCGACGCGAAGCCCGTGCCTCATTTGAGGCTGATCGTGGTGTTCACGCCATGCGAGACTGTGCTGTCGTCGAACCAGCGCGCCGTCACCGTCTTGGTCTGCGTGTAGAACATGATGACCTGCTTGCCGTAGGGCCCCAGGTCGCCGAGCTTGGAGGCGCGCGAACCGGTGAAAGAGAACATCGGGACCGGCACCGGAATCGGCACGTTGATGCCGACCTGCCCCACGTCGATGTCTTCCTGGAAGCGGCGCGCCGCAGCACCCGACTGCGTGAAGATGGCGGTGCCGTTGCCGTTGGGGTTGCTGTTGATCAGCTCGATGGCCTCGTCGATGTTCTCGGCGTCCGCCACGCACAGCACCGGTCCGAAGACTTCCTGGTCATAGATCGTCATGCCGGGCTTCACGCCCGAGAAGATTGTTGGGCCGACGAAGTTGCCCTTCTCGTATCCGGGCACGGTGGGCTTGCGGCCATCCAGCTCCAGCTTGGCACCGTCGGCCAGGCCGCGTTCGATGAGGTTGTTGACCCGGTCGTAGGCTGCGCAGGAAACCAGCGGCCCCACGTCAACGCCCTTCTCGGTGCCGGCACCGATCTTCAGCGTCTTGGCCTTGGCGATGAGCTCGGGCACCCAGTTGCGCGCCTCGCCCACCAGCACCGCCACCGACACCGCCATGCAGCGCTGGCCCGCGGCGCCAAAGCTCGCGCCAGCCAGGGCGTTGAGCGTTTGCTCCTTGTTGGCGTCGGGCATCACGATGGCGTGGTTCTTCGCGCCCATCATGCATTGCACGCGCTTGCCCGCCAGCGTGGCGCGGTTGTAGACGTGCGTGCCGACCTTGGTCGAGCCCACGAAGCTGATTGCCTTGATGTCCTTGTGGTCGCAGATGCCGTTGACCACGGCCTCGCCGCCATGCACCACGTTGAGCACGCCGGGCGGAATGCCGGCTTCGAGCGCCAGTTCGGCGAGGCGCATGGTCACCATCGGGTCTTGTTCGGAGGGCTTCAGCACGAAGGTGTTGCCGGTGACGATAGCCATCGGAAACATCCACAGCGGAATCATGGCCGGGAAGTTGAACGGCGTGATGCCCGCGCACACGCCCAGCGGCTGCAGCAGCGTGTAGGTGTCCACGCCGTTGGCCACGTTGTTGGCCAGCTCGCCGAGCTGCAGGTTGCCGATGTTCGATGCGTGCTCGACCACTTCGAGGCCGCGGAACACGTCGCCCTCCGCGTCGGGCAGCGTCTTGCCCTGCTCGGCCGTGAGGATCGCGGCCAGCTCGCTCATGTTCTCGCGAATGAGCTGCTGGTACTTCAGGAAGATGCGGGCGCGCGCGCCGATGGGGGTCTTGCGCCAGGTCTTGAAGGCGTCTTTCGCGGACGCAACCGCGGCATCGAGCTCGGCCTGCGTCGCAAAGGGCACGCGGGCCAGCACTTCCTGCGTGGCCGGATTGACGATGTCGCGCCATTCGCTCGTCTTCGATTCGACGAACTTGCCGCCGATCAAAAGCTTGACGGTGGCGACCTGGTTTTTTGCGTTGGGAGTGGTGGTGGCGTCCATGGGTTTTGTCTCCTGTGAATACGGGGGCCTGCGTGGCAGGTTCAAGCCGCATCCTAGCTTTGCAGATTTGCCATGACAATAGACAAATATGCGCCATCGCTTTGCAAAAATGCAAAGCCCAACCGAGGCAATGCGAGCACATGGACTGGGACAACCTTCGCTACTTTCTGGAACTGGCCCGCTCGGGCACGCTGATGAGCGCGGCGCGCCGCCTCGAGGTGGACCACACCACGGTGGCCAGGCGCATCCAGGCGCTCGAGAAGGAAGTGGGCGCGCCGCTTTTCTCGCGCGAAGCGGGCGGCCACAGGCTGACCGAGGCGGGCCGCAAGCTGCAGCCCCAGGTCGAGGCGATGGAAAGCGCGTTCCAGGCAGTGGAAAGCACTGCGCCGGCATCGCAGGAAGGCTTGTCGGGCCTAGTGCGCATCGGCGCGACCGAGGGCTTCGGCACCGTGGTGCTGGCACCGCAGCTCGCGCTGTTCGCGCAGCAGCACCCGCGGCTCACCATCGACCTGCTGGCCATGCCGCGGCTGGTGCACCTGTCGCGGCGCGAGGCGGACATCGTGATCTCGCTCGAACGGCCGGCGCGCGGGGCCGTGGTCGTGACCAAGCTCACCGACTACACGCTGCGGCTCTACGCGTCGAAGCAGTACCTGGCCGCGCACCAGCCGATCAGGACGCGCGAAGACCTGCGCGGCCACACTTTCATCAGCTACGTGGACGACCTGCTCTTCAGCAAGGAGCTGCAGTACCTGGACGAACTGCATCGGCCCGATGCCTTTGCACTGCGCAGCACCAGCGTGCTCGCGCAGCACCGCGCGGTGGCCGCCGGTGCCGGCATTGCGGTGCTGCCGGCCTTCATTGCCGAACAGGATGGGGCTTTGCGCCCCGTGCTCGGCGACCAGGCGAACTTCACGCGCACCTTCTGGATGTCGATGCCGGCGGAAACCAAGCACCTCGTGCGGATGCAGACGGTGTGGAACTTTCTGCGCGAAGCCGCCGAAGCGCAGCGCGATGCGCTGCTGTTGCCTACTGGATCAGCTGCGCCCCGGTCTTCGCCTGCAGCGCATCGAAGCTCACGCCCGGCGCGAGCTCGACCACCTTGAGGCCTTCGGGCACCACGTCCATCACGGCCAGGTCGGTGATGATGCGGTCGACCACGCCCACGCCGGTCAGCGGCAGCGTGCACTTCTCGAGGATCTTGAAGTCCTCGGTGCCGTCCTTCTTCTTGGCGACGTGCTCCATCAGCACGATGACGCGCTTCACGCCGGCCACGAGGTCCATGGCGCCGCCCATGCCCTTCACCATCTTGCCGGGAATCATCCAGTTGGCGAGGTCGCCCTTCACGCTGACCTGCATGGCGCCCAGGATCGACAGGTTGATCTTGCCGCCGCGAATCATCGCGAAGCTGTCGTGGCTGCCGAAGATGGCCGAGCCCGGCAGCGTGGTCACGGTCTGCTTGCCGGCGTTGATCAGGTCGGCGTCGACCTGGTCTTCGGTCGGGAATGGGCCGATGCCGAGCATGCCGTTCTCGCTTTGCAGCCACACTTCCTTGTCGCCGACAAAGTTGGCCACCAGCGTGGGAATGCCGATGCCCAGGTTCACGTAGAAGCCGTCTTCGAGCTCTTGCGCCGCGCGCGCGGCCATTTGGTCTTGGGTCCAGGGCATCTCAGGCTCCTTTGGTGTTCTTGACGGGGGCGGGCACTTCGCTGCCGGCGGCGGCCTGGGCGATGGCGGCCTGCGCCTCGACCTTGGCAGCCGCGGCGTCGGCCGGAGCGGCTGCCGTCACGGTGCGCTTCTCGATGCGCTTCTCGGGGTTGGCGTTCAGCACGATGCGGTGCACGTAGATGCCCGGCAGGTGGATGTCGTCCGGTGCGAGTTCGCCCACTTCGACGATCTTCTCGACCTCGACGATGCAGATCTTCCCGGCCATGGCGGCGGCGGGGTTGAAATTGCGCGCCGTAAGGCGAAAGCGCAGGTTGCCCGACTTGTCGGCCACGTCGGCCTTGACCAGCGCCACGTCGGGCACCAGCGAGCGTTCCATCACGTACGTTTCGCCGTCGAACTCGCGCAGTTCCTTGCCCTCGGCCACTTGCGTGCCGACACCGGTCTTGGTGAAGAAGGCCGGAATGCCCGCGCCGCCCGCGCGCAGCTTTTCGGCCAGCGTGCCCTGGGGCGTGAACTCCAGCGCGAGCTCGCCCGCGAGGTACTGGCGCTCGAACTCCTTGTTCTCGCCCACGTACGACGCGATCATCTTCTTGATCTGGCGCGTTTCGAGCAGCTTGCCAAGGCCGAAGCCGTCGACGCCCGCGTTGTTCGAGATGACGGTGAGGTTTTGCACGCCGGTGTCCTTGAGCGCATCGATCAGCGCCTCGGGAATGCCGCACAGGCCGAAGCCGCCGACCGCGAGCATCTGCCCGTCGGCCACGACCCCCTTGAGTGCCGCGTCTGCGGAGGGATAAATCTTGTTCACTCGGGCTCCTTGATGGATGGGTGGAGAGTTGGCGAAAGCTTTTGAAGAGCCTTGAACGATACTACGTAGTCGCATACGTAGTATTTCGTAATGGTGACCCCCGATGCTGGAGATCGACTACCGCCTGGCCTTCGAGCATGCCCCCGTGGGCATGGTGGTTTCGCGCAACCGCACCATCGTGGCCTGCAACGAGCGGGTTTGCGAGATATTTGGTGCAACGCCCTCTGCGCTGGTCGGGCATTCGTTCAGCATTCTGTACCCGAGCGTGGCCGAGTTCGAGCGCATCGGCAAGCGCATGGAGCCGTTCTTGAACGCCAGCGGCCGCTATGCCGACAACCGCATGATGAAGCGCCTGGGCGGCCTGCACGGCGCCATGGCCGGCGAAACCTTCTGGTGCCATGTCACCGGCCACGCCATGAACCGGGCCGCACCGCACGAGGCCGGCATCTGGACCTTCGAAGACCTGGGTTCGCGCCGCGCCGTAAAGGCAGAGCTCACGCCGCGTGAGCGCGAGGTGGCCGCGCAGGTGATGCGCGGCCTCACGTCCAAGGAGATCGGCAAGGCGCTGGGCATCAGCCACCGCACGGTCGAGCTGCACCGGGCGCGGCTGATGCGCAAGTACGCGGCGGCCACCACGGCCGAGCTGGTGCAGAAGCTCATTGCCGGCTAATTCTTCGCAGCTACCCTGACCTGGTTCCGCGCCGATCGTTGCAAAAACGGAAACGCGGTGTCGCGCAAAGGCCTGTGCCGCAGTGCCTTGCGATGACTATCTTTGAGACATGCGGACAAGTCGCCCGCAGCCATTCAGGAGTATCGATATGACCACACCTCTTCATTCCGAAAAGAATCTGCTTCTCTCGTCGAAGCTGTCGGTTGCGCGGGCGCAAGCCTTGGCGTCGCACCGGCTGCCGGTCACGCTGACCCTCGCAGCCATCATTCTCTCGGTGCTCGGCGTCAAGCCGTAGCGTGTTGCGGCCCGAGACCTGTCACTCGGGCTTGATGTCGGCCGCCTTGATCACCTTCGACCAAGCCACCAATTCCTGGTCGACAAACTTGCCCAGCGCGGCGGAATCCATGTAGGTGGCAAAGGCGCCCTGCTCGTCCACCTTCTTGCGGAACGATTCGCTCTCGATGATCTTCTTGATCTCGGCGCTGAGCCTGGCGACCACTTCAGGCGGCGTCCTGGCCGGCGCGAACACCGCGAACCACGATTCCACTTCGTAGCCCGGCAAGCCCGCCTCGGCCGAAGTCGGCACATTGGGCATCGACGGGTGCCGCTTGCTCCCGGTATAGGCCAGCGCCTTCATGCGCCCGCTGGCGATGTGCCCGATAACCGAGGGCGGCGTGGTGATGAACATGTCCACGTTGCCCGCAATCAGGTCGTTGATGGCCGGACCCGAGCCCTTGTAGGGCACATGCGTCATCGGCTGTTTGGCTTGTCGGGAGAGCAACTCGCCCGCAATGTGCTGGATCGATCCGTTGCCCGACGAGGCGTAGAACAAGCCGCCTTCTTTCTTCTTGCCGTGCTCGATCAGTTCCTTCATAGAACTGACCGGAAGCTTGCCGCTGACGGCGACCACGTGCGGCGCGCGCATCACCATGGCGACCGGAACGAAATCCTTGGACGGGCTCCACTTCAATTGCGGGTAGAGCGACGGGTTGCCGACGTGGTAGCCCGAGTACTGCATCAGCAGCGTGTAGCCGTCGGGCGCGGCGCGCGCCACGGCTTCGGTGCCGATATTGCCGCTGGCACCGGGCCTGTTGTCGACGACGACGGGCTGACCCAATGCGCGCTGCAGCGGCTCGCCGACCATGCGCGCCATGATGTCGGTGGAGCCCGCGGGTGCGGTGGGCACGATGAAGGTGATCGGCTTGGAAGGCCAGGTGTCGGCGCTGGCCGTGGTGGTGACCAGTGCAAGGCCAAGGCTGGCTGCCAGAAGGCGAAGTGTGGTTTTCATGGTTTGTCTCGGGTGGTTTTTGTAGGTTGTCTTCGAAGCCGGCGCCCTCAGGGCGAAAGCTCGGAGATCTCGATGAGGTTCAGGTCAGGGTCGCGCACATAGACCGAGCGGATGCGCGAGGTGGCGCCGGTTCGCATCACGGGGCCTTCGATGATCGGCAGGCCCTTGTCCTTCAGCCGCGCGATCACGTCGTCGAGCGGCACGCTCGCGATGAAGCACAGGTCCAGCGCCCCCGGCGTCGGCACCTGCGCCTTGGGCTCGAATTCGTGGCCCTTCACGTGCAGGTTGATCTTCTGGTTGCCGAAGCGAAAAGCCTTGCGGCCTGGACCGAAAGTCTCGAGCACCATGCCCATCAGATCGACGTAGAAGCGGGTGCAGGCTTTCTCATCCGCGGTGGTGAGCACCAGGTGGTCCAGATGATCGATCATGAGTGCAGCTCCTTGCCGCGGCGCGCATGCGCACGCGCCGCGATGTCGTTGAAATCGGCCGGCGGCGCATGCCGTGTGAGCCGTTGGCCGGCGCGGGAAACCTGGCCCGGCAGAGCGTGCTGCACCAGGTTCTCGAGCTCCGCTGCGGCTTCGATCAGGCCATCGAGATTCATGCCGGTTTCGTAGCCCATGCATTGCAGCATGTGCACCACGTCTTCGGTGGCCACATTGCCTGTGGCACCGGGTGCGTACGGGCAGCCACCGATGCCGCCCAGCGACATGTCGAGCCGCTCCATTCCCGCCTCGACCGCGGCAACGGTGTTGGCAAGCCCCATGCCGCGCGTGTTGTGAAAGTGCGCTGTCCATTGCATTGCAGGGTGCCCTGCCAGCACCGCTTCGCAGACGGTCTGCACCTGCGTTGGAAAAGCCATGCCCGTGGTGTCGCACAGCGTGACGCCTTGCACCTGCAGCACGGCGAAGCGGTCGATCCATTCGAGCACCGTGGCCAACTGCACCTCGCCCTCCATCGGGCAGCCGAACACGCATGAGAGCGAGACGTTCACCGGTACGCCGGCCTGACTTGCCAGCGCGATGACTTCGGTGAGTTGGGCGAAAGACTGTTCGCGCGTCATGCGCAGGTTGCTGAGGTTGTGGGTCTCGCTCACCGACATGACGATGTTGAATTCGCCGATGCGGCTTTCCAGCGCGCGCTCGGCCCCGCGCAGGTTCGGCACCAGCGCGGTGTAGACCACGCCGGGGCGGCGCGTGATGCGCTGCATCACCTCTTCGCCGTCGCGCAGTGCCGGTATCGCCTTGGCGGAAGTGAACGAGGTCACCTCGATCTTGGCGTAGCCAAGCGTGCCCAGGCGGTTGACCAGTGCGATCTTGTCGTCTGTGGGGACGAAGCGGCTCTCCATCTGGAAGCCGTCGCGGGTGGCCACTTCGTTGACGAAGAGCCGCTTGCCGTTGCCTGTTTTCATACGGCCTCGCTTTCTTCGCTCCGGCGCGCCGGCCAGCCGGCACCTTTCAGATCGCCCGTGTGTTCACCGAGCCGCGGCGCCGGGTGTGCAATGCGGCCCGGCGTGGCGCTGAGCTTGGGCACGACGCCGGGCACCTTGAGCGTTCCGCCGCCGGAAGTTGTCGCATCCACGATCATCTGCCGCGCCTGGTATTGCGGATCGGCTGCGATGTCGGCCACCGTGTAGATGCGCCCGACGGGCACGCCCGCCGCATCGAGCGCCGCCAGCACTTCGTCGCGGCCGCGCTGAAGCGTCCAGGCTTCGATGGCGGCATCGATTTCTTCCACGCGCGCCACGCGGCCGTCGTTGTGCGCGAGCCGCGCGTCGTTCTCCAGTTCGGCGCGGCCGATGGCCCGCATCAACCGGCGGAAGATGCTGTCGCCATTGCCCGCCACCAGCACGTAATGTCCGTCGCTGCACCTGTAGGCATTGGTCGGCGCAATGCCCGGCAACGCGCTGCCGGCACGCTCCCGCACGGCGCCGAACGCGTCGTATTCGGGCAGCAAACTTTCCATCACGTTGAAGACCGACTCATAGAGCGCCACGTCGATGAACTGTCCCTCGCCGCCATGGGCCGTGCGGTGGTGCAGCGCCGTGAGCACGCCGATCACGCCATGCAGCGCAGCCAGCGTGTCGCCGAGCGATACCCCCACACGCACAGGCACCCGGCCCGGCTCGCCGCTCAGGTAGCGCAGCCCACCCATCGATTCACCGAGCACGCCGAAGCCCGGCTTGTCGCGGTAGGGGCCAGTCTGCCCATAGCCCGAAATGCGCAGCATGATGAGCCGGGGGTTGAGCGCGTGCAGATGCTCCCAGCCCAGGCCCCAGCCTTCGAGCGTGCCAGGCTTGAAGTTCTCGATCAGCACATCAGCCTCGAGCGCCAGGGCACGCACCGCCTCCTGGCCTTCGGGGCTGCGCAGGTCGAGGCACACCGAGCGCTTGTTGCGCGACTGCACCTCCCACCACACCGAAGTGCCTTCGCGCAGCAGCCGCCACTTGCGCAGCGGGTCGCCGACACCGGCGGGCTCGACCTTGATCACGTCGGCGCCGAACTCGGCCAGTGTCTTGCCGGCAAACGGCCCGGCAATGAGCTGGCCGAGCTCCAGCACCTTGAGGCCTTCGAGTGCGTTCATCTGCGTCTGTCTCCTGTGGGAATGCCCCAACTCTAGGAACAGATCGCGTCCGCCGGAATTGCTCTGACGGCAGCACGCCTTCGCAAAATGCGAAGGCCTAGAATCCGGCGATGGCCAGCCCCATCAATCCCGCACGTGTCGATTTCGTGACGCTGCGCCTGTTCTGCGCCGTGGCCCAGTCGGGCAGCATCACCAAGGGCGCGGAGGCCTGCCACCTCGCCCTTTCGGCGGCCAGCCGGCGGCTTTCGGATTTCGAGGCCGCCACCGGGTCGAAGCTGCTGGAGCGCAGTTCGCAAGGCATAGCCCTCACTCCGGCCGGCCATGTGGCCATGCAGCACGCAATGCGGCTCTTCCAGGGCTTCGAGCAATTCAGCAACGAGCTCGGCGACTACTCCAGCGGCGTGCGCGGCCATGTGCGGCTGTGGGCCAACATGTCGGCGCTCACCGAGTTCCTGCCGGCCACGCTGGCGGCGTTTCTCGGCCAGCATCCGGACATCCGCGTCGAAGTAGAGGAGCAACTGAGCGGCGACATCGTTCGCGCCTTGGTCGACGGCCTGGCGGACGTGGGCGTTTTCGCGGAGAACACGCCCGCCTACGGGCTCGACGTGGCGCGGTTCCAGACCGATGAACTGGTGGTGCTGTGCGCGCGGCAGCATCCGCTTGCCCGCACGCGCAGAACTGACTTCAAGACCTGCCTGGCCCACGAGTTCGTGGGCCTGAACCGCAGCAGCTCGCTGCTCGAGCTGACATCCCGCGCGGCCGAGCAGGCCGGCATTCCGATGCGCCTGCGCGTGCAGGTGCGCAGCTTCGACGCGATGTGCCACATGATCGCCGCCAACCTCGGCATCGGCGTGGTGCCGCTCGCCGCCTGCAAGGCACAGGTGAGTGCGCTCGATCTCAAGGTGGTGCGGCTGAAGGACCCCTGGGCCGTTCGCCGGTTGCTGATGGCGACGAAGACGGGCGAGACCTTGTCGCCTGCGGCGCAGTTGCTGGTTCGGCAGCTGCTTGCTTCTTCCACTTGAGATCGGGAGAACCTGCACCGCTGAAGCTTCAGGCCTGCGGCACCTGGAACCCGGCCTTCAATGTCTCCCTGAGATGGCTCACGAACAGGTTGACCGCGCGCGGTATGTGCAGCGAGTACGGCCGTATGGCGTAGATATGGTCCGCAAATGCGCCGGTGGGCTGCCAATCGGGCAGCACCTCGACCAGCTTGCCTGCTTGCAAGGCCGACTGCGCGCTGAAGTCGGGCAGCAGTGCAATGCCCAGGCCCGCCTGCGCGGCATCGCGAAGCGCCTCGCTGTTGTTGGCCGCTAGCGGGCCGGCAATGGGCACGGTCATGCGCTCGGCCTGGCGTGCCCGGGCGTTCCGCCGCTCGAACGACCACACGTTGGTTTCCTGCCCGCGCGGATAGTGCAGGCAATCGTGCTCGGCCAGCATGGCCGGCGCCAGCGGCGTCCCCTTGCGGCGCAGATAGGCCCGGCTGGCCACCAGCACCGACCGGGTCTCGCACAAGCGCCAGGCCACGTGCGTATCGGGCGGCGAAGCGGCATGCCGCACCGCCAGGTCGAAGCCTTCTGTCGCAAGTGAGCTGAGCCGGTCAGAGAGCTCCATCTCGATGCGGATCGATGGATGCGCGAGCAGGAAGTCGGCGAGCCTTGGCAAGAGCTGCTGCCGCCCCAGCGCCACCGGCGCCGTCACGCGCACCAGGCCGCGCGGTTCGCCCGCATGGTCCTGCGCCTTCAAAAAGCTGTGGGCGATCTGCTCGAAGGGTTCACGCGTCTGGTCGACAAGCTGCTGGCCGGCCTCGGTGAGCCGCATGCTGCGCGTGGTGCGCCGCACCAGGGGCACGCCCGCGGCGCGCTCGAGCTCGGCGATGCGCTGGCTCATGGCGGCCTTGCTAACGCCCAGGCGTGCCGCGGCGGCGGTGTAGCTGCCCTGCTGGCCGAGCACGATCAGCCAGTGCAGGTGTGTCCAGAGCGATTCGGCTTTTTGCGTATCCATGGCTGCATTGTTCACCATGGCGAACAAACAGTTCAACTTTAGCGCCTAGGCAGGCGCCCTTCCCTTTTCTAGACTGGCGCCAATCACTTGACCCTGGGACCCTCATGACCGCACAGATCGCGCATTTCATCGCCGGCCAGCACACCGCCGGCGGTTCCGACCGCACGCAGGACGTCACCAATCCGGCCTCCGGCAAGGTCACGGGCAAGGTGGTGCTTGCCGCCGCGGCCGATGTCGACGCCGCCGTGGCAGCCGCACAGGCCGCATTTCCCAAGTGGGCCGACACGCCGCCCATCCGCCGCGCCCGCGTGATGTTCAAGTTTCTGGAGCTGCTCAATCTGCACAAGGACGAGCTCGCGCACATGATCACCGCCGAGCACGGCAAGGTGTTCACCGACGCGCAGGGCGAGGTCTCGCGCGGCATCGACATCGTCGAGTTCGCCTGCGGCATTCCGCAGCTGCTCAAGGGCGACTTCACCGACCAGGTGAGCACCGGCATCGACAACTGGACGCTGCGCCAACCTCTGGGCGTGGTGGCGGGCATCACGCCTTTCAACTTTCCGGTGATGGTGCCGATGTGGATGTTCCCGGTGGCCATTGCCGCGGGCAATACCTTCATTCTCAAGCCCAGCCCGACCGACCCGACCCCCTCGCTGCGCATGGCCGAGTTGCTGAAGGAAGCGGGCCTGCCGGACGGCGTGTTCAATGTGGTTCAGGGCGACAAGGCCGCGGTGGACGCGCTGCTCGAGCATCCGGACGTCAAGGCCGTGAGCTTCGTGGGCTCCACGCCCATTGCCAACTACATCTACGAAACCGGCGCTCGCAACGGCAAGCGCGTGCAGGCGCTCGGCGGCGCAAAGAACCACATGGTGGTAATGCCCGACGCCGACATCGACCAGACGGTGGATGCGCTGATCGGCGCCGGCTACGGCTCGGCCGGCGAGCGCTGCATGGCGATCAGCGTGGCGGTGCTGGTGGGCGACGTGGCCGACAAGATCATTCCCAAGCTCGTCGAGCGCACGAAGACGCTCAAGGTGCTCGACGGCGAGAACCTGGCAGCCGAAATGGGCCCGATCGTCACGCGCGCGGCGCATGAACGCATCACCGGCTACATCGCCCAGGGCGAGAAGGAAGGCGCCAAGCTGCTGGTCGACGGCCGCCAGTTCGACGGCAACAAGGCCGGCGCCGGCTGCGGCGACGGTTTCTGGATGGGCGGCACGCTGTTCGACCACGTCACGCCCGAGATGCGCATCTACAAGGAAGAAATCTTCGGCCCCGTGCTCTCGTGCGTGCGCGTGGCCAATTTCAAGGACGCGGTCGACCTGGTCAACGACCACGAGTTCGGCAACGGCGTGAGCTGCTTCACGCGTGACGGCAACGTGGCGCGCGAGTTCAGCCGCCGCATCCAGGTGGGCATGGTCGGCATCAACGTGCCAATTCCCGTGCCCATGGCATGGCACGGCTTCGGCGGCTGGAAGCGTTCGCTCTTCGGCGACATGCATGCCTACGGCGAGGAAGGCGTGCGCTTCTACACCAAGCAGAAGTCCGTCATGCAGCGCTGGCCCGAGAGCATCGGCAAGGGCGCCGAGTTCGTGATGCCCACCGCAAAGTGATCGGCAACGCGATCCGAAGCAACCGAAGCAATAAGTAATAGCCGCGGGCGCGGCGGCGACCTGCCAGGGCTACCAAAGTCTGACTTGCCCCGCTGTGCGGTAGCAGCCAGACTTTGGGCATGACCCTGGTCCAGCGCCCATGACAACAACGAGCCAAGCCGCGCGGAGCCTGTCGGCCGTGCCTTCGACCTTGCGGATTTCGCTTGCGGCGCGCGCCTCCGGCGACGCGATGTTTCCGCAGCTCGGGGTGCGCGACGCCTACGCCGCATCGGTGCTCGAGCAGATACGCGACGACGGGCATGCCCTGCCGGAAGACAGGGCCACCATCTACGGCATCCTGAACCGCACGCGCCGCTTCCGTAGCCTTGCACAGGAATTTCTCAAGCAGCATCCGGGCGGCCGCGTGGTGAACATGGGCTGCGGCCTGAGCCATTACTTCCAGTGGCTGGACGACGGCCAGTGCCGCCTGACCGATGCCGACCTGCCCGAGGTGCTCCACTGCGCCGCGAGCTGATTCCCGAGACCGACCTGCGGCATGACGTGTGCCCGCTCGACCTCACCTCCAAGGGATGGTGGGAGCAGCTGGCACTGCCGCGCAATCGCAAGGGGGACCCCGTTTTTCTCTTCACCGAAGGCGTGCTGATGTACCTCGAGCCGCAACAGGTACGGGCCGTGTTCGCGACCTTCGGCGAGCGCGCGCCCGCGGGCTCGGTGCTGGCGTTCGACGCCATGTGCTGGCTTGCCGTGGGGCGCGCCGCGCAGCACCCTTCGGTGCGCGCCACCGGCGCGGAGTTTCGGTGGGGGCTGCGCCGGGCCTCCGATCTGACCGAAGCCCATCCGCGGTTGCGGCTCGATTCCGCCTATCGGGTGCTGGAAGGCTTCGGCCTGCCATACACCCTGTTCGCGCCGCTGGTGCTGATGATGCTGGGCGTGTCGCTCTATGCCGTCTATGCGTTGAGCGCCACGGACCCCGCCGATACATAAACGCACAATTTTTCCAATCGCCGGCCTTGTCTGGCCTGCACTGCGCGGCTTGGCTGACGCGGGGCGTGCCTGCTTCAAGGCATGCTCGCCGTTCCTCTCGTCGCGGAAAATCCTGACGCATGCTGCATTAGGATGGTTCTTCCGCAGCCCGGCCGACATACCCGCTGGCCGCGTCTTCTCCGTGAATCGCTTCCGTACCTCCAAGACTCGCAACCCTCAAGAAACACATGCTTGATCGCCGATCCTTCCTTGCCGCTGGTGGTGCCGCCGCCGCACTCGCCGCCCTTGGACTACCCGAAGAGGCATTGGCCGCCAATGGCCTCAAACTGAGCCAGCCCGCGCCCTTCTCGTTCGACCGCCTCGTCGCGCAAGCCAGGCGCCTGGCCGCGCAGCCCTATGCAGCAGCCACGCCGCTCGCACCCGATGTGCTGGAGAGAATCGACTACGACGCACACGGCAAGATCAAGTTCGACCCCGCCAACGCCCTCTTCCGCGACGGGCCCGGCGCCTTTCCAGTCACCTTTTTTCACCTGGGCCGCTTCTTCCAGACGCCGGTGCGCATGCACGTGCTTGAAAACGCAGGCGGCGACGTGTTTGCACGCGAAGTGCTCTACAGCCCCAGCTACTTTTCGATGCCGCCCGACAGCCCGGCGCGCGCGCTGCCGGCCGGAGCCGGCTTTGCAGGCTTTCGCCTCCAGGAAAGCCGTCTGGGCGACCAGAGCAAACTCGACTGGCAGAAGAACGACTGGGTCGCGTTTCTAGGCGCGTCCTATTTCCGCGCGATCGGCGAGCTGTACCAGTACGGCCTGTCGGCACGCGGCCTCGCGGTCGATGTGGCCGTGCCCGACAAGCCTGAAGAATTTCCGACCTTCACGCGCTACTACTTCGAGACGCCCGCGGCCAACAACACCACCTCGATGACGGTCTATGCGCTGCTCGAAGGGCCGAGCGTCACGGGGGTGTTCAAGTTCGTGATGCAGCGCGGCAAGGCCGTGATCATGGACATCGATTCGCGCCTGTTCCTGCGCCGCGACGTGTCGCGCCTCGGGCTGGTGCCGCTCACCTCGATGTACTGGTATTCGGAAACCATCAAGCCCACCGCCATCGACTGGCGCCCCGAGGTGCACGACTCCGACGGCCTTGCCATCTGGAACGGCGCGGGCGAGCGCATCTGGCGCCCTCTCAACAACCCGACGCAAACGCGGGCCTCGGCGTTTGCCGACACAAGGCCGCGCGGCTTCGGCCTGCTGCAGCGCGACCGCGTATTCGACAACTACCAGGACGGCGTCAACTACGAAAAGCGCCCGAGCCTCTGGATCGAGCCGCAGGGCGACTGGGGCGAGGGCTCGGTGCAGCTGATCGAGATTCCCACCGATGACGAGATCCACGACAACATCGTCGCCTTCTGGGTGCCCAAGGCCGACGCGAAGGCGGGCGCGAGCTACAGCCTGCAATACCGCCTGCACTGGACCGACCAGGAACCCTTTCCCTCCCCGCTCGCACGCTGCGTGGCAACACGCATCGGCCGCGGCGGTCAGCCGGGCCAGCCGCGGCCGCCGGGCGTGCGCAAGTTCATGGTCGAGTTCGTCGGCGAGCCGCTCACGACCGTGCCCTTCGGCGTGAAACCCGAACTGGTGCTGACCGCGCCGCGCGGCAAATTCTCCTACGTGTTTGCCGAGGCCGTGCCCAACGGCGTGCCCGGCCACTGGCGCGCGCAGTTCGACTTCACGCCCGAAGGCAACGAGCCCGTCGACATGCGGCTCTACCTGAAGACCGGCGACAAGACGCTCACGGAAACCTGGCTGTATCAGTTCCAGCCGAGTTGATCGCCATCAGCGCCCTGCGCGTGGGTTGTAGGGCGCGAAGAGTTCCACGGCCCAGTCGACGAACACGCGCAGCTTGGCACTGAGGTGCCGGTTGGCGGGGTACACCACGTGCAGCGGGTACGGCGGCGGCGCCCAGTCAGGCAGCACCTCCACCAGCGCGCCGCTTGCGAGGTGCGGCGCGGCCATTGGATAAAAGACCTGCGACACGCCCATGCCGGTAAGCACGGCCGTGATCTGCGCGGTGCTTTCGTTCACGCCCACCACGGTGCGGCCATGGATCTCGATGCGCTCTTCGCCATACGCATAGCGCAGCGGAATCGGGCGGTTGCTCAGCGATGAGAAGTAGCCCACCACGCGATGCGCACCGTCGCCGAGGTCCGCCGGCGTCTTGGGGATGCCATGGCGCTCCAGGTAGGCCGGCGTGGCGCAGGTCACGAAGGGCAAGGTCGCGATCCGGCGCGCCACCAGCGTCTGGTCGCTCAGTTCGCCGGCACGGATCACGCAGTCGACCGCATCGCCGATCAGGTTCACCGGCCGGTCGCCCACGCCGATCTCGAGTTCGATCTCCGGGTACCGCGCGTGAAATTCCGGCAGTTGCGGAATGAGGATCATGTTGGCAAACGACGAGCCGACATCCACCCTCAGCCGCCCGCGTGGATTCGCCTGCGCGTTGCTGAGATCCGATTCGATCTCTTCCAGCTCGGCCAGCACGCGTGCCGTTCGCTCGTAGTAGGCGGCACCCTCTAGCGTGACGGTCACGCGCCGGGTCGTGCGCTGCAGCAGCTTCACACGCAGATGCGTCTCGAGCTGCTGCACCAGCTTCGTCACGGACGGCTTGGGCATTTGCAGCGAATCGGCTGCCCGGGTGAAGGTGCCGGCCTCGACCACACGGGCGAAGACACGCATGGCGGCGATCTGGTCCATTGCCCGATTATTAGTGATTCGTGAATAAACAAATCCGCCGCAGCGTCTTGGTTGGCGGGGGTATGGCGCCCAAACTCCTTTTTCTGTTCAACGCTGCCTCGCAGCAATCAAAGGAAGAATTCCCATGTCCCAACCCAAGCTCAACGACAAGATCGCCCTCGTCACCGGTGGCACCAGCGGCATCGGCCTGGCCACCGCGCAACGCTTTGTGGCCGAAGGCGCCTACGTGTTCATCACGGGCCGCCGCCAGGCCGAACTCGATGCGGCCGTGAAAACCATTGGCCGCAACGTGACGGGGGTGCTCGGCGACGTGTCGAATCTCGCCGATCTCGACCGTCTCTATGCGGCCATCAAGGAACAAAAGGGCCGGCTCGATGTGCTCTTCGCGAACGCAGGCGGCGGCAGCCTGCTGCCGCTGGGGCAGATCACCGAGGAGCAATTCGACAAGATCTTCGGCACCAACGTGCGCGGCCTGCTCTTCACCGTGCAGAAGGCGCTGCCGCTGATGCCGAAAGGGGCGTCGATCGTCCTCAACGCCTCGATCACCAGCATCAAGGGCACGCCCGCTTTCAGCGTCTACAGCGCCACGAAGGCGGCAGTGCGCAGCTTCGCGCGCAGTTGGGCGGTGGACCTGAAGGATGCCGGCATCCGCGTCAACGCTGTGAGCCCCGGCGTGGTGCCTACCCCGGCCTATGACCTTCTGGGCCTTACGGAGGAACAGGTGAAGGGTTTCATCGATTCACAGGCGCAGAATATTCCGCTTGGCCGGGTGGGCACGCCCGACGAGATCGCCAAGGCAGTGGTGTTCCTGGCCTCGGACGACAGCAGCTTCGTGCACGGCGCCGAGCTCTTCGTCGACGGCGGCATGGCGCAGATCTAGGCGATCAGCGCTTCTTCACCGACACCAGCTCGACTTCGAAGTTGAGCGTGGCGTTCGGCGGAATCACGCCGCCCGCGCCGCGCGTGCCGTAGGCAATGGCCGGCGGGCAGGTCAGCTTGGCCTTGCCACCTGGCTTCATCTTCTGCACGCCCTCGGTCCAGCACGGAATCACGCCGTTGAGCGGAAACTCGGTGGGCTCGCCGCGGCTGTAGGAGCTGTCGAACTCCTTGCCGCTGTCGGGAAAGGTGCCGCGGTAGTGCACCTTGACCACGTCGGTTGCGGCCGGCGAGGCGCCGGTGCCTTCCTTCAGCGATTGATAGACCAGCCCGCTCGGCGTGGTGACAGGGGCCGATTGCGCCCAGGCACCGGACACGGCACATACGGAAAGAACAGCAGCACAGACGAGCGACGAAGAAGAAAAGGACTTCACGGAATACCTCGGAAGGATGGAAAAGCATGATTATGGCGAGCGGTGGAACAGCCCTTGCTTTGCTGCATGTGCACTGTCAACATCCGCAAAAAGAGAGGAACGCTCCATGCAGTCCATCGAAGCCACCCCGGTCGCTGTCCCTGTTCCGGCCGGCACCGGCCACCTGAAGAAGGTGCTCGGCCCCATCCAGCTCTGGGGCATTGCGGTGGGCCTCGTCATTTCGGGTGAATACTTTGGTTGGAGCTACGGCTGGAACACCGCCGGCACGCTCGGCTTTCTGGTTGCCACGGTGCTGGTGGCCACCATGTACACCACCTTCATCTTCAGCTTTACCGAGCTCTCGACAGCCATTCCGCATGCGGGCGGGCCCTTTGCCTATGCAAGGCGCGCCTTCGGGCCCACGGGCGGTTTCGTGGCCGGGTTTGCCACGCTTGTCGAATTCGTCTTTGCGCCGCCGGCCATTGCGCTGGCAATCGGCGCCTACCTCAACGTGCAGTTTCCGGGCATCAACCCGAAGTGGTTTGCACTGGGCGCCTATGTGATTTTCATCGGGCTCAACTGGATCGGCATCGGCATTGCGGCGGCCTTCGAACTCTTCGTGACGGTGCTGGCAATCTTCGAGCTTTTCGTGTTCATGGGCGTGGTCACGCCGGGTTGGTCGATGGCCAACTTCGTTTCCAACGGCTGGGCGGGCGGCAACGTGCTCAACGGCGCGGCCATCTCGGGCATCTTTGCGTCCATACCTTTCGCGATCTGGTTCTTCCTGGCGATCGAAGGCGCGGCCATGGCGGCCGAAGAAGCACGCGACCCGCACCGCACCATTCCCATTGCCTACACCACGGGCATCGTCACGCTGGTGGTGCTGGCCTTCGGCGTGATGATCTTCGCGGGCGGCGTGGGCGACTGGCGCAAGCTCGCCAACATCAACGACCCGCTGCCGCAAGCCATGAAGGCGGTGGTGGGCGACAGCAGCGGCTGGCTGCACATGCTGGTGTGGATCGGCCTGTTCGGGCTGGTCGCCTCGTTCCACGGCATCATCATGGGCTACTCGCGCCAGATCTTCGCGCTGGCGCGTGCGGGCTATCTGCCGCGCTACTTTGCCGGCCTGAGCCCGCGCTTCGATACGCCGCACCGCGCGCTGGTGGCCGGCGGAGTGATCGGCGGCGTCGCTATCTTCAGCGACGAGTGGGTGCAGTTCGGCGGCCAGACGCTCACCGCCAACATCGTGACCATGGCGGTGCTCGGCGCCATCGTGATGTACCTGATCTCGATGGCCGCGCTCTTCAAGCTGCGCAAGAGCGAGCCCGAATTGCTGCGCACCTACCGCGCACCGCTCTATCCGGTTTTTCCGGCCATCGCACTCGGGCTTGGCGTCGTGTGCCTCGGTGCCATGGTGTGGTTCAACGCCATGCTCACGCTGCTGTTCCTGGTGCTGATGGCGGCGGCTTATGGCTACTTTCTTTTGACCTCTGCACAACGCAAGGCGGCGGCGCCCGACGAGATGCTTTCCTCGCCTCCGGCCGCCTGAAGGAAAGATGCGCTACCGCACCACCATCGCCGGACAGGTCTTCGCATTCGACGACCTGAAGCAGGTCATGGCCGTTGCCAGCCCGGCGCGTTCGGGCGACTATCTTGCGGGCATTGGCGCAGCCACGGCGCAGCAGCGCATGGCGGCGCGCCACGTGCTGGCCGAGACGCCGCTCAAGCAGTTCCTGAACGAAGCGCTGATTCCCTACGAGAGCGACAACATCACGCGCCTCATCGTCGACAGCCACGACGCGCAGGCTTTTGCGCCGGTGTCGCATCTCACGGTGGGCGACTTCCGCAACTGGCTGCTGTCGGAACAGGCCACCACCGAGGCACTGACGGCGCTGGCGCCCGGCCTCACGCCCGAGATGGTGGCGGCCGTGTCCAAGCTCATGCGCAACCAGGACCTGGTCTCGGTCGCCAGGAAGTGCAGCGTGGTCACCCGCTTTCGCGACACCATCGGCCTGCCCGGCCACCTGGCCGTGCGCCTGCAGCCCAACCACCCCACCGACGACCTGCGCGGCGTGGCGGCCTCCACGCTCGACGGGTTGCTTTATGGCGCGGGCGATGCGGTGATCGGGCTCAACCCGGTGTCCGACAGCATGCAGGTGCTGGGGCGTTTGCTGCACATGCTCGACGAAGTGATCCAGCGCTTCGAGATTCCTACGCAAAGCTGCGTGCTCACGCATGTGACCAACACGCTCAAGCTGGCGGAAGCGGGGGCTCCGGTGGACCTGGTGTTCCAGTCGATCGCTGGCACCGAAAAGGCGAACCTCTCTTTCGGCATCACGCCCGAGCTGCTCGACGAAGCCTACGCAGCCGCGCTGGCACTGAACCGGGGCACGGTCGGCAACAACGTCATGTACTTCGAGACGGGCCAGGGCAGCGCGCTTTCGGCCAATGCCAACTTCGGCGTCGACCAGCAGACCTGCGAGGTGCGCGCCTATGCCTTGGCGCGGCGCTACAAGCCGCTTCTCATCAACACGGTGGTCGGCTTTATCGGGCCCGAATACCTTTTCGACGGCAAGCAGATCATCCGCGCCGGGCTGGAAGACCACTGCTGCGGCAAATTGCTGGGCCTGCCCATCGGCTGCGACATCTGCTACACCAACCATGCAGAGGCCGACCAGGACGACATGGACAACCTGCTGGTGCTGCTCGGCACTGCGGGCATCAACTTCATCATGGGCATTCCGGGCGCGGACGACGTGATGCTCAATTACCAGAGCACCTCGTTCCACGACGCGCTGTTCCTGCGGCAGACGCTGGGCCTGAAGCGCGCGCCAGAATTCGAGGCCTGGCTGCAGCGCATGCAGATCACCAATGCCGCGGGGCAGCTCGCGCCGCCTTCGGCCAACCGCCTGCTGGCCGACATGAGCGGGCTAAACGCACTCGCGCCATGAGCGGCGATTCCGTCACGCCAAACCCCTGGGGCCAATGGCGCTCGGCCACGCCTGCGCGGCTGGCGCTGGGCCGCGCCGGCGCCGGCATGCCGACCGACGAGACGCTGCGCTTCGGCTGGGCACATGCCATGGCGCGCGACGCCATTCACGCGGCGCTCGACGTCGATGCGCTCGAAGCCACGCTGCGCCAGCAGAACTGGGACACGCTGCACGTTCGCAGCCGTGCGGAAGACCGCACCACTTATCTGCGCCGGCCAGACCTGGGACGGCAACTCGACCCCGCCGACGCGGAGCGCCTGCGCGACGCGACAAAGCCTGGATGCGATGTCTGCCTGGTCATCGGCGACGGCCTTTCCTCGCTCGCAGTGGCGCGCCACGCGGCGCCGCTGCTGGCTGCGTTGCGTTCGCACTTGCCCGCCGAAACCCGCTTCTCCCCCGTCGTGATCGCCACGCAGGCGCGCGTTGCGCTGGCCGATGAGGTGGGCGAACTCTTCGGCGCCGCCCTCTCGGTCATGCTGATCGGCGAACGCCCGGGCCTCAGCTCGCCCGACAGCCTGGGCATCTACCTGACCCATTCACCCAAGCGCGGCCGGCACGACGCCGAGCGCAACTGCATCTCGAATGTGCGTCCCGAAGGCCTGCCCTGCGAAGCCGCCGCGTTCAAGCTGGCATGGCTGATGCAAGAGTCCTTGCGCCGGGGGCTGACCGGCGTCGGCCTCAAGGACGAGAGCGACTTGGCGGTGCTCGAATCACCCCAGACAACGCCACCACTGCCGCGCTGAGCGCCAGCCCCTTGTCGAAGTGTCACGAGCGTCCCATACGCTCGCGGTCCGGTTCATCCCTGCACAAGTACAAGGTACACAACAATGCAACGCCGCCTCGTCCTCCTCACCCCGCTTGCTGCCGCGCTCGCCGCTACCGGCTGCGCCAGTCTCTCACCCGCCAAAGGCCTCTCGCCGGGCCGCTGGGACGCATTCAACCGGTCGCAGATCGAAGACCTGATCGCGAGCCTCGGCAAGGGAAGCCCGGGCTACAACGCCGCCAAGCCGCCTTATGTGGTCTTCGACTGGGACAACACCAGTGTGTTCCTCGACATCGAGGAAGCCTCGCTGATCTACCAGCTCGAAAACCTGGTGTTCGGTGCCACGCCCGCGCAACTTGAAGTGGCGCTGCGCAAGAACATCCCGAAGAAAGACTTTCTTCCGGCGCACAACAATGCGGCGGGCAAGCCGGTCAACATCGATCTGCTGGTGCCGGACATCGTGGCGAGCTACACGTGGCTCTACCAGAACTACAGCGGCCTCAAGGGCACCCAGCCGCTCGTGGCGGTGAAGCTGAGCCCGCACTACATCGCGTTCACCACCAAGGTTCGCTATCTCTACGAAGCCATTGGCGACACCTTCGACCACGACACGGCCTACCCCTGGGTGATCTACCTCTTCGTCGGCATGACCGAAGCGCAGGTGCGCAAGCTCACGGCGGAAACGGTGGCGTGGCAGTTGAAGGAGCCGGTGGCCAAGGTGAAGTGGACCTCGCCCGCGGCCCTGCCCGGCCAGGCGGGCGTGGTCTCGGTCAGCTGGAAGAACGGCCTGCGGCTGCAGCCCGAGATGCAGGAGCTGTACGCCGCCTTTCGCAACGCGGGCTTCGATGTGTGGGTGTGCTCCGCGTCCTTTGTCGACGTGATCAAGGAGATCTCGTCCAACCCTGCCTTCGGCTACAACAACCCGCCCGAACGCGTGCTGGCCATGGAGCTGGACCGCGATGCCAACGGCGTCATTCAGGCGGAATTCCGCCGCGGCTACGACCAGACGCAGGGCCCCGGAAAGACCAAGAATATCCAGCGCTTTCTGGTCAGCAAATACGGCTATGGCCCATGCTTCATTGCCGGCGACAGCGAGGGAGACCAGAACATGATGGCCGACTTTGCCGACACGAAGAAGGTGCTGATCGTGAACCGCCTGCGCGACCCGAAGACCGACATCGGCAAGTTCTCGGTCATGGCGGTGCAGAACTACGGCAAGCCGGACACGCGCTACCTGCTGCAGGGTCGTGACGACAACACGGGCCAGTGGGTGGCTTCGCAGCTGCACACACCGCTGGGTGCCGCGCAAGGCAAGGCGCTGAAATAGGCGTACGGGCGCGGCGGGCGGTAGCTGCTCATGAGGGAGTTGCCTATGATCATGGCACTGCCCTCAGGAGACAAAACATGGCCGAGCGCTACCCCCTTGCCGAGCTGAAAGACCTGCCCGAAGACATCCGCACTGCCATCCTCGCGGTGCAGGAGAAGGCCGGTTTCGTGCCCAACGTTTTCCTCGCGCTGGCGCGTCGCCCGGCCGAGTGGCGCGCCTTCTTCGCCTACCACGACGCGCTGATGCTGAAGGAAGAAGGCTCGCTGACCAAGGGCGACCGCGAGATGATCGTCACCACCACGAGCGCGGCCAACCAGTGCCTCTACTGCGTGGTGGCGCACGGCGCGCTGCTGCGCATCTACGAGAAGAAGCCGCTGGTGGCCGACCAGGTGGCCGTGAACTACCGCAAGGCCGACATCACGCCGCGCCAGCGCGCGATGCTCGACTTTGCAATGAAGGTCTGCGAACGCTCACATGAAATCGACGAGGCGGACTTCAGCGCATTGCATGCCCACGGCTTCGACGATGAGGACATCTGGGACATCGCCTCCATCACGGCCTTCTTCGGCCTGAGCAACCGCCTTGCCAGCTTCAGCGGCATGCAGCCGAACCCCGAGTTCTTCCTGATGGGGCGGCTGCCCCGCGAAAAGAAGTAGAGGCAGGAAAGGCCCTCAGGCCTTGTTTCTGCAGGAAGCGAGGGCGTCGAGGGTAGGCTTGTAGGTGGAGTTGGCCACATCCATCAGCCCGAGCACCGTGTGATAGAGGTTGTCGTGCGTGAGCGGCGTATCAAGGCCCGCTTCCATGCACGGCCGGGAGAGCTTGCGGCGCTCGCTCATGCCCTGGCTGAACCAGGTGACCATGGGCACGTGCTTCTGCGCCTCGGGCGCAAAGCTGTACGGCACACCGTGCAGGAACAGGCCGTATTCGCCCAGCGATTCGCCGTGGTCGCTCACGTAGAGCAGTGCCGGGTCGTATTGCCCCGATTGCGCCTTGAGCCAGTCGATGGTCTGGCCCAGGAAGTGATCGGTCTGGGCGATGGAGTTGTCGTACACGTTCTGCAGCTCCGCATGGCCGCACTCCGCCAGTGCGTTGGTCTTGCATTCGGGCAGGAAACGCTTCACCTCCGGCGCCGAACGCTTGTAGTAGGCCGGCCCGTGGCTGCCCATCTGGTGCATGACCAGCACCACGCCCTTTGCGCGGCGCTCGGCCGGCAGCGCCGCAATGCGCGCATCCAGGCCTTTGAGCATGACGTCGTCCAGGCACTCCTCGCCGTCGCACAGCGCGCTCTTCTGCGCCGGTGAAAGGCTGTCGAACGCCGAGGCATTCGGAATGCGCGTGCAGACATCCTTGCAGCCCGCCTGGTTGTCGAGCCACAGCACGGCCAGGCCGGCGGCCTGCAGCACGTCGACCAGGTTCTCGTAGTCGTCCTTGCGCGATTCGTAGCCTTGCTTGCCCAGCGGCGAGAACATGCACGGCACCGACGCGAGCGTGTTGGTGCCGCACGAATGCACATCGCGGTAGCTCAGCACGCCCCGCGCGGCCAGCTCGGGCGTGGTGTCGCGCGCGTAGCCGTTCAGGCCGAAGTGGTCGGCCCGCGCTGTTTCGCCCACCACCAGCACGAACATCGGCGGCCGGGCCTGCCCGGCATAGCTCGCGCCCAGCGCCGTGCCGGCCGTGATGGGAATCAGCTTGCGGCTACGCTTGAACAGGGGCTTGATGAGCACCGAGCCGGCCGAATAGAGGCTTGCCACCGGGTTCATCATGTAGCGCAGGTGGATGTTGTTGCGCATCAGCGGCGCGAGCTGCCGGTTCATCGACACGGCCGCGGCCAAGGCTACCACCACGGCCAGCACCAGCAGCGCCGCGTTGCGCCAGAGCTTGCCGACAAAGCGCATCGGCATGATGCGAGCGCGCCAGAGGGCCACACCCGGCAGCAGCACGACCAGCAGCACATGAAGGGCCATGCGCCAGCTCATGAGGTCGCGCGCCTCGTTCGGATCTGTCTGGAGCACGTTGGCGATCATGGTCGGGTCCATGACCACCCGGTACTCGAGCATGTAGTGCTGCACGAACGCAGCCAGCAGCACCACCGCAAACCACAGCGGCTTCATCCAGCGAGACCATGCGGTGAACGACAGCAACGCGACCGTCGCGCATACCATGAGCACGGCCATGGCTGCGCTCGTGGGCAGGTAGGTGCTGGGCGCGCCGCCAATGCGGGCCAGCTCGTCCCACAGCGGCCAGTTGGCAGCCGCGGCAAGATAGACGGCGAGATACACCACCACGCGTTGCGCAGTGCGCGGCCGGGCGAACCAGCCATCGATGCGCAACCACAGCGCTTGCGCGAACGCCAGGTACGGCGCGCCGGCTGAGGGCAACTCCATGCCCCGCGCGGGCGCGGGCTCGATTCGCGTGAAAGACATGCACCGACTGTAGGAAGCGCAACTGAAGGAAGCCTGAATTGCGCGTTCAGCCGGTGTTCAGAATCGGACTCTCAGGCCCGGGCTCGTCGCGCCCTCAGCCTAGGCCGCATGTAGGCCCTGAGCGCCAGGTTGAGCGGCCGGCTCACGCGGCGCTCCACCAGGATCGACAGCAGCGCGGCGAGCATGGCGCCAACGAGCACGTCGAGCGGAAAGTGCAGCCCCAGGAACACACGGCTCCATCCGACAACGGCGGCCACCACCAGCGCCGCGACCATGGGCGCCCGCCACGGCAGGCACCACAGGGCAAACGCCGCGGCAAAGGTGCCGGCGGCATGCAGGCTTGGAAAGCCGGGCCGCGCGCCCTGCGGCGCCCACTGGATTCCGAGCCCATAGAACGCGGGCCGCTGGAACGGCATGGCCGAGCGGAACACGTTCACGAAGAGCCAGACCGCCAGCACGCTGACCAGCGCCGTGAAAAAGGCATACCGCAAGCGCCTGTCGACTGCCGCGCCTCCAATGATCGCAAGAGCCAGCAGGGTGGGCAGCACGTCGGAGGCAAAGCGCGCGAAATGAATGCTCCACGCCGGCGCCGCAGCGCCCGCGTTCATCAGCTCGAACAGCGCAATATCAAGAGCCTGCATTCAACGGGGCGCGTTCGGCGGCGGGTTGGGCGGCAGGTTCGGCGACAGACGGCCGAGAGTTGCGAGGCGCGGCAATCAGTTCAATAGCGAAGCCGACAGCCCAGCAGATCCAGGCGGTCCACAGCGTGTGGCTCATGTAGTGCGCACCACGCATCTGCTGCGACGCGCCCAGCACGAGCCCGGCGACCAGCGATGCGCCGAGCCAGGCGATTGCCGCTCGCGGCGACACCCGGCGCAGCACGAAATAGCCCCCCGCGTAGGCGAAGGCAGCCGAAGCATGGCCGGCCGGGAAGCAACCGCCCGGGCCGCCGTCGTACACCTTCCAGGCCCAGTGCGACACGTGGCTTGCCACGCCGCCGAACTCCTTCAGGTCCCAGGGGCAACTTGTGTGGCTCGCATGCTTGAGCATGCTGATTGCAACCACCGAGAACAGCACCGTAACAGCCAGCTGCACCCGCGCCCGAAGGGGCAACTGCCGCAGAATGCCCAGCGGCCAGCGGATACCGGCGAACAGCGCAACGACGAACACCCAGCTCAGGTTCTTGGCGCCTTCATGCATCACGCGGACAAGAAACACGTTGTCCCGCCACGGAAAGCCCATGGGCGTGCCCGCGAGGCGTGCCAGCGCAAGATCGCCCTGGGTTGCGTCCCACGCGAGCAGCAGGGCCAGCAGGAGAAGGGTCACCCCTCCCAAGCGAACATTCGAGGGATTCGGAAGATTCGGAACACGCGTCATGAGCAGAAAAACCAGCAAGCCTGAAAACCCTTCCAGCCTACGTTCGTGGCCTGAACCGATCCTGAAGCGGCCTGAGCGGGAACTGACACCGCCCGGCCGCGCCACCGTCGGCGCTAGACTTCGTTTTTTTGAAAGATGACCTCGCGTGCGCATATTGCTCGTCGAAGATGACAGTGCGTTGGCAGACGCCGTCTGCAGCTATCTGCTCGCGAAGGCGTTCGTCGTCGACGTGGCGCCCAGCCTTGCCGAAGCGCGCGGCGCCCTGCTGTCGGTGCAATACGCCGCGGTGCTGCTCGACCTGCACCTGGGCGACGGCGACGGCCTTTCGCTGCTGCCGCAGGTGCGCGCGCTGCGCGAGCCGCCCATCGTCATCGTGCTGACCGCGCGCGACCAGGTAACCGACCGCATCCGCGGGCTCGACGCCGGCGCGGACGACTACCTCATCAAGCCCTATGACCCGGCCGAGCTGCTGGCACGGCTGCGCGCCGTCGAGCGAAGGCGCAGCGCCGGAAGCTCGCCGGTGCTGCATCTGGGGACGCTGGAAATCGACCTGGCGCAAGACCGCGTCCGCAAGGACGGGAACCCGGTCGTGCTGACCCAGAAGGAATGGGCCCTGCTGCGCGTGATGGCCACGCGCCCCGAACGCATCCATACCCGCGAAAACCTTGCAGATGCGCTCTACGGCTTTGGCGACGAGGCCGACAGCAACACGCTCGAGGTTTTCATCAGCCGGCTGAGGCGCAAGCTGGGCAAGAGCCACATCCAGACGCTGCGCGGCCTCGGCTACCGCCTGTCGACATCGGCGGGCGACGACGAATGAGCACCGCACTTCCAGAAAACGGCCGCGATACGCTGGCCGGCCGGCTGACTCGCACCCTCATAGTCTGGGTGGGCGGCGTGTGGATGCTCTGCGTGCTGGCAGTGGTCTGGTATGTGGACCGCGAGATCAACCACAACTTCGACAACGAACTGGTCGAGGTGTCGCACCGCATGTTCGACATGGCGGTGCAGGAGCTCGACAAGCTGCAGCAGGCCGGCACTCCCGCCGAAACGCCGATGATCGCGCCGAAGCAACTGTTTTCGGAAGACGCGGTGAAGTACCAGGTCGTGGACATCCACGAGCACGTGCTGCTGCGGTCGGCCGAGGCACCTACCAGTGCCTTCGACGTTCCGCTTGCCTCGGGCTTCGCAAACAACCAGACCTGGCGCATCTACACCGTGCGGCATCCCACGCGCGGGCTCTACTTTCAGGTGGCCGATCCGCTCGACGAGCGGCGTTCGGCGCTGAACCGCACGCTCTTCGGCCTGATCATTCCGCTTGGTGCCGTGCTGCCGCTCCTGGCGCTGGTGCTGCGCAACGTGGCCCGAACCGAACTGCGGGTGCTGCAGCAGCTTGCAGGCGAGATCGAAAAACGCAGCGGGTCCGACCTGCGGCCCATTGGTCTGCCCGGCCTGCCGCGCGAGCTGCGCTCCGTGGGCGACCACGTCAACAGCCTGCTGGAGCGGCTGTCGCATTCGCTCGACGTCGAACGTGCCCTGGCCGCCAATGCGGCGCACGAGCTGCGCACGCCCCTGGCCGCGGCACGGCTGCGCCTGCAGACCGCGCTCGAACACGACCTGCAGCGCCACGATGTGCAGGCTGCGCTCGATGCACTGCAAATGCTGAGCCATCGCACCGAAAAGCTGCTGCAGCTGTCGCGGGCCGAATCGGGCGCGTCGCTTGCGCGTTCGCAGGTCGACCTGGTCCAGCTTGCCGGTGCGGTGGTGCAGGAGTTCTGGAACGATCCACAAGTCAACGAGCGCCTGGATCTCAAGCTGCCCGATAGCGCCGCCCCCGTCGCGGTCGGTGATGTCGATGCGCTCGCGATCGCGCTGCGCAACCTGGTGGAAAACGCACTGCGCTACAGCAGCGGCGCCCGGGTGGTGGTGGAGGTGATGGCTCCCTGCACGCTCGCGGTGCGCGACTTCGGCCCCGGCGCGAGCGCTGCGCAGCTCGCCTCTTTGCAGCAGCGCCATGTGCGCCACAGCTCCGATCGCGCGGGCTACGGGCTGGGGCTGTCCATCGTGGGCACCATCGTCGAAAAGCACGGCGCGAGGCTCGAACTCGCCTCGCCACCGGCGGGCGCCACCAGCGGCTTCGAGGCGCGCATCGTGCTGCCGCAGGCCTGAGCGTCAACCGCCCTATTCGCTTACCACCGCGCGCAGCCAGTCCGGCAAGGGCAACGCTTTCTGCTTCGGAAAGTCGACCCAGATCGTGGTTGCCCCGCCCGCGGCGCAGATCACGTCGGGGGCCTCGGCGCGCGCCATGGTGGCCCAACTCTCGAACGTGGTGCGCGCAGGGTCGCTCACGTACATCTTGATAAGCACGTTGCCGGGATATTCGATCTGCCGGTAGAAATTGCAAAAGGCGTTGACGATCACCATGCCCTCGCCGCCGGGGGTGGGCTCGATGCCGAGCGAGCGTATCCAGTCGATGCGCGCGGTTTCCAGGTAGCGAAAGTAGGTGCCGTTGTTCAGGTGCCCCATGGCGTCCATGTCGCCCCATCGGATCGGGATCGACATTTCGAACACGAATTTTTTCTTTTCAGGGATTTCGATTCTCATCGGTGAGCCTTGATGGATGCGAGGATGCCAAGAACGAACAGAAGCGCGGCCACCAGTTCGGTAGCCTGCGGCCAGCGGCCGTCCCAAAGAAAGGAATAGAGCAAGGCGAACAACGTCTCGCTCACGATCAACTGGCCGCACAGGCTGGCCGACAGGCGCTGGCTCGCGATATTCCACAGAATGGTAGCGAGCCATGAAGAACCGAACCCGCCTGCCAGTGCGAGCCAGACGAAGAGCATGCCTTGGGGTTGCGCGCGAAGCGTGGCCACATCGCTGCCCGCCGCCACCCACAGCAGCAGTGCGCCCACACCGGTCGCGATGCCAAGCCAATTGGCCCAGTCGGTGGCGTTGAGCTCGGCATGGCGCTGCAACCACGCGGCGTTGAGAAGGCCGTACACCGTCCAGCTTGCCATCGCGCAAAGTGCCAGGGCAATGCCCCAGCCGAAGCGCGCGCCGTCTCCGGCAAGACCGTGCCGCGCCGACCAGGCGCCGTAGACCATCAGCGCCATGCCCGCGCCCGTGAGCACCAGGCCGGGCAGCAGCGCCCGCATGCGCAGCCCCGCGGGCCGGCCGAGCAGCATCATCCAGACCGGGATGGTGCCGATGATGAGGCTGGGCACCTCGGTTCCCGCCGCCGCGATGCCGAAGGCCAGCAGCAGGTAATAGCCGCTGAACCCCAGCACGCTGAGGCCCAGCGCCGCCAACGCCTGCTGCCTGTTCGGCCAGCGCAGCGAAGCGGGCCGCGTGAACACTGCCAACCCCGAGATCGCACCGAACACCGCGAAACGCGCGGCCGTGATGTCGACCATGCCGAAGTGGCCCACCATGCGCGGCGCCACGAACACCAGGCCCCAGAGCGCACCCGCGCCCAACCCGGCGGCAATGCCGACCCAGGCGCGCGGCGTCAGAGCGCGAACCCGTCGTCGGCGGCGATGACCGCGCCGTTCACGAAATGGCTCTGGCCGCTGGCCAGCAGCACGATGAGGCCGTCCAGGTCTTCAGGCTTGCCCACGCGTTTGCGCGGCAGCATGCTCACGAGCTTGGCGCCGCCTTCGGAGGCCCAATGGTCTTCGTTGAGTTCGGTGGTGATGTAGCCGGGGCACAGCGCATTCACGTTGATGCCGAAGCGGCCCCACTCGAGCGCCATGGCCTTGGTCATCTGCACCACGGCGGCCTTGCTCATGCAATAGGCGCCGATCTGCGGCATGACCTTGAGCGCCGCCACCGAGGCGATGTTGATGATGCGCCCGCCGATGTAGGTGCCCGGCGCCGATCCCTTGGCGCGCGCCAGCATGCGCTTGCCTACTTCCTGCGCCACGAAGAAGGAGCCCTTCACGTTGGTGTCGAAGATGTAGTCGTAGTCGTCGGGGGTGACGTCCTGCAGGCGCTGCGTGGTGCTCACGCCCGAGTTGTTGACCAGGATGTCGATGGGGCCCACTTCGGTTTCAGCGCGCGCCACGGCGGCCTTGATGCTGCCGATTTCGGTCACGTCGAGCTCGACCACATGCGCATCGCCGCCCTCGCCTTCGATGCGGGCGCGCAGTTCCTTGAGCTTTTCGACCCGGCGGCTGGCCAGCACCACCGCGGCGCCGGCGCGCGCCAGCGTTTTTGCGAACTGCGCGCCCAGCCCGCTGGAAGCGCCGGTAACGAAAGCCACGCGGCCCGAAAGGTCGATGCTGTAAGCCATGAAAAGCGGTCCTGTTGAGTCGTTGCCGAGTCGCCGAGGTGACGCCCTGCACTCACATAAAATGTTTCGCGCCCTCGAAGCGTCCGAGCCTCAAATCATTATCGACGAGACCCACATGACCCACGACGAAATCCTCGCCCAGTTCGGCCCCCGCGAATCCATGGAATATGACGTGGTGGTCGTCGGCGGCGGCCCGGCCGGCCTGTCGACCGCCATCCGGCTCAAGCAGCTGGCCGCGCAGCACGAAAAGGAAATCTCGGTGGTGGTGCTCGAAAAGGGCTCCGAGCCCGGCGCACACATTCTCTCGGGCGCCATCATGGACCCGCGCGCGCTGAACGAGCTGCTGCCCGACTGGAAGGAGCAAGGCGCTCCGCTGAACCAGCCCGTCACCGACGACGCGATGGTGTTCCTGGGCGAAAAATCGGGCCTGCGCACCCCCAGCGCCTTTCTGCCGGCCTGCTTCCAGAACCACGGCAACTACATCATCAGCCTTGGAGCCTTCACCAAGTGGCTGGCGCAGCAGGCAGAAAACCTGGGTGTCGAGATCTTCCCGGGCTTTCCGGCGGCCGAGGTGCTCTACAACGAGAACGGCTCGGTACGCGGCGTGGCCACCGGCAACATGGGTGTGGGCAAGGACGGCGAGCCGACCGAGAACTTCCAGCTGGGCATGGAGCTGTTGGGCAAGTACACGGTGTTTGCCGAAGGCGCGCGCGGCCACCTGGGCCGCCAGCTCATCGCCAGGTTCAAGCTCGACGAAGGCCGCGATCCGCAGACCTACGGCCTGGGCGTGAAGGAAGTGTGGGAAATCGACCCCAAGCGCCATCAGCCGGGCTTTGTGCTGCACACCGCCGGCTGGCCGATGAAGAGCGACACCTACGGCGGCGCGTTCCTCTATCACATGGAGGACAACAAGATTTCCATGGGCTTCATCACGGGCCTGGACTACAGCAACCCCTACCTGAGCCCATTCGAGGAAATGCAGCGCTGGAAGCTGCACCCCAACATCCGCTGGTACCTCGAAGGCGACGAGGCCAAGGGCATCAAACCGGCCAAGCGCATCGGCTACGGCGCGCGCGCCATCACGGCCGGTGGCCTGTTGTCGCTGCCCAAGACGGTGTTCCCGGGCGGCGCGCTGGTCGGCTGCGAGGCGGGCTACCTGAACGTGAGCCGCATCAAGGGCAGCCACGCCGCCATCAAGACGGGCATGCTGGCCGCCGAAGCCGCCTTCGACGCAGTGCAGGCCGGCCGCCAGCACGACGAGCTCACGGCCTACCCGGCCGCGTTCGAGAAGAGCTGGCTCTACACGGAGCTGAAGAAGGCGCGAAACTTCAAGGCCTGGTTCAAGAAGGGGCTGGGCATTGCCACGTTCATGAACGGCATCGAGCAGTGGCTGCTGAAGGGCAACATTCCGTGGACCCTGCACCGCAACAAGCCCGACCACATGTATCTCAAGCCGGCGGCGGAGTGCAAGCCCATCGTCTACCCGAAGCCGGACGGCAAGCTCACGTTCGACCGGCTGTCGAGCGTGTTCATCAGCAACACCAATCACGAGGAGCAGCAGCCGGCCCACCTGACGCTCAAGGATGCGTCGGTTCCAGTGAACATCAACCTCTCGAAGTTCGCCGGTCCTGAAAGCCGCTACTGCCCGGCTGGTGTGTACGAGTTCGTGGGGACCGATGACGGCAAGCAGCGCCTGCAGATCAACGCGCAGAACTGCGTCCACTGCAAGACCTGCGACATCAAGGACCCGACGCAGAACATCGTGTGGGTTACGCCTGAGGGGGGCGGTGGGCCTAACTACGTGGGGATGTAACTCCTCCAGGTTGTTGTTTTAGGCGCTCTTGTTCAGGGCGCTCTGGTTCTGGGCTGTCTTGTTGAGGGCTCTTGTTCAGGGCTTGTGCAAAGGCCACCGGGTACTCCCCTCCGCGAATGTCCCCCGCCTTCGGCTCCTCCTTTATTTCGCTGCGGGGAGCACCCGATGCCCTGTGCACTGGGCATGCTGCTGGTGTATCGCTGATCAACCGCCTCTCTTTGCAACGCACCCGCTGGCGGGGTGCCTTGCGCAGCGAAATAAAGGAGGAGGCCGCAGGCCGGGGGACATTCGCGGAGAAAGGTACCCCGTCGGCGGGTACGCGCCCTGAAAAGACCCAAAGTTCAGCTGAGGCCCTAGCCCCACCCGCCCCCACCAGGCGTCTCGACCACGAACACGTCCCCAGGTGCCATCTGCACCTGCCCGATGTGGTCCAGCATCTCGACAGTGCCATCGGCCCGTTCCACGCGGTTGATGCCCACCGCGCCCGCTTCGCCACCCGCTCCGCCGAACGCGCCGTAGAGCCGGCCATTGCTGAGGATCGATGCCGTCATGGGCGCCAGGAAGCGAACGCGCCGCACGCCGCCGTCGCCGCCTCGCCAGCGCCCTGCCCCGCCTGAGCCGGCACGCAAGCGATAGCTGTCGAGCCGCACCGGATAGCGAAACTCCAGCACCTCGGGATCGGTGAGCCGCGAGTTGGTCATGTGGGTCTGCACCACGCTCGTGCCGTCGAAGCCGGGGCCGCCGCCAGAGCCGCCCGAGATCGTTTCGTAGTACTGGTGCTCGCCGTCGCCGAAGGTGAAGTTGTTCATGGTGCACTGGCTTGCCGCCATGACGCCGAGCGCGCCGTAGAGCGCGTTGGTTACGCAGCTCGAGGTTTCGACGTTGCCGGCCACCACCGCGGCCGGCGGCAGCGGGTTGAGCATGCAACCGCTCGGCACGATCACCTCGATGGGCTTGAGGCAGCCCGCGTTGAGCGGAATGTCGTCGTCGACCAGCGTGCGGAATACGTAAAGCACGGCCGCCATGGTGATGGCGCGCGGGGCGTTGAAGTTGTTGAGCAGTTGCCCGCTGGTGCCGGTGAAGTCGACCGTGGCCGAGCGGCGCACGGCATCGACTGTGACGCGCACGCAGATCTGCGCGCCGTTGTCCAGCGGCAGCGTGAACTGGCCGTTCTTCAGCGCCGTGATGACGCGCCGCACCGATTCTTCGGCGTTGTCCTGCACGTGGGCCATGTAGGCGGCCACGGTTTCGCGGCCGAACTGCGCCACCATGGCCTGCAGCTCTTGCACGCCCTTCTCGTTGGCGGCGATCTGTGCGCGCAGATCGGCCAGGTTCTGCTCGATGTTGCGCGACGGATGGGGCCCCCTTCCCAGCAGCGCGCGAAGCTCGGCCTCGCGCAGGCGGCCGCCTTCCACCAGCTTGAAGTTGTCGATCAGCACGCCTTCTTCTTCGATGCTGCTGGAGAACGGCGGCATCGAGCCCGGCGTGATGCCGCCCACGTCGGCGTGGTGGCCGCGCGAAGCGACGTAGAACGAGGGCCGCGCATCGGCTGCCGCCAGGTACACGGGCGTCACCACCGTGATGTCCGGCAGGTGCGTGCCACCGTGGTACGGGTCGTTCAGCACGAAGACGTCGCCGGGCTTCATGCCGGGGTTGCCGTCGATCACGGTCTTGATCGATTCGCTCATCGAGCCCAGGTGCACGGGCATGTGCGGCGCATTGGCGATCAGGTTGCCTTGCACATCGAACAGCGCGCAAGAAAAGTCGAGCCGCTCCTTGATGTTGACCGAGTAGGCAGTGTTCTGCAGCCGCAGGCCCATCTGCTCGGCAATGTTCATGAAGAGGTTGTTGAACACCTCGAGCATCACCGGGTCGGCGCTGGTGCCCATGGCCTGCGTGGCCACGCGCGGCCGCACGCGGTGCAGCTCGATGCCGGCGGCGGTGGCGCGCGCCTGCCAGCCGGGCTCGATCACCGTGGTGGCATTGCGGCCCGCGAGGATGGCGGGGCCGTCGATGCTCGCGCCGGGCTGGAGGGCCGCCTCGTCGAACAGCGCGGCGTCGCGCCAGCCGGCGGCTTTTTCGTCGGCCTCGCAGTACATGCGCACTGCCGCCAGCGGCTCGGGTGCGTACGAAGCTGCATCGGCCAGGGCGGCCGTCGGTGCGCGGCGCTCTCCGGCACCTACGGCTTCGACCGTCACTGCCTCGATGACGAGTGCGCGTTCCGCCATCAGGAAGGCGAAGCGGCGCCGATAGCCGGCTTCGAACTCCTCGCGCATCGCGGCGATGGCCTCGTCGGCAGAACCCGCCATGGGCAACGCGCAGGCCAGCGCCGTGTCGGTGCCTTCGTAGCGAAGCTGCACGCGGTGCACCGCAGCAATGGCCGCATCGGCCACGCCCTGCTCGCGCAGTTCTGCCTTTGCCTGTTCCGCGAGCGTGCGGGCGGCATCGCGCGCCGCCGCCAGCCCCTGCGCATCGAGCCGGCGCTCCAGCGCCAATTCACGCATGGCCAGCTGGTCGGCCAGCCCCATGCCGAAAGCCGAGAGCACGCCCGCCAGCGGATGCAGGTAGACGCTGCGCATGCCCAGCGCGTCGGCCACCAGGCAGGCATGCTGGCCGCCCGCTCCGCCGAAGCACTGCAACGTGTACTGCGTGACGTCGTAGCCGCGCGCCACCGAAATGCGCTTGATGGCATTGGCCATGCTGGCCACGGCGATGCGCAGCGCGCCGCTCGCCACTTCTTCGGCATTTACGGTACGGCCGATGGCCTCCGACATGCGATGCGCCATGGCGTCGAACCCGCGCCGGGCCGCAGCAAGGTCGAGCGGCTCGTCGGCATTCGGGCCGAACACATGCGGAAAGTGGGTGGGCTGGATCTTGCCGAGCAGCACGTTCGCGTCGGTGGTGGTGAGCGGTCCGCCGCGCCGGTAGCTCGCGGGCCCCGGGTTGGCGCCGGCCGATTCCGGCCCCACGCGCAGCCGCGCGCCGTCGAAGGCAATGACCGAGCCGCCGCCCGCTGCCACGGTGTGAATGCTCATCATCGGCGCGCGCATGCGCACGCCGGCCACCTGGGTCTCGAACGAGCGCTCGAACTCGCCGGCATAGTGCGACACGTCGGTGGAGGTGCCGCCCATGTCGAAGCCGATCACGCGCGCATGGCCGGCATCGAGCGCGGTTCGCACCATGCCGACGATGCCGCCCGCGGGGCCCGAGAGAATCGCGTCCTTGCCCTGGAAACGGTCGGCCTGCGTGAGCCCGCCCGAGCTCTGCATGAAGAACAGCGGCACGCCCGGCATCTGCCGCGACACCTGCTCCACGTAGCGCCGGAGAATCGGGCTCAGATAGGCATCGACCACCGTGGTGTCGCCTCGCGGCACCAGCTTCATAAGCGGGCTGGTCTTGTGCGATACCGACACCTGCGTGAAGCCGATCGCCCTCGCGATCCGCTCGGCCGCGAGCTCGTGCGCGGTGTAGCGCCAGCCGTGCATGAAGACGATGGCGCAGGCGCGCAGCCCGGCATCGAAGGCCTCCTGCAGCGATGAGCGCAGCGCGCCTTCATCGAGCGGCTGCACGACGCCGCCTTGCGCATCCATGCGCTCGCCGGCCTCGATCACGCGCTCGTACAGCAACTCGGGCAGCACGATGCGGCGGTCGAACAGGCGGGGCCGCGCCTGCGTGGCAATGCGCAGCGCATCGCGAAAGCCCGCAGTAGTGACCAGCACCGTGGGCTCGCCCTTGCGCTCCAGCAGCGCGTTGGTGGCAACGGTGGTGCCCATCTTCACGCACTCGACGCGCTGGGGGGTCACGGGTTCGCCGGGCTTCAGCTTCAGCAGGCGGCGAATGCCTTCGACGGCGGCATCCTTGTACTGCTCGGGGTTCTCGGACAGCAGCTTGAGCGTGTGCAGGCCGCCTTCGGGGTCGCGGCCGACCAGGTCGGTGAATGTGCCTCCGCGGTCGATCCAGAATTGCCAGCGGGACGGGAGAAGGGAATGCGTGGTCATTGGAAGAAAGAAGGAGTCTTCGCCAAGGGAAAAAGGTAGTTCGGATCAGTTCTGGCGCAGGTCGCGCCCGCGGGTCTCCGGCAGGCACAGCGCCACCACGACAACCATGGCGTAGGCCACCGCGGCGCACACGCCAATGGCCGTGCCAAGCGGAAGATGCATGCGGTCGCTCAACACGCCCACCAGGGCCGGAAAGGTGGCGCCGATGCCGCGCCCGAAGTTGTAGCAAAAACCTTGCCCCGAGCCGCGCAGCTCATTGGGGAACAGCTCGGACAGGAAGGCACCCGCGCCGCTGAAAATGCCCGACATGAAGAAGCCGAGCGGAAAGCCGAGCAGCAGCATCAGGCTGTCGGTAATGGGCAGCAGCGTGTATGCATAGACCAGCGACCCCGCGCCGATGGCGAACAGGATGAAGGCGCGGCGGCGGCCCAGGCGATCTGAGAGATAGGCGCCGCACAGGTAGCCGATGAAGGCGCCGACGATGAACATGAACTGGTACCCGCCTGAACCCAGCACCGTGAGATGCCGCTCGTTCTTCAGGAAGGTCGGCAGCCACACGCCGATGGCGTAGTAGCCGCCCTGCATGCCCGTGAACAGCAGGCTCGCGAGCACGGTGGTGCCCAGCATGCCCGGCTTGAAGATCGCGAGGAAGTTGCCGCTGCGCTCGCCGCGTTCGACGGCCGCGCGGCTTTGCACGTAGATCTCCGGGTCGCGGATCGAGCGGCGGATGAACACGATCAGCACCGCCGGCAGCAGGCCCAGCATGAACATGACGCGCCACGAATACTCAGGCGGCAAGAACGAGAACAGCGCCATCGACACGAGCACCGCCGCGCCCCACCCCACAGCCCAGCTGCTCTGCACCAGGCCTACCGCCTTCCCCCGGTAGGCCGGCCGGATCATCTCGGCAATGAGCACCGAGCCCACTGCCCATTCGCCGCCGAAGCCGAGGCCCTGCAGCGTGCGCGCAATCAGCAGCTGCTCAGGCGTTTGCGCGAGGCCGCAGGCAAAGGTGAAGATCGCGAACACCAGGATGGTGAGCTGCAGGATGCGCACCCGCCCGTACTTGTCGGCCAGGATGCCGGCGCCCCAGCCACCAATGGCCGAGGCCACCAATGTGGCGGTGCCGATCAGCCCCACCTCGGTCTTGCTCATGCCCCACAGCGACAGCAGGATGGGCGTGACCAGCGGCAGCGTGTAGTAGTCGAACGCATCGACCGCATAGCCGCTGAACGACGCGGTGAGCGTGCGTTTTTCGTTCGGGTTGAGCGTGCGCAGCCAGCTGCCTTCGGCTTGTGCGTCGGCGGCCGTCTGCGCGGCGTCGAGGGTGGTCTTCATCGGTTGTCTCCAGGTATGAAATTTGGGGAAGGAACAGCGGCCTAGAACGCAGCCAGTCGGTGATGCAGCAGGTCGGTCACGAGCATCGAGCCCGGCGCATGCGTGATGGCGAACGGCAGCCTGGCGGCGGCCAGCGCGGCCTGGGGCGTGACGCCGCAGGCCCAGAACACGGGAAGTTCGTCGGGCATGACCTCGACTGCATCGCCGTAGTCGGGATCGGCAATCGACCGGATGCCGATCAGCGCCGGATCGCCGATGTGCACCGGCGCGCCGTGCACCGCCGGAAAGCGCGACGTGATCTGCACCGCACGAATGGCGTCGGCCGCCCGCAGCGGACGCATCGACACCACCATCGGCCCATGGAACAGGCCCGCCGGCGCGGTGGCCACCGACGTGCGGTACATCGCCACGTTGCGGCCCTGCTCCACATGGCGCAGCACAATGCCCTCGGCCATCAGCGCGTGCTCGAAGGTGAAGGAGCAACCGATGACAAAGCTCACCATGTCGTCGTTCCAGAGGGCGCGCACGTCGGTGGGCTCGTCGACCATCACACCGTCCCGCCACACGCGGTAGCGCGGCAGGTCGGTGCGAATGTCGATGTCCTCGCCGAGCGCCGGCAACGCGGGGTCACCGGCTTCGGACACGCCGAGCAACGGGCACGGCTTGGGGTTGGCCTGGCAAAAGCGCAGGAAGTCGGCGGCGTGCGCTTTCGGCAGGATCACGAGGTTGCCTTGCACATGGGCACTGGCCAGCCCACTGGTGTGGGCGGCCAGTGCGCCGCTGCGGCAGGCCTGGCGCACAGCCAGCGCGCTGCTCGCCGCGCCGGGTTGTTCTACGAAGGATTGGCGGTTCGACATTTGGCGTTTTCGATGCCGGATGCATCGCTGTGGTGTGATTCGACGGATTGTGGGAATCCGCGCTCACGAACGCCAACGCAAAGTTTCTCGCTCAGCTCATCGATTTTTTCGATGACCCTTGGCGGTGCGAAGCGTGCACCACGGCGGAGCCGAGCGCGGCCTCGGGCAGCGGAGAAGACGGGTCGTCGCGGTAGCTCGCGTAGATGGGCAGCGGCTCCAGCGTGTCGTCGCACGGCAGCACCCGCAGCGGCAGGCGTCGCGCCAGCGGCTCGACCACCGCACGAGGCAGCGTCGCCACGCCAAAGCCCGCCTCCACCAGCTGCGCCATCGCCGAGATCGACGAGATCGCGTGCACACGCGGCGGCGGGCTGCCGGCATCGCGAAACAGCTCGAGCAGCGCCACATGCGGCTGCGAGCCTCGCTGAAATGTCAGCAGGTCGAGCGAAAGCAGGTCCGGCAATCGGTAGCGCCGCTTCAGGTGCAGCTCGCGGTGGCCGACAAAGCACATGGGCATGGGCGGCACGGCGCGGGTTCGCACGCCGTCGCCGGCGGCGGGCAGCGCGGCAAACACCAGGTCCTGCTTGCCGCGCTGCAACTGGTCGACCAGCACCGGCGTGGTTTCGACGGTGAGCTCCAGCTCGAAGTCCGGATGCGTCGCCTGCATGTGCTTGAGCCACCCGGTGAGCCAGCTGTGCACCACCGACTCGATGGCGCCCACGCGCAGCACGGCCTCGCGCACGGCGCCCGAGCCCATTTCGGCCTTGATGTGCATCTGCATCTCGAGCAGCTTCTGCGCAAAGGCGTGAAAGCGCTGCCCCGCCACCGTGAGTCGAAACTGCTTGTCGCGCCGGTCGAGCAGCAGCACGCCCAGCTCGCGCTCGAGCGCGGCAATGCGGCTGGAGAGCGCCGATTGAGTGAGGTGCAGCTTCTCGGCCGCACGGGTGACGCTCTTGAGCGCGACGGCCCAGTGAAAGGCTTCAACGAATCGCAGGTTCATCGTTTTCCGGTCGCCCGGTTCCTTGATTGCGCGAGCCGCGAGTGTCGCCTGAGCGGCCCGTTCCGCTGCGCTATGCTCGTTGCGAAGGAGACAAGACAACCATGCAGATCGTCATTACCGGCGGCGCCGGCTTCGTTGGCGCCCGCCTTGCCCGCACACTGCTGAAGCAGGGGCGCCTTTCGCTTGCCGGCGCCCTGGCGCGCGACATTTCCCGCATCACGCTGGTCGACCGCGTCGCGCCGCCAGCCGACCTTGCGGCCGACCCACGCATTGCCGCCGCGCTCGGCGACCTGAACGAGCAACTGGCTTCGCCCGATGCGGCGCTCTGGCGCGAAGCCGACGCCATCTTTCACCTGGCCGCTGCAGTGAGCGGCGAATGCGAGGCCGATTTCGATCTGGGCATGCGCAGCAACTTCGCAGCCACGCACGCCCTGCTCGACAAGGCGCGCGCCGTGGGCACCCGGCCGCTGGTGGTGTTTGCCAGCTCGCTCGCAGTGTTTGGCGATTCACCCGAGCAGCCCCTGCCGCCGGTGATCGAAGACCACACGCTGCCCACTCCGCAGACCAGCTACGGCATCCAGAAGTTCATCGGCGAGCAGCTGGTGGCCGATTACACGCGCAAGGGCTTCATCCGCGGGCGCAGCGTGCGCCTGATGACCGTGAGCGTGCGCCCCGGCAAGCCCAACGGCGCAGCGTCGGGCTTTTTCAGCGGCATGATCCGCGAGCCGCTCGCGGGCATTCGCGCCGCCTGCCCGGTGCCCGACGAAACACCGGTGGCCATCGCCTCGCCGGCCCGCACCGTCGAAGGTATCATCCGCGCCGCAGAGGCAAGCGACGCCGAATGGGGCCCGCGCACCGCGCTGAACCTGCCTTCGCTTTCCACCACGGTGGGCGAGATGGCTGCCGCGCTCGAGCGCGTGGCCGGCCAGGCCGCCACCGCCCTGCTCGACCGCACACCAGATCCGGCCATCCAGCGCATCGTGAAAACCTGGCCCGGACGCATCGAAACCGCCCGCGCCAAACGCCTGGGACTCTCGGCGGACGCCGATTTCGAAGTAGTTATTCGTGATTACGTCCGTGAAAATCCCGACGCGGTGAAGCTCCCTGTTACGGCATAGTCGGCGGCTGCCCGCGGAGTTTGCTTTTTTCGCTTTTTCTTCGCGCCTTCTTTTCTCTGGAGACAACACAATGAAATTGACCCGACTGGCCGCCGGCCTGGTTCTGGGCATGTGCATGGCGTGCGCCGCCTTCGCGCAGACCACCATGAAAATCAGCATTTCGACCGCGCAGAACTCGCACCAGGGTGTTGCGATCGACGTCTTTGCGAAGGAAGTCGAAAAGCGCACCGGCGGACGCTACAAGGTCCAGACCTTCTACAACGGCTCCTTGGGCGGCGAACGCGAGTCGATCGAAGCCGTGCAGCTCGGTACGCAAGAGCTGGCTTTCTCCTCGACCGGCCCGGTGCCGAATTTTGTGCCCGAGACAAAAATCCTCGACGTGCCCTTCCTGTTCCGCGACAAGGCCCATGCGCGCGCCGTGCTCGACGGCCCGATCGGCCAGGACCTGCTGACCAAGTTCGACGCCAAGGGTTTCAAGGCGCTGGCCTGGGCCGAAAACGGCTTCCGCCACATGACCAACAGCAAGCGCGACGTGAAGGCGCCGGAAGACCTCAAGGGCCTGAAGATGCGCACCATGGAAAACCCGGTGCACATTGCGGCCTACAAGACCTTCGGGATCGTCACCACGCCGATGGCCTTCCCCGAAGTGTTCACCGCCTTGCAGCAGGGCACGGTCGACGGCCAGGAGAACCCGCTGTCGGTGATCATCTCGGCCAAGTTCGACCAGGTGCAAAAGCACCTTTCGCTCACCGGGCACGTCTACTCGCCGTGCATCTTCGTAATGAACAAGGCAACCTTCGACAAGCTCAGCGCGGCTGACAAGCAGGCCTTCCTCGACGCTGCGAAAGAAGGCACCAAGGCCAATCGCGCACGCGTGGACGAAGACGACGCCAAGGGCGTGGCCGACTTGCGCGCCAAGGGCATGACGGTGATCGACAACATCGACAAGACCAAGTTCGTCACCGCCCTGGGGCCGGTAAATGCCCAGTTCGAAAAGGACTTCGGCAAGGCCAACCTCGACAAGATCCGCGAGTTCAAGTGAATTCGGTGGTGCTATCTCTTCGATAGCATCGGTGCCCGCTCAGTTCGATCTGGCGGGCTTTTTTGTTTTCAACATCACGACTGCAGATGAAAGAACGATTTCTTGGCATCGAGCGCTGGACGACCGGCTTCTCGATGATTGCCGCCTGCGTGATGCTGGTCATCGCCTCCGGCTTGGGCGTGTTCCAGATCATCACGCGCTTTGTGCTCGAGCAGCCCGCCGAATGGAGCGAAATCCTGATCCGCATGAGCCTGATCTGGATGGTGTTCCTCGGCATTCCGATGGCGTTTCGCCAAGGGGCGATGGTGAGCGTGGATGTGCTCTACCGCTGGAGCCCGCCGCGCGTCAAGCGCGTGCTCGACGCCGTGGTGAGCCTTGCGGCATTGGCGCTGATGCTGGTCATTCTGTGGTGGGGCTGGGACTACGCCATGCGCGGCCGCGTGCAATCGATGGCCGGGCTCGAAAGCGTGTCGATGATGTGGTCTTACCTGGCGCTGCCGGTCGGTTCCGTTTTCTGCCTGTTCGGCATCGTTGGTAATTTTCTCGATCCCAAGCGGCTCGAACTGGAGACCGCGCAATGACCCCCGTGATGGTTGCAACGATGGTGCTGTGTTTTGCACTGTCGGTTTCAGTGGCGGTGTCCATCGGGCTCGCATCGATCCTGGGTATCCAGGTGGCCAACGTCAACATGCTCATCTCCGTGAAGGAGATGTTCAATTCGATCAACAAGTTTCCGCTCGCGGCCATTCCGTTCTTCATCCTGGCCGGCAACCTGATGGAAACCGGCGGCATCTCGCGCCGGCTGGTCGAATTTGCCAAGAGCATCGTGGGCGGTGTGCAGGGCGGCCTCCCCATGACCTGCGTGCTCACTTGCATGATTTTCGCGGCAGTGTCGGGCTCGTCGGTGGCCACCACCTTTGCCATTGGCGCCATTCTTATTCCTGCGCTCATCAAGCACGGCTATCCCACCGCGTACGCGGCCGCACTGCAGGCCACGAGCGCCGAGCTGGGCGTGATCATTCCGCCCTCCATTCCGATGATTCTCTACGGCGTGAGCGCCGAGGTGTCCATCGGCGAGCTGTTCATTGCAGGCTTCGGCCCCGGCATTCTCATCAGCCTGGCGCTGATGCTGTTCGTCTGGGCGTTTTGCAAATGGAAGGGCTGGGGCAAGAACGACGGCGACGGCCGCATGCCTTTCGGCAAGGCGACGTGGCAGGCCGGCTGGGCGCTGCTGATGCCAGTGATCATCCTGGGCGGCATCTACGGCGGCATCTTCACGCCGACGGAGGCCTCGGCGGTGGCGGTGTTCTATGCGCTGGTGGTTGGCGTGGTGATCTACCGCGAGATCAAGCTACAGGACCTGTACCTCATCCTGCGCAAGTCGGTGCTGTCGTCGGCGGTGATCATGTTCATCATTGCCAATGCGGGCCTGTTCGCCTTCCTGATCACGCGTGCGGGCGTGCCCGACGCCATCGGCCACTGGCTGCAGGAGGTACTGAAGTCGCCCACCATGTTCCTCTTGGGCGTGAACGCTGCGCTGTTCATCATCGGCATGTTCATCGAGACCAGCGCGGCCATCATCGTGCTCGCGCCCATCCTGGCGCCGGTGGCGGTGCACTTCGGTGTCGACCCGGTCCACTTCGGGCTGATCATGGTGGTGAACCTCGCGCTCGGCATGATCACTCCGCCCTTCGGCGTGAACCTGTTTGCGGCGTGCACGGTGGCCCGCATCTCGCTCGACCGGATCGTGAAATACCTGATTCCTTTCGTGCTGGTGATCCTGGCCTGCCTGATGGTGATTACCTACGTGCCGTGGATATCGCTGGCGCTGCGCGACCTGGTGTACGCCAAGTAAGCGGCAGCGGGAAACCAGGGACAAAAAACGGGCAGCCTTTGCAGGCTGCCTTTTTTTTATGCGGCAAATGCCCCTGTAAGGCAAACGTTTCACAAAGATGTCACCAGCCGCAACGATGCTGCAGACTTCGATTCCGAAAGCTGTGGCGCCATGTTTCCCACCAAGACCGACAAGGCACGCGACGAACTCCAAGGCGGGCAGCGCACGCTGAGCCAGCGTGAGCGCGCATTGCTGCTGATGGCCGACGGCCGGCGTTCGCTGACCGATTTCAGCCCGCTGTTCGCAAGCCGCGACGAAGCCGAACAGACACTGCGGGCGCTGATGAACCGCGGCTACCTGCACGACGCGCAGCCCGCCCAGCAGAAAGCCGTCGCACCAGGCCCGGCGCCCGCGGTGGAGCCCATTCGCGTTGCGGCAACTTCGACCGACAACTTCGACGGCAAGCGCTCCCTGGCCACCACGCGCATGTTCCTGTTCGACATCTGCGAGCGCATGTTCGTGCGCCGCGACCCCAAGTTTGCGCAGCAGATGCGCGATGCGCTGCGCGAAGCCCGCGACCGCGACGCCATGCTGACGATTGCCGCGCTCATGCTGACGGAAGTTGAAAAAGCCGCCGGGGCCGAACGGGCCGAATCCCTGCGCGAGCGTATCGAAAGGTTGCTGCCCCCCGCTTCGGAAACCGTGCACTGAGGCTTTGCGCGATCCACTACACTCGGCGGGGTCAGGAGAGAGCTTCGCCACGCGAGGCCGCCGAAGGCGCAGGGGTTTCCCGAACGCTCAGGCAAAAGGACTGACAAGGCGCTGGCGCATGCCGGCGTTTCCTTGCTGGAGAGAGGCCCTTGCACCTAGACGATGCGGCGGCCCACCGAAGGAGCAAACCCCGATCGTGGGGCGAATCTCTCAGGTAAAGCGGACAGCAGGGGTGGCCCATGGCTCGCGCCATGGAACTCGACTGCCCCTTTGGAGTGCCCCGTGGCCGCTTCCGCTTCATCATCCGACGCCCCATTGCTCAAGACGCCCCTGCACGACCTGCATGTGGAACTGGGTGCCCGCATGGTGCCCTTTGCCGGCTATTCCATGCCGGTGCAATACCCTGCCGGCCTGATGGCCGAGCACAAGCACACGCGCGACGCGGCCGGCCTGTTCGACATTTCCCACATGGGCCAGTTGCGCCTGGTGGGGCCAGACGCCGCCGCCGCGTTCGAAACCCTGATGCCCGTCGACGTGATCGACCTGGCGCCCGGCAAGCAGCGCTACGGGCTGCTGCTGAACGACGACGGCGGCATCCTCGACGACCTGATGTTCTTCAACGAGGGCCATGGCTCGATCTTCGTGATCGTGAACGGCGCCTGCAAGGTGGCCGACCTGGCCCACATCCAGCAGAAGATCGGCGAGCGCTGCGACGTGCAACCCATGCCCGACCACGCGCTGCTCGCGCTGCAAGGCCCCCAGGCCGCCGCGGCGCTGGCCCGCTTGTCTCCGGGCATCGAGCGCTTTGTGTTCATGACCGGCGGCACCGTACAGATCGGCGGCATTCCGGCCTTTGCAACGCGCAGCGGCTACACCGGCGAAGACGGCTTCGAGATTTCGGTGGCCGGCCAGGATGCCGACGCCCTCGCCCGCCTGCTGCTCGCGCAGCCCGAGGTCAAGCCCATTGGCCTGGGCGCGCGCAATTCACTGCGGCTCGAGGCCGGGCTCTGCCTCTACGGCAACGACATCGACACCACCACCACGCCCGTCGAGGCCTCGCTCAACTGGGCGATCCAGAAGGTGCGCCGCGCGGGCGGCGCGCGCGAAGGCGGTTTTCCGGGTACGGCCAAGGTGCTGGCGCAATTGGCCGCCGCCACGGCCGGCGCCGCGGGCCGCACGGACCACGACACCCTGAAGCGCAAGCGCGTCGGCCTTGTGGCGCTGGAACGCATTCCGGTACGCGACGGCACGTTGCTGCAATCTTTCGAAGGCCAGGACATCGGCATCGTCACCAGCGGCCTGCTCGGCCCAACGGCCGACCGCCCCGTTGCCATGGGCTATGTGGCCACTGCGTTTTCAGAACCCGGCACGCGCGTGCAGGCCATCGTGCGCGGCAAGCCGGTGCCGATGGAAGTCTCGACCCTGCCCTTCGTGCCCGCCCGCTACTACCGCGGCTAGGCTCTGCGCTTCCTGAACCAGTCATTTTTTCCACGAGGAGTTTTTCATCATGAGCATCAAGTACACCAAGGACCATGAATGGGTTTCGGCCGAAGGCGGCGCGGCCACTGTCGGCATTACCGTTCACGCGCAGGACGCGCTGGGCGATGTGGTCTTTGTCGATCTGCCCGAAGTGGGCAAGACCTTTGCGCAAGGTGAAGTGGCAGGTGTCGTCGAATCGGTCAAGGCCGCGGCCGACGTGTTCATGCCCGTGTCGGGCGAGATCACCGAAGTGAACGAAGCCCTGCGCGCCGACCCTTCGCTCGCCAACACCGATCCGCTGGCCGCCGGCTGGTTCTTCAAGGTCAAGCTCAGCGATCCGGCGCAGCTCGACGCGCTGCTCGACGCCGCCACCTACGACAAGTTCGCCGCCGAATCCTGAGCCGCCGGGTTCTTCAGCCGCCCTTCCTCATTCCCCGAGCCTTTACCGCCATGCCGATTCCCGCCCAGCCTTCCCTGCAACAACTAGAGAACGCCGAAGAATTTCTCGCCCGCCACATCGGCATCGATGCGGAAGACGAAGCGCGCATGCTGCCGGTGATCGGCTCGGAAACGCGGGCGGAGCTCATCGACGGCATCGTGCCCGCGGCCATTCGCCGCGCCAAGCCGATGCGTCTGCCCGCGCCGGTGACCGAGGCGGACGCGCTGGCCGAGCTGAAGGCCATCGCGGCGAAGAACAAGGTGTTCAAGAGCTTCATCGGCCAGGGCTACTACGGCACGCACACGCCGGGCGTCATCTTGCGCAACGTGCTCGAAAACCCCGCCTGGTACACCGCCTACACGCCCTACCAGGCCGAAATTTCGCAGGGCCGCATGGAAGCCCTGCTCAACTTCCAGACGATGGTGTGCGACCTGACGGGCATGGCCATCGCCAACGCCTCGATGCTCGACGAAGCCACCGCCGCGGCCGAGGCCATGACGCTCGCCAAGCGCAGCGTAAAGAGCAAGAGCAACGTGTTCCTGGTGTCGGGCGACTGCCATCCGCAGACCATCGAGGTCATCAAGACGCGCGCCGCGCCGCTGGGCATCGAGGTGAAGGTGAGCACCGTCTCCGAGACGCTGCCGCACCTGATGGCGAGCTGCGAGTTCTTTGGCGTGCTTGCGCAGTACCCCGCCACCACCGGCCACGTGCACGACCTGCGCCCGCTCGCAGGCCATGCGCACCAGTGCGATGCCGCCTTCTGCGTGGCCGCCGATCTGCTCGCGCTCACCCTGCTCGCGCCGCCGGGCGAATGGGACGCGGACATCGTCTGCGGCACCACGCAGCGCTTCGGCATGCCGCTGTGCAACGGCGGCCCGCACGCCGCCTACCTGGCTTGCCGCGACGAGTTCAAGCGCTCGCTGCCGGGCCGGCTCGTCGGTGTGAGCGTCGACACCCACGGCCAGCCCGCCTATCGCCTTGCGCTGCAGACGCGCGAGCAGCACATCCGCCGCGAGAAAGCCACATCGAACATCTGCACCGCGCAGGTGCTGCCGGCCGTTGTGGCCAGCATGTACGCCGTGTACCACGGGCCGGATGGCCTGACGCGCATAGCGCAGCGCGTCGCCGCGCTCACCGCCATCCTTGCGCAGGGCCTGGCGCAAATGGGCCGCGAGCCGCTCAACACCACGGCGTTCGATTCGCTGACCATCCGCACCGGAGAAGACACGCCGAAGATCATCGAGCGCGCCACCGCGGCAGGCGTCAACCTGCGCCAGCGGCTGCAGCAGCACCTGGGCATTTCGCTCGACGAAACCACCACGCGCGCCGACATCGAAACGCTCTGGGCCCTGTTCGTGCCGGCCGGCACGGCCATGCCGCGCTTCGACGACCTGGCCAACACCGCGCCGCGCCTGCCCGAAGACCTGCGCCGCACCAGCGCCTTTCTCACGCACCCGGTGTTCAACACGCACAAGAGCGAAACCGCGATGCTGCGCTACATCCGCAGCCTCTCGGACAAGGACCTGGCGCTCGACCGCAGCATGATTCCGCTCGGCAGCTGCACGATGAAGCTCAACGCGACCAGCGAGATGATCCCCATCACCTGGCCCGAGTTCGCGAACATCCACCCCTTTGCGCCCGCAGAGCAGCAGCAAGGCTATGCGCAACTCGACGCGCAGCTGCGCGCATGGCTCTGCGAAGCCACCGGCTACGCGGGCATCAGCCTGCAGCCCAATGCCGGCTCGCAGGGCGAATACGCGGGCCTGCTGGCGATCAAGTCCTTCCATGAAGCCAAGGGCCAGGGCCATCGCAACATCTGCCTGATTCCCTCGTCGGCACATGGCACCAACCCGGCAAGCGCGCAAATGGTCGGCCTGCAGGTGGTGGTGACGGCGTGCGATGCGCAGGGCAACGTCGACATGGACGACCTGAAGCGCGCCTGCGAAAAGCACAGCGACAAGCTGGCGGCGGTGATGATTACCTACCCCAGCACGCACGGCGTGTTCGAAACCCGCGTGAAGGAGCTCTGCGAACTGGTGCACGAGCACGGCGGCCGCGTGTATGTCGATGGCGCCAACATGAACGCGCTGGTCGGCGTGGCCGCGCCGGGCGAATTTGGCGGCGACGTGAGCCACCTGAACCTGCACAAGACCTTCTGCATTCCGCACGGCGGCGGCGGACCGGGCGTGGGCCCGGTGTGCGTGGTCGAAGACCTTGTGCCGTACCTCCCGGGCCATGCGACGGCCGGCATTGCATCGAACGGCGTCGGTGCCGTTTCCGCGGCGCCGCTGGGCAATGCGGCCGTGCTGCCGATCAGCTGGATGTACTGCCGCATGATGGGCGCCAAGGGCCTGCAGGCCGCAACCGAAACCGCCATCTTGAGCGCCAACTACATCAGCGCGCGCCTGAAGGACCACTACCCCACGCTGTACGCAAGTCCCAACGGCCACGTTGCGCACGAGTGCATCCTGGATCTGCGCCCGCTCAAGGACACCAGCGGCGTGACCGCCGAAGACGTGGCCAAGCGCCTGATCGACTACGGCTTTCATGCGCCGACGCTGAGTTTTCCGGTGCCGGGCACGTTGATGGTCGAGCCGACCGAGAGCGAGCCGCTGGCCGAGCTGGACCGCTTCGTCGACGCGATGATCGCCATTCGCGGCGAGATCCGCCGCGTGGAAGAAGGCGTCTGGCCCAAGGACGACAACCCGCTGAAGCACGCGCCTCACACCGCCGCGAGCCTGCTCGGCGCCGAATGGTCGCACCCCTACTCGCGTGAGCTCGGCGCGTTTCCGCTGGCCGAACTCAAGCAGGCCAAGTACTGGCCGCCCATCGGCCGGGTCGACAACGTGTACGGTGACCGCAACCTGTTCTGCAGCTGCGTGCCGGTGGGCGAATACCAGGAAACCGAAGAGGCCTGATCAGGGGGGCAGGTGCGGCGGTATGGCGTTGCCGTGCCGCCGTTCTTCGTTCAGCCTTCGCGCCGGTACATCGCCCATTTCACGGTGAGGATGTCCGCCGCGATCTTCGCGGCGTTAACGCCCGCATAAGGGACCGACGGGTCGAATTCGAAGGCTTCCTGGTAGCGCTTGATGTGCGCGTAGTCCCGGTCGAAGGTCATCGGTCCCATGAGGTCTGCTGGGTCGGTGCCGGTGGGCAGCGCCAGAAACTTCTCGGGATCGGTAGCACTCTGGTAGAGGTCGACGCTCATCAGGTTCATACGGTTGTCCTCGGAATCTTGAGGACAAATCATCCACGGCATCCGCAAGGCGCGCAATCGGCCCGCGCCTACACGGCGGGCAATCGGCACGCCCCTACGGCGCGGTGGGTCAGCGCTGCGTCTTCTTTGCCATGTCGCCGGTGGCAATCTGCTCGCGGAACCCGCGCAGGCTGGCCTTGAGCTTGCGCTCGTTTTCCAGCCCCACGCGCACCATGATCTTCTGGCCGGACGAGAGCGATTCGAGCTGCGGATCGGCATATTCATAGCGCACCCAGGGCCGCTGCGACGACACGTTGCCCTTGACCTCGACGAGCCGGACCTGCACCGGGCCGGCGGGTTCGGGCGCCTGCAGCAGATGGTCGATCACGGCAACGAGCCGGTCGTTGAAGTAGCGGCCGGGATAGCCAAGCTCTTCATACGCCTTCTGAAAGAGCGGATAAAGCTGCGCATACACCTTGGCTGCCTTGGCCGGATCGACCGACTCCGCAAGCAGCACGATCGGTTTGTAGCGCGCCGCGTTGTTGGCCGCGATTGTCTGGGCCTCGCCCTTGCCTTCGGTGGCAAAGCGCTGTTTGGTGGGCTGCACCGGCCATGCGCTCGCGGGCGCCTGCTCGCGCGACAGGTTGTCGATGGTGGCCACGAAGCGGCGCACCACGCCGTCGAACTGCACGAATTCCGCCACGTTCTTGCTGCCCAGCAGATCGACCAGCGCCGACATCACGCGCGTGTCGGAATCGGCCACCGTGGGCAGGCCCGAGGCGGGCAGCGCGATCGCATCGATGGGGTTCTTGGGCTCAAGCGATTCGGGCAACGGGGCTGGCGGCGGTGCGGGCGCGGGCCCGTCGTTCGGCGCGGTGGCCACGGGCGCCGGCTCTAGCGACTGCGGTTGCGGCTGTTGCTGCTGGTACCAGCGCCAGCCGAAGAAAGCGGCCGCGATCGCCAGCAGGCCGATGACGATGAGGGTGCCGGCGGAGCTCTCGCGGCGCGGCCTGAATTCGGAGGTGTCGCTGTCGGACATGTCGGCAATATTCCTTTTGCGAGGATTGCGATGAAAGGCGAACGGCTATGGTGCACCAGTTCGGCGGCCCTCCCAGGTGTCATCCCTCGTCATCCCGTAACGCCCTGTGACGCGCCGATGGCGCGAAAACCGGTGCTACGGCCGTTGCTGGGGTGTTCCCGGCGCAGCGCTGAGCGCCTGAAGCCAGGCCAGCGTGCCCTGCAGTTCGGCCGGTCGAATCTCATGCCCGCCGGGAAAGTCCGCACCCGACAACGCCAGCGGCAAGCCGCGCGCCAGTTCGCGCGTGGCTTGCGCGGCGCTTGGCGCAATCACGTTGTCGGCGCTGCCATGGCTCACCCACAGGGCCTTGCCTTCGAAGGCCTCAGGCGGCGCAATGTGCGGCACCACCTGCTGCAGCAGGCGGCTGTGCCACACCATCGCGGCGCGCACCTTCGCGGGTTGCGTCAGCAGCAGCGACAGCGCCATGATGCCGCCTTGGCTGAAGCCGCCGACCACCACGCGTTCCGTCGGCACGCCGAGCTGCTGCGATGCCGAGGCAATCATTTCGCCGAGGAGAAAGCGGCTTTCGCGCTCCTGCTCTTCGTCGATGTGCCGCTCGCCGCCGGGCAGCACCTGGAACTCGAACCACGCATATGCATCGGGCGACAGCACATAGGGCGCGCGCAGGCTCAGCACATGAAACTGCGGCGGCATGAGCCGCGCGAGGCCGAACAGGTCTTGCTCGTTGCTGCCGACGCCGTGCATCAGCACCAGCAGCCACGGTTCGCGCACGCTGGGGTTGGAAGGCTGCTCGAGAAACTTGAAGGGCAGATGCAGTTGCGGCATGGGTCTGGCGGGAGTTCAGGCGGTGAAGTGAAAGCCCTGCGCCAGCGCACGGGTGATCTCGGCGGACGGGAGCTCGCGGCAGCCCGTCGCATTCTGCCCCGACCACAGTGGCGAAAAATCGCCGCTGCCCTGCGCCTCGGCCTTGGCGCGCAGCGGTGCAATGCCTGAAGTGGCAAGCGGAAACTCCGGCGCCACCGCGGCAATGGGCCCCAACTCGCGCATCAGCCGGTTCATGATGCCGCGCGCCGGCCGGCCGGTGAAAAGGTTGGTGAGTGCGGTGTGGCGCGCTGCATCGCTCTTCAGCGCCGCACGGTGCAAGGCGCTGGTGAAGGCTTCTGGCGCGAGCATGTAGGCGGTGCCGACCTGCACCCCTGCGGCGCCAAGCGCCATGGCGGCGGCCACGCCGTTTGCATCGGCAATGCCGCCGGCCGCGATGACCGGCAGCCTTACGGCGCTCACCACCTGCGGCAGCAACGCGAAGGTGCCGAGCTGTGCCGTGAGGTCGTGCGAAAGAAAGTGCCCGCGATGGCCGCCCGCCTCCAGCCCCTGGGCAATGATGGCATCGACGCCCTGCGCTTCCAGCCACAGCGCCTCGTCGACCGTGGTGGCCGAGGCGAGGATCTTCGAACCCCACCCGCGCACCTGCGCCAGCAGAGGCTCGGGCGGCAAACCGAAATGAAAGCTCACCACCGGCGGACGAAATTCGGCCAGCACCTCGGCCACTTCGGTGCTGAACGGGTTGCGGCCCGGGCCGGTGGGAATGGAGGCCGCATCGATGGCGTGTTCACGGTAATAAGGCGCCAGCGCGTTGCGCCATGTCGCCTCGCGTTCGGCGCTTGGCTGCGGCGACACATGGCAGAAAAAGTTGACGTTGTAGGGCTTGCCGGTGCCTGCGTGAATGGCGGCTATTTCTGTGCGGATGGCGTCGTTGCCCAGCATGGCGCACGGGAGCGAGCCGAGCCCGCCCTCGTTGCTGACGGCAATGGCCATTGCGCTGCCCTGAATGCCGGCCATGGGAGCCTGGATCAACGGAAGTTCGGTACCTAGAAGTTGCTGCAGCGTGGTCATGCGGAATTCCTTGTGTTTCGTGCCCAGGCCATTGTCCAACGACTGGAAAACGCCTACTACCAAATGGTGCATCATCCGGGCAGATCCCACCGCCCAGGAGCTGCACATGCCGTCTTCCACCGACTACGAGTCGATGTTCGAGTTTGCGCCCATGTCGCTCTGGATCGAAGACTACAGCGGGCTGCGCCGGCTGTTCGAATCGTGGCGCGGCGCGGGGGTGGTGGATCTGGTGGCGCACCTGAATGCCGAGCCGAGCCGGGTGAGCGAATGCATGGCGCAACTGCGGGTGTTGAGCGTCAACCAGAGCACGCTCAGCCTCTTTGGTGCGCAAAGCCAGGCCGAGCTGCTCTCGCGGCTGGACAGCGTCTTTCGCGACGACATGACCGCGCCCGTGATCTATGAGCTGGACCAGCTCTGGCGTGGAAATCTCTGCTTCGACAACCAGACGGTGAACTATGCGCTCGACGGCCGAAGGCTCGATGTGCACGTGCGGGTGCAGGTACTGCCCGGCTACGAAGCATCCTGGGACCGTGTGCTGGTGTCGCTCGACGACATTACCGCGCGCGTGCGCGCCGAACAGCTGCGCCTGGAAAGCGAACGCTATGCGCGCGAACTGTTCGAACGCTCGCCCGTTTCCTTGTGGGTGGAAGACTTCAGCGCGGTGAAGGTCCTGCTCGACGACATACGAAAACGCGGCATCAGCGACTTCACGACTTTCATCAAGGTGCACCCGGAGTTCGTCACCCGCTGCATGCGCGAGATCCGCGTGATCGACGTGAACCGCGAAACCCTGCGCATGTTCGGAGCGGCCGACAAGGGCACGCTGCTGGACAACCTCTCGGACATCTTCCGCGACGAGATGCAGGACTCCTTCGCCGAGCAGTTGCTGGACCTCTGGAACGGCAAGCTGCTGCAGCAGCGAGAGGTAATCAACTACGCACTGACGGGCGACCTGCTGAACATCCACATGCAGTTTGCGGTGCTCGAAGACCAGCTCGCCACATGGGACCTGGTGCTGGTATCGCTCATCGACATCACCGCCCGCAAAAAGGCCGAGGCCTACCTCGAGTACCTGGGCAAGCACGACGTGCTGACCCAATTGCGCAACCGCACCTTCTTCACGGAAGAAGTGAACCGGCTGACGCGCAAGGGGCCATGGCCGGTGTCGGTGCTGGTGATCGACATGAACGGATTGAAGCCCGTCAACGACGAAGAAGGACACGCCGCCGGCGATGCACTGCTCAGGCGCGTGGGCGAGGTGCTGAGCAAGGCCGTCGATGAGCCCGGCTGGCCGGCGCGCATCGGCGGCGACGAATTTGCCGTCGTCCTCCCCAAGACGGACGAGCGCGGAGCGGAGGCGATGCGCGACCGCATTGCCTCGATGGTCGAATTGAACAACCAGTTCTACGCCGGGCAGAGCGGACGGATGCTGAACCTTGCAATGGGCGTCGCAACCTGCGAGGCCGGCGACCAACTCGACGCGGCCCTGCAGCGCGCGGACCGTGCAATGTACGAGGAGAAGGCCCTCTACTACCGCGAAAGCAAGGCCGACCGCCGAGGCGACCAGGCGCGGTGAAGAAGCGGCCCCTGCATCCTAGAAAAGGATGATCCACTCGCCGCGTATGTACCGGTACTGGTAGCTGGGCCCCGAAAAGGTGGTGCTGCGGCTGTAGCCGGCATTGAAGCGAAACACTTGCGATCCCCTCACAGGGCTCTGCAAGCTCACGTCCAGCAGTCTCGTGGGTTGGCTCAGGTCGTGGTTGATCTTCTCGTTGCCCAGCCCGGCCGTTACCGCCGCGGTCCAGCCCTGAAAACGCTGCCGCCAGCCGACCGCCAGCATCGATTCGCTGTAGCTCTTCGGATTGAAGTAGGCCCTGTCGACATCCTCGTGGGTGCTGCGGTACGTGCGGTAGCGCGCTTGCAGGGTCAGCCCCAAGTCGAGCGAGGGTTGGTAGATGACGCGGATGCGCCCGTGGTCCCGACGATTGCCGTCGGAGAAGTACTGCTGCGCCAGCAGCCCCACCAGCGTGACATGGCTTCCCAAGCCTTGGTCGACCGCAACACCGACGAATGAAAAATCGATTCCGCGGTCGAGGGCCTTGGGCGTTTCCACCCAGTCGCGCGTGACGAGAAACTCCACCGCCGTGCTTTTTGTCGGCGCGATGCGGTAGCTTCCGTCGAGCGTCAGCAGCGTATGGCCGCCCTGCTCGAACACGCCGGCCTCCATCTGTCCGCCATTGGCCGTTCTGGTTTCAATTGAACGCGCGAGGAACGAGACTTTTTTTCCTGCCCTTCGCCAGTTGTCTTGCTGGTACCTGTAGTCGCCGAGCCGGAACCCGAGGTAGCGGTCGGCGTTTTCAAAAGCGGGAAAAAACTCGACCGAAATCCGGCGGGATTCGAAGTTGTCGCTGTCGCTGGTCAGCATGGCTTCCGTCCCGAAAGCCATGCCGGAAGTTTTTCTCTCGGCCGCTTCTTCCTGCGCATGGCAGGAAGCACTCAACACCATGAGGCCCGAAATGGCGGCCGCTGCATATGCCGGCGTGCTGGTCATTTGGTGCCCCAGGCTTTGGGCTTTCGGAACAGTTCGTCCAGATAGCCGAGCACGCTGGCGGGTTGCAGAAGCAAGCTGTACAGCAGCACGTAGACAAAAAACCCTTGAATATTTTTTCGTACGACCAAGCCGGTTTTCTTGAACATCCGGCGCTCGATCGAAAACATGAGGAAACTCAGCGCAAACGCCGCCGGAATCAATGCCAAGGTCATTGGCCCCACGATCCAGTAATAGCCAAACAAGGCAAATATTATTCCGGGAATGAAGCCAATGGTGAATGCCAGGTCCAGCCACGGGAACAACAGGTTCCAGTGAATGAAAAAAGTCGACAGCCGCATCTTGAAAAGAATGCGGGGGTGTTTGACAAAGGCCTCCGTCATGCCCCGCGCCCAACGCTGGCGCTGCTTGACCAACTGCCTGAGGGTACTGGGCACATTGGTGAAGAGGCACGCGTCCTCGCAGTGCCCCACCCTGTACCCGGCATTCAGGAGCGCCCATGTGAGCACGATGTCTTCCCCCACGCACTCGGGCCATCCGCCAACCTCGGTCAGCGCGGCCCGGTCGTAGACGGAAAATGCGCCTTGCGCAACCAGGGTGCCCTGGAACAGCGACTGCACTCGCTTGACTGCGGAAATACCGTGAAAGTAGTCCCACTCCTGGCAACGGGTAATCCAGTTCTGCCGCGAGTTTCGAACCAGGATTTTTCCGGCAACGGCGCGCGTATTGGACGGGTCGGCGTGATAGCGCTCGACAATGCTGGCGAGCGCGCCGCGGTACAAGAAAGAATCAGCGTCGACGGTCACGACCAGATCGTGCAGAACCTCCTTGAACCCGATATTCAGGGCGCGTGCCTTGCCGCCGTTCTTTTTCAGGTCGACAAAGCTGAGCCAGCCATACCGCTCCAGGGCGCGCCGGACCACCTGCGCAGTGCCATCCGCCGAGCCGTCATTGATCACGATGACCTGCAATTCGCCCGGGTACTTCTGCTGATCAATGCTGACCAGCGTCTCGTCGATGGAAGCTTCTTCGTTGTACGCGGCAATCAATATGGATATTGGCGGATAAACCGGCAACGGGCGATGAGGCGGCCTTTTATCCAGAACGAGGCTGATGGCCATGAACGCATTCATGAAGCCCGGAATGATGGCAATGCCATACACCAGGAAAATGGCGAAAGCGGTGCCTACATAGCTTTTCAGATCGGCCAGCCACGGGCCGGCGGCCCAGATCGAAAACCCCATCCACGCGATCGCCCCGATCAATGCGATCAGAAATTTAGCTGACACTGGCAGATAAATTGCCGAACGCTTCGCCTCTCGGCCATCTACTTTCATGTGCATCCTCGGGGGTCACAAGAATGTAACGTCCCAAGAACGCGCCGAACAGTTTGTTTACATTTTTTCGATGCGCGCCAACAACTGCGGGCGGCGGGCAACCCACTCCTTGCGACGGCGGCGGCGCAGCACAGTCATGCGGTGTGCTGTGAACCGGGCCTGCCTTTGGACTGCCGAAACAAGATGACAAGCCCGGAGATCAGGAAGTACACAGCGCCGACCGCCGCATAGCCGCCAAAGGTCTGCACAACAGGCGCAGCACTGCCTTGCTGTGCCACAAAAAATCCTCCGGCCAGTGCAGACTGCGCCCCGCTCAACATCATCACCCACTGCCCTTGATCGCCTTTGCGACGACGGATGGCCGTCGCCAGCTGAAGCAGCCCTGCAACGATGGCCCAGCCCCCGAAGATCGCCAAAATGATCTGGAGCTTGAGCGCGAGCGAAACCATCACTGCAACGGTGACCAGTCCGCTCATCCAGGCATTCAGGATCTGGGTGGGATTGAGCTTTGCGCCTCCCGTCATCCTCGCATCCAGCAGGTTTGCGAGCGCATCCCACGCGGGATAGACGATCAGCAGGCCGCTTGCGAGTACGGGGGACTCCTTCGCCAAGGTGAACGCCAACGCGACCCATGCGAACGAGAAGGCGGCGCGAATGAAGTAGAGCTTGCGCAGCCACGCGGCTCGCTGGGCAGGGGATTGGTTGGTATTGGACATGCATTGGCGGTGAAGACCGCAAGATCAGGTTGGAAGGTCGGAGCCCCTTCAGCGGAGCCGTTGCAGGAGATTCTGTTTCGACGGCACCAGGCGTGCTATCGGTCGAATGACCGACAAGCCCGCAAGAAAAGCAACTGTGCGATGCTGGGCTTTTGCCCCAGCCGCTTCATGTCCGACGACACAACCATTGCCGTTTTCGATGCGGTTCGCGCGCTTGCTTTCATTGGCGACCTGAGCATGGGCCAGCCGACGGACCATTCGCTGCGAACCGCCTATCTCGCCGGACTGATCGCGGCGCAGGTCCGCTGCGACCCATCGCAGGTCGAGGCCGCCCGGCACGTCGCGCTGCTGCGCTGGTCGGGGTGCACGGCCAATGCCCAGGAGTTCGCTGACTTCATGGAAGACGACGTGCAAGGTCGAAGCGCCCTTCTTGCATCGCAAAAGCCGCGAAGGGCGCAGCAGCAGCCTCGCAGCGTGCCCATCCCCGACGGCATGCTCGCCATGGCCAATATCCATTGCGAAATCGCCGGCGACATAGCAAGCACGCTCGGCTTGAGCGCCGGCACCGAAGCGGCGCTGCGCAACATTTTCGAAACCTACGACGGCGGCGGCGTGCCCGGCCTTCTGCAAGGCAACGACGTGCCGCTTGCGACGTATGTGGTGGCTCTGGCGAGCGACATCGAGATTTTCAGCCGCCTTTACGGGCTCGACGAAGCGCTCGCTCTGGCCCGCGGACGCGCGAACAGCGTCTATCCCGGCTTCCTTGTCGAGGCCAGCGCACCACATGTCTCGACGTGGATGAAGACGATGGATAGCACTCCCCCACCATGGACCGACGTTGCCGACCAGCCCGCTTCGATGCTTCGGCGCGTCGGGCTGGAGCTCGTGGGCGACGTGATCGATCTCAAGCTTCCGTGGATGACGGGTTACTCGCGTCGCGTGGCTCAGCTGGCGCGCGACTGCAGCGTGCGTGCCGGCCTGGACGAGCTCTCATGCCACCGCACGTACAAGGCCGGATTGATCCACGGCATTGGGCGCGCATCCGTGCCCAACGCCATCTGGAACGCGCCTGAACCGCTGCCTGCCTCGTCCCTGGAACGCCTGCGGCTCGTGCCGTACTGGACTTCCCGCGCCGCCGGACAAATCGATGGACTCGCGCTCGAAGCAGAAATCGCATCCTTCGCCTTCGAACGGCGCGATGGCTCCGGCCATTTCCGCGGCCGATCGGGCGCGGCGATGCCGCAGGAAGGGCAATTCGTCGCCGCAGCAGAGCAGTGGGTTTCTCTTCGAACCCGCCGTCCGTGGCGAGAGGCGTTCACCGAAGCAGAGGCGCTCGATCGCATGAAAGAGGAGGTCGAGGCGGGCCGGTTCGACCAGGGAGTCGTCGATGCGTTGCTCGCCAGTGTCCTGTCGCCTGCGTCGGCGAAGCCCGTGGGAGCTGCGGCGCGCAGCGAGCAGCCTCTGTCGGAGCGCGAACTGGAGGTTTTGCGCTGCATCAGCCGCGGCGACAACACCAAGCAGGTTGCTCGTGCGCTGGGCATCAGCCCGCGCACGGTGCGAACGCATGTCGAACGCCTGTTCCTCAAGCTCGAATGTTCGACGCGAGCGGCGGCGACGTTGAAGGCGGCGACCAGAGGGCTTATTTGACCGGGCTTGGGGCAGGCTGCGATGCAGCAATCGCCTCCTTGACGAAGTCACCGTACTTGCGCAGCGGATGCCCGATGACCGCCTGCAGGCGTTCCACTGCGCCGTCTGCACCGTGCATGCCGAACTCCTGAATCCCGGCCATCATCAGGCGCATGTCGTAGGCAAGCCATGACGGCCCCTGCCCTGCCATCTGCGCTTCGAAGGCGGCCACGTCATCGCCGCCGTAAGCCACGTCACGGCCGAGCGCGGCACTCCAGATCTTGGCCACCGACTCTCCTGTCAGCAGCTCGGGCCCGACCAGTTCCAGCGTCGTGCGCGGCAGCGGCGCGGGCGCGCCATCGCGGCGCAGCAGTTCGGCGACGGCAGCATCCGCAATGTCTCGCGCGTCGATCATTGCGACGCCAGTGGAACCGATCGGCATCGGATAAACGCCGTAGCCCTGGATCACCTGCTGGACCATGCGCTCGTTCTGCATGAAGTAGGCCGGCCGAAGGATGGCCGCCGGAATGCCGAGGCTTTCGATCATTCGCTCGACCGTGTGCTTGCCGGTGAAGTGCGGCACGTTGGTGAACTTGTCCGCATGGATGACGGAGAGGTAGACGACGCGCTCGATGCCGGCCTCGCGTGCCAGGTTCAGCGCGACCAGGGCCTGCGTCACTTCATCGGGCGTGACGGCGTTCAGCAGAAACAGCGTGCGCACCGACGACAGCGCCGCGCGCAATGAGGGCACGTCGGTCAGGTCGCCGACGACCTCCTTGACGCCCGCCGGAAAGCTTTGCTTTCCGGGTGCGCGAACGAACGCGCTGACTTGGGCGCCGGCGCTGGCCAGGCCTTGGACGACGAGGGAACCGATGGTGCCGGTGGCACCGATGACGAGAATGCTCATGAAAATCTCCAGAAGGTTAGAGGGGTAAAAAGATTGATCAGCGCGAGAAGTCCGCGACCACCTTGCCGATGCGGGAGTCGGTGCGGTTGCGTTCGATGGCCGCTGGAATGTCGGCGAAGCCCACGGCTTCGCCGAGCTTCGAGACCAGCGTGCCTTGGGCGATCTCCGCCGCCAGCCGTTCCAGCAGGGCGGTGTCCGGCTTGTTCATGAACCACAGGCCGCGGCGGCCGGGCGGCGTGCGTGCAAGGATGTCGGGCGACGAGGTGCCGACGATCGCGCCCTCCTTCTTCAGCACCTGCCAAGAGCGTTCGAGCACTTCGCCGCCGACATAGTCGAGCACCAGGTCGATGTCCCGCGCGACCGACTCGAAGCGTTGGGCCCGGTAGTCGATGACGTGGTCCGCGCCCAGGCTGCGCACGTGGTCGAGGTGCGCGGCCGACGCGGTTGCGAACACTTCAGCGCCCGCCCGCTTGGCGTATTGCACGGCATAGCCGCCCAGCCCTCCCGCTGCACCGTGGATCAGGATTCGCTGGCCTGTGCCAATCGGGCCCGCATGGTGCAGGCTCTGCCAAGCTGCCACGGACGCCACCGGGATGGCGGCCGCATGAACGTCGTCCAGCCCTTGCGGCGTACGCACCAGGTTCACCTCGTCGACCGCCACGAACTCGGCATAGGCACCCAGCCCGCCAAGCGGCCCCATGACGCGGTCACCCGCACGAAAGCGCGACGCGCCGGGGCCGACCGCCTCGACGACACCCGCAAGCTCGATACCCAGCACCGCGGGCAGTTGCAGCGGGAAAGCCTGCTGGACCAGGCCGTCACGAACTTTCCAGTCGATGCCGTTCACGCCGGCGGCCCGAACGCGAACCAGAACCTGGCCCTGCCCTGCCACGGGCCTGGCGATCTCGGCGACCTCGGCAGGACTGCCATAGGCCCGGATCAGCACAGCACGTTGAGTGGTGGTCATTTCAATTTCCTCTTTTCGAAGTTGCGATGAGGAGAAGATAGGTCGTTGCATTAGTAAAACAAAGACTCGAAAATGAAGACACCTCGTCTCAATTTCGAAACACCATGGACCTGAACGCACTGAGCGACTTCGCGCTCGTCGCAACGAACGGCGGCCTCGGAAAAGCAAGCCGCGCCAGCGGCAGATCGAAGGCCACGCTGTCCCGGCGCATCGCGGATCTGGAAGAGCAGCTCGGCGTGCGGCTCATCGAGCGCAGCGCCCGCGGGCTCAAGCTCACGGAAGCCGGCCAGTTGCTGATGGACCGCACCGAAGGGCCGATGCACGAGGTGGCCGACGCCATGACTTCCGCGCGTGAAGGCTTGTCGGTACCGCGCGGGCGCTTGCGTATCGCTTCGCCGGTGCTGTTCTCGCAGCTTGCGATGGGCCGCATCTCCGCCGGGTTCTGCTCGGCCTACCCTGAGGTGACGTGCGAGGTGGTGGCGGACGATCGCCTGGTCGATCTCGTCGAAGAGCAGTTCGACGCCGCGATCCGGATCAATCCGAGCCCCGACAGCAGCCTCGTGGGCCGGTGCTTCGCCAAGGACCGGTTGGTGGTGGTGGCCGCGCCTTCCGTGCCGGTGCCAAAGCCAGGCATGGCCGGCGCCGTTCCCGGCATCGTTTCAACAAACTTTCAAGGCGGAAACTGGACGCTCGACGACGGGCGCCTTGTGATCGAGCCGATTCCAAGGCTGAGGCTTTCCTCGTTCCTGATGATCCGCGACGCTGCGGTCGCGGGCGCAGGCGCCGCCCTCATACCGCAGTCCATCGCGTGGACCCAACTGACGCGCGGAGAACTGGTTCAGTGGGGCGTGGTGTCGGGTGTGGAGGTAGGGCTCTGGGTGCTGCATACATCCAGGCGGCTTCCCGCGCCGAAGGTGCGAGCGTTCGTCGAATTCATGTGCGAGCAATATCCGCAGGAGTCGCTCGTGCTGAACGGCTAGGAAACCGGTCGACTCGCGGGGCGGCGCGAAGCGGGCCGCTGCTGCCGCGACACCATTCCCAGGATTGTCTCGAGCAGTTCCTCCTTGGCCTGCGATGCGGAAATCTCGTCCATGGCTGCCGCATACGACAGGGCTTCGGCCGCGCCCAGCATGGCGCGCAGCCCGGCAACGCCGATGTCCTTGCCGGGGGCAAACGGTGCCAGCAGCGCGCGGCACTTCTGCAGGAAGGCCGCTTCCGATTCGCGCTTGAGGCTCTCGAGTTCAGGGGAGCCCGCCAGCGCCGCGCTCACGCCGGGCAACTCGCGTCCCTGCGCGAGCACGCAATCGACGTACGAGCCGGCAATCACGGATGCGCGCCCGGCCAGGCTCGGTTCGCTGTTCTCGATGGCGGCATCGATCAGCGCGTTCTGCTGCATGTCGAACTCGCCATAGAGCGCGGCTAGCAGCCGATTGCGGGTCGCGAAATGGTCATAGACCACCGGCTTGGCGATGCCGGCCTGCTCGGCGAGCGAACCGAGCGTCAAGACGTCGGTGCCCGATTCGCGCACGATGCGCCACGCCACTTCGATGAGTTGCCGGTAGCGGTCTTGCCGCGAGAGGCGGCGGCGCTTGGGCTCGCCGGTATCGGCCGATGTGGCGCGTGCCTCTTTAACCCCGTGCTTGGGCATGGTTATGTACCAAAGGTAGGTTAATCAATATACTGATCGTAGGTTGTGACTTTAGCAGCCATCTTCAACCTCAAGAAGCATGAAAGGAGTTCCACGCATGCATGCGCTCATCGTTGTCTCGCACCCGGATCCGGAATCGCTCACCCACCACGTGGCGCGCAAGCTCGCCGAAGGCGTAGCCCTTGCCGACGAAGGCCACACGGCGGAAATTGCCGACCTTGCAGCGGAGGGTTTCGACCCGCGCTTTACCGCGGGCGACCATGCGTCCCACAGGAAGCAGGCGCCGCCCGACTCCGACGTGACGCGTGAACAGCAAAGAATCGACCGCGCCGATGCGCTTGTGCTGGTGTATCCGGTGTACTGGTGGTCCTTCCCGGGGCTGCTCAAGGGCTGGATCGACCGCGTGTTCGCGAACGGGTGGGCCTACGACGAACGGGACGGCAAGCTCGTCAAGCGCCTCGGCCACTTGCCGGTGCACCTCGTCGCCATTGGCGGCGCCGACCCTGGAACCTACGACCGGCATGGCTACTTCGATGCGATGAAGACGCAGATCGACCATGGCATCTTCGGCTACTGCGGCGCACCCGTGGTGACGTCCGAGTTCCTGCTCGAATCCGACCTGCCGGATCGCACCGCTCAACTGGAAGCCGCGCGCGATCTTGGGCGCGGGCTTTTCTCAGTCGTTGCCGCTTGACCTGAAAGCCAGGTAGTAGCCGTTGCAGTCGCGCAGCCCGAACTCCCGCGAGCCATACGACATGTCTTGCAGCGGCCACGCGATCGAAGCCTTTTCCTTCACAGCTTCGTAGTAGCCATCCACATCGGCTATTGCGAAGTAGAAGGTGCCGCTGCAAGCCATCGGCACCTTCCACAAGTCCTGCCGGGTGAAGATCAGGCTGCAGTCGTCTTTCACCACGGTCAGGGTGTCGCGTTCGGAATCGACCGTCGCAAATCCGAGTACGTCGCGGTAGTGGGCTTTGGTGGCTTCAAGGTCCGCACATTGCAAGAGAGGCCTCAGCGGCATGGCTGCTCCAGTCGTGATTCAGGAAGACAGGCGATCCTACCCGCGAGGCTGGCTGGTTTCCGGCAGCTTCGCAATCACCTTGATCTCGAACTTGAAGCCATAGAGCCACGTCACGCCTATGCCGGTGAGCGTCGGGTGCGGCGCATTGCCCCAGTACTCCGGCACCACATTCCAGATTTTTTCGAAGTTCGCTTCCGGGTCGACGACGAAGACGGTCACATCGACCACGTCGTCGAACGTGCAGCCCGCGGCCGCCAGGATTGCGTTGAGGTTTTCGAAGGCAAGCCGAACCTGCGCCTCCAAGTCGGGTTCGGGCGAGCCGTCGGGCCGGCTGCCGACCTGGCCTGAAACGAACAGGAAGCCGTTGGACCGGATCGCCGGCGAGTAGCGGTTCTTTTCATAGAGCGCCTGGCGCCCGGGCGGAAAAACGACGTCACGTTGAGCCATGGATTGCTTCCTCTTTTCTCGAATGAGCCGTCGCCGGCCCGTCATCACGATCAAGCGACTTTAGGGATCCGGGCTCGTCGGATAAACAGGCAAAGCCAACAATCATTGTTTGGCAAACTCAAACAATCTTTGAACCAGCAGGAACAGACATGGACCGCTTCGATGCGATGCAGGCATTCGCGCGCGTGGTGGAAGCAGGCAGCTTCACCAGGGCGGCCGATACGCTGAACATGAGCAAGACCACGGTAACGCAGCTGGTGCAGCAGTTGGAGGCAAGGCTGCGCGTCAAGCTGCTCAACCGCACCACGCGCAAGCTCAGCGTCACGGCCGATGGTGCCGCCTACTACGAGCGCGTGGTGCGCCTTCTGGCCGACATGGACGACGCCGAAACCAGCCTCTCGAGCGCCTCGGCATTGCCGCGCGGCCATCTTCGGGTGGACGTGCCAAGCCCCCTGGCCCGCATGATCCTGGTGCCGGCATTGCCGGCGTTCTATGCCCGCTACCCCGACATCCAGCTCGACATGGGCGTGAGCGACCGCACGGTGGACGTGATCGGCGACAACGTGGATTGCGTGGTGCGCGGCGGCGAGCTCACCGACCGGTCGCTGATGGCGCGCCGCGTGGGCGACCTGCAGCTGGGCGTCTATGCGGCCCCGCGCTACCTGGAACTTGCGGGCACGCCGCTGCACCCGCGCGAGCTGGAAGACACGCACCACCGCATCGTCGGCTTCTTGTGGTCGCGCAGCGGCAAGACCTTTCCGTACGCCATGCGGCTCGGCGAAGAGCGCATCGAGGTGCAGGGCCGCTACGTGCTGTCGGTGGACGACGGCAATGCCTACCTCGCGGCCGGCCTCGCCGGGCTGGGAATTCTCTGGCTGCCGGACTACATGGCCAAGCCGCACCTGGCGGGCGGCGAGCTGGTGCGGCTTTTCGATGGCTGGCAACTCGATTCGATGCCGCTCTACGTCGCGTTTCCGCCGAATCGGCACGTCAGCGCCAAGCTGCGCGTCTTCATCGATTGGGTGGCCGAGCTGATGGCGCAGCACGCGCCTGTCGGTGCCCGGCGCCAGCTCAGGCCGTGACGACCGTGCTGGGCTGCGCACCCGCAATCTGACGCAGCGCCCGCTCGAACACCTCGACCGGCTGCCCACCCGAAATCAGGTGGTGGTCGTTGATGACGATCGCGGGCACCGAGTGGATGCCAGCATCGGTGTACATGCGCTCGCGCTCGCGGGTCTCGCGGGCGAACTCATCGCTTGCCAGGATTTCACGCGCACGCGCCGCATCGAGCCCCGCCTCCGTGGCTGCGCGCACCAGCACCTCGGGGTCCGACGGGTTTTGGCTGTCGGTGAAGTAAGCCTTGAGCAGCAGCTTCTTCAGCGCCGCCTGCTTGGCCGGGCTTTCGAGCTCGGCCCAGTGCAGCAGCCGGTGGGCGTTGAAGGTGTTGTAGACGCGGGGGCGGCCTTCGGGGCTGAACTCGAAGCCCACCTCGGCCCCGCGCTGGCGAATCATCTCGCGCGACTGCGCTTGCTGTTCACGCGTGGAACCGTACTTCTGGTTCAGGTGCTCGAAGGTGTCCTGCCCTTCGGCCGGCATCTGCGGATTCAGCTCGAAGGGCTGGAAATGCAACTCGGCCGTGACGTCTGGCGCCAGGCGCCGGAGCGCCGCCTCGAGCGACCCCAGGCCGACGGCGCACCAGGGGCAAGACACGTCGGAAACAAAATCGATCTTCAGATGAGAGGTCATGGCCGCCATTCTTCATGGCGCCGACTCCCTTGGTGCGCGCAAGGTCTTCAGACGGCCTGGGGATTCAAGCGGCTGCCTTGGCCATGCGTGCATCCACCAGTGTCTGTTCGCGCAGCCGGTCGTATTCAGGCTTGTCGACCGGAATTGCGTCGCGCTTGCCCAGGTCGTTCATGTGCACGCGATAGGTTTCGCGGGCGCTCCAGGCCGAGACAGCGGCAATGGCGCAGATTGCCAGCGTGATGGCGCCCACGGTGAGCGGGATGTTGGCAGCACCGGGGGGCGCCACCGCCACGAACAGCGCCGGCAGCAGCGCCGTGATGGCGGTGCCGATGTTCTGCGAAATCGCCATGCCCGAGACGCGGGTGCGCGTGGGGAACATCTCCGGATAGAAGCTCGGGAACACGGCGTTGTAGCCCTGGTAGACCACGCCCCACATCAAGAGCGACATCACGATGGCCAGCGGCACGTTGTGGATGCTGATGGCGTACAGGTAACCGAACGACAACAGGCCCGAGCCGAGCGCACCGACGACGATCGGCAAGCGGCGGCCGACCTTGTCCGACAGGTTGCCGACGACCGGGATCACGATCACGGCCAGGATGTTGCCCATCACCGGAATCCAGAGGTAGATGTCTTTCTCGAAGTTGATGCCGTAGCCCGGCTGCACCGCATAGGCGGCGCCGAAGATGGTGGCAACCACCGGAATCACGTTCATCAGCGAGCACAGCAGCACGCGCAGCATGTCGCCCCAGCTCTCGGTCACCGCCTGGATCACTGGTGCCTTGGGCACCGTTGCGCTCTTCTCCACTTCGGTGAAGGCGGGCGTCTCGTCCACTTCCTTGCGGATGATGTAGCCGGCCACGATGACGATGAAACTCAGCAGGAACGGAATGCGCCAGCCCCATGAGTTGAAGGCGTCCTTGTCCATGTAGTGCGCGAGCGGCAGGAACACGGCGGCCGCCATGATCTGGCCGGCCTGCACGCCCTGCAGCGTAAAGCTCGCGAAGAAGCCGCGGCGCCCGAACGGCGCGTGTTCCAGAATCATCGAGCTCGCGCCCGAAATCTCGCCGGCCACCGCAAAGCCCTGGATCAGCCGCAGCACCACCAGCATGGCGGGAGCCCACAGGCCGACCTGGTCATACGTCGGCAGCAGGCCGACGGCAATGGTCGAGAAGCCCATCAGGAACATGCACAGAATCAGCACGGTCTTGCGGCCGTGCGTGTCGCCCCAGTGGCCCAGCAGCAGTGCGCCGATCGGCCGTGCGACGTAGCCCACGCCGTAGGTCGCAAGCGACGCGATGATCGCGATCTGCGGGTCGCCCTTCGGAAAGAAGATCTGCGGAAAGATCAGCGCCGCGGCGGTGGCGTAGATGAAGAAGTCGTAGTACTCCAGCGCCGAGCCGATCCAGCCGCTGGCGGTGGCCTTCTTCGACTGGTGCTTGCCTTTCGGCTCTTGGGCCGTGGTGTTTGCCATGGTTTGTCTCCGGGGTTGACTAGAAAAACTTATTCCTGCGCCTGCGATGCCATGCGCGCGGGTGCATTGAGAGCCCCGTAGGCGTCGTAGCCCGCGGTGCGCTGTGCCAGTTCGAAGAAGAGCCCGCCTTCGATGCTCTCGGTGTAGATGTGCAGGTAGTCGCCAGCCGCCGAGCGATCGAACAGCACGCCCGCGGCACGCATGCGTGCCAAGAGCGCCGGGTCGAGGTCGATGCGCGTCGCCAGGTCGTCGTAGTAGTTGCCCGAAATGGGCACGAAGCGCGTGCCGTTGGCGCGCAGCCGCTCCACGCTTTCGAAGATGTCCTTGCAGCGCAAGGCAATGTGGTGCACCGCGCCGCCGCCCGTCACGCTCAGCGTGCGCGCGGTGCGGGTGCGCTGGCTCAGCGACACGTTGAGCACCAGCCGCACGCTTCGCGCGGCATCGGCCACGCCGCGGCTTCGGATCAGCCCGAACGGATCGGCCAGCTCCAGGCTTTCACCCGGCTCGAGCCCCAGCACGGCGCGTGTGAACAGCACCCAGGTGTCGAGCTGGTCCACGGCAAGGCCAAGGGCCACGTGGTCGATCTGCGTCAGGCCGGCGCCGCCGGCTTCGGTTGCGTCTTCCTCGAGGATGAAATCCGCCTCGTACAGGCCGTTGGCGCCCAATGCTTCCGACACGAAATGAATGAGGTTGCCGCCCGGCGCCACGATGGCCGGCACGCGGAGTTCATCGGGACCGACGGGGCTGTCGTGCCGCTGCGATCGCATGGCAGTGGCGCGATCGACCGCCGCCAGAGGATCGGCGCAGCGCACGCCCAGCGCGCACACCGAGGTGCCGTGCGCTTCGAAGCGGCTGCGCGCGAACGAATCCGGCTGCGCATTGACGATCAGGTTGATCTCGCCCTGCCGGTACAGCACCACGGCCTTGGAGCGGTGCCGGCCGACGCGGCGAAAACCGAGCTGCCCGAGCAATACGGCGAGCGTGCCGGCCGAGCTTTCGTCGGCCGCGAACTCGATGAACGAAAGGCCCGACAGCGCCGGCACGGGCGGCGGATTGAAAAGCTCGACGCGCTGCGGCGGCACGGACGCATCGGTGGCATTGCCGGCCGCGGCCATGCGCCGCTGCGCCTCGCTCTCGAGGTACAGCAGCGAGCGCATCGCATCCACGGCGGTGCGGCGGTTGGGCGTCTCGCGGAAGATGTCGTTGAAGATCTCGAGCGACAGCGGCCCCGTGTAGCCCGCGCGCAGCACCTGCTCGAAGAACCCGACCACGGCAAGGTCGCCCTGCCCCGGGAACGCGCGGTGATGGCGGGCCCACTGCAGCACGTCCATCGACAGCAGCGGCGCATCGGCCATCTGCAGAAAGAAGATCTTGTCGCCCGGGATGTGCGCGATGCCCGCGGGATCGTCCTTCAGCGACAGCGTGTGAAAGCTGTCCAGGATCAAACCGAGGTTCGGATGACCGGCCTCGCGCACGATGTTCCAGGCTTGGCCATAGAGCGACGTGAAGCGGCCCCAGGCCAGCGCCTCGAAACCCACGCGCAGGTTGCGGCGTGCGGCGCGCTCCGCCAACTCGTGCAGTTGGGCCGCGGCAAGTGCCGGGTCATCGATGGCGAGCGGCGACGTGTTCGAGCAGCACAGCATCATCGGCGAGCCCATTGCTTCCATCAGGTCGAACTTGCGTTCGGCGCGCTCCAGGCTGCGCCGGAACTGCGCCTCGGGCATGCCCTCGAAATCACGAAACGGCTGGTACAGGTCGATCGAAAGGCCAAGGTCGGCGGCAATGCGGCCGAGCTCGCTGGCGCTGCCCTTGAAGTTGACGAAGTCGCTCTCGAACAGTTCGATGCCGTCGAAGCCCGCGGCCGAAACGGCTTCGAGCTTCTGGCGAAGCGTGCCGCTGAGAGAAACGGTGGCAATGGAGCGGTGCATGGGAACCGACTTTAGGAAGTCGGCGCCCTGCCCACAATGCTTCGCGCTCAGCTCCAGTTCGATAATCGAACGCTTACGTGCAGTATTCGCACGAAATAGGGGTTAGACCTAGGCCAACCCGCTCTGCCGGGTCGCCGGTTTTTCAGAGGCTGCGCCAGTAATCGATCAGCAGCTGCGTAAATTCGACCGGCCGTTCCACCGAGCTCAGGTGCGCCGCATCGATGGTGGCCAGCCGCGCCCCTGGAATGGCGGCCACCATGGCTTCGGACATGGCCAGGGGCGTGGCCTCGTCCTGCAAGCCGGCAATGACCAGCGTGGGCACCGTGAAGCGGCGGTTGCTCTCGCGAAAATCGATGGCGGCCACGGCGTTGCAGCTCTCGATATAGGCCTGCGCGTCGGTGCGCACCAGCACCTCGTTCAGCGCCTGCGCGGCCGCCTTGCCTTCTTGCGTGGTGACATAGCCGTGCGTCAGCCAGCGCGACACGGCGCCGGGCGCAATGGCCTCCACGCCTTTGGCGGCCACTGTTTCGACACGCGCGCGCCAGGGCGACTGATCGGGGTAGTGGGCCGACGAATTTGCAATGACCACGCTGCGCAGCAGTTCGGGGTGCCGCACTGCCAGTGCCTGCGCCGTCATGCCGCCCATCGAAAGCCCGACGAAATGCACCGGTTCCCCACCGGTCTCGCGCTGGATGAGTTCCGCCACGTCCTGCGCCAGGGTTTCGATGCGCAGCGCACCGGGCACTACCTCGGAGCCGCCATGGTTGCGGTGGTCGTAGCGAATCACGGTGTGGCCGCGCGCAAGCTGCTCGGCCACGCCGTCCCACATGTGCAGGTCGCAACCCAGCGCATGGCTCAGCACGACGAAGGGGCCGCTGCCTTCGCGGACGACGTTCAAACGGGTCATGTAGATTCCTTCTTTATCGGGTGTTGAAGACGCGGCAGCCAGAGGAACGCGATGGCCAGCAGCACGCAGCCTGCGAGCAGCATCGGCACGACCATCGGCCAGGCGCCGTTCGAATAACCGGTGTCGACAAACTGTGCCGCAATTTGCCCGACGCTGAATGCGACCATCATCATGCCGAAACCCGACCACGACACGGCGCGACCGGCCAGGTGCGGCAAGTCGCCCACCGCGCCGGCCTGGCCGCAGGGCTGGTGGATGCCGTGGCCAAGGCAATAGACGGCGTGGCCCGCAAGCAGCGGCACCGCACTGTGCGGCGCCAGCCAGCAGCCCAGCGCCTGGATCGTGGCGCCGGCAATGCTCAGGGTAGCGCCAAGCTGAACGGTGTGCACGGGCCCGTATTTGCGCAGCAGGCGCCGGCACATCGTGGTGCTGAAAATGTAGACCAGCGAGCCGCCGGCCGGAATCCATCCGTACATCGCGGGCGACCAGCCCAGATAGCCGATGTAGACCATTGGCGAAAGCAGCAGAAAGCAGAACAGGCCGCCGTAGGTGGTTGCGGCCACCGAAGCCCAGGCGCGAAAGCTGCGGCTCGCGAACACCGCGCGCGCACTGCCGCGCGGCGCGGAAACGTCGCCCGCCAGCGGCCGACGCGTTTCGCCGAACGAACGCCAGCAGAGCGCAAAGAGCACCAGCGCGTAGAGCGACATCGACGCCATCACCCAGCGCCAGCCGGCCCCCTGCACCAACCATGCGCCCACCAGCGGCGCGAGCAGCCCGACCACGCCGAGGCCGGTGAGCCCGCGCGCCATGACGTGCGGCCCCTCGTGCGCGGGATACAGGTCGCGCACCGCGGCGCGCGCACAAACCAGAATGGCCGCCATCGAAAAGCCCTGCAGCGTGCGCCAGCCCGCAAGCACCGCCACGCTGCCGGCAAAGGCACCGCCGAGCGCCGCAATCACGTAGCAGCCAAGCCCCGCCAGAAGCACCGGCCGGCGCCCGAAGCGATCGGCCAGCGGCCCGCACAGCAATTGCGCAAAACCGAAGGCCAGCACGAACAATGTGAGGCTGGTGCTGGCCGAGCCCAGTTCCTTGGCAATGGCGGGCAGCGCCGGCAGGTAGCTGTCGGTGGCAACAGGCTGGGCCGCCAGGAGCAGCGGCAGCAGCAAGGTAAAGCCGACGTCGAAACGCCCCTTGCGAATATCCGTGGGTTCGGTCACTGCGGGGCTGCTGCCAGCAGGCCCTTCTCCCGCAAGATGCCCGTCGCAATGCCGAAGGCGTGGTTGGCCACCGGCACGCCGCAATAGATGGCGGCCATCATGATCACTTCCTTGATGTCGTCCGGCGTCAGGCGCGATTCGGGCGGACCGTCGAGCGCCGCGCGCACGTGCATGGCAAATTCTTCATACGCATGGATGCCCAGCATCATCGACAGCACCATGTAGCGGCGCGTCTTGTCGCCCAGCGCGGGCCGGCCCCAGATGTCGTTCCATGCGTGGCGCGTGATGAGCTCCTGAAACTCGGCGTTGAACTCGTTGCGGTTGGCCAGCGACTTGTCGACCCAGGCATCGCCGAGCACGCGCCGGCGGTTGAGAAGGCCCGCTTCGTAGTCGCCGGCGGAAGGTGTGCTTTTGGGGTCGGTCATCGGGAGGTGTCTTTCGCATTGAGTTGGTCGCGCAGGGCCGCCACCTGGCGCAGCGCGGTTTCGCCGGCAGGCTCCGCCAGGGCCGGGTTGAACCATTCGTCCGCCGCGTCGCGCGGCAGTTCCGCGCGCAGGGTGTCGATGTTGGCGCGCATGCGCGCCGCGTCGATCTGCAGGCCCGGCAGCGCACCGGCCATGGCGCGCGCGCTGCCGTGCGCAGACATCAGCAATTGCGGCCATTCCGCCAATTCGGCCTGCCAGCCGCCGAGGGCGCGCTCGTGTTCCTGCGGCATGGCGGCCAGCAGTGCGGCCACGCGCTGCGGGGCACGCTGCGCCGCGGCCAGTGCCACCATCGAGGCCACGGGGTTGCGCTTGTGCGGCATCGCCGAAGAGCCGCCACGGCCCGGCTCGGTGGGTTCGGCCACCTCGCCGACTTCATACTGGCCCATGAGCGAGATGTCGCGCGCGATCTTGCCCAGGCTGCCCGTGAGCAGACCCAGCTCGCAACCCAGCGCAATCCATTCGTCGCGCTGCGTGTGCCACGTGGCGCCGGCGTTGCCGAGGCCGAGCTCGTCCGCCACGCGCTGCACCACGGCCGGACCCTGCCCTTTCATCTGCGAGAGCGTGCCGACGGCTCCGCCGAGCTGCACGTTCAGGGCATGGCGCGCGGCCGTGCGCAAACGCACGCGGCTGCGCACCAGCGGCGCGGCCCAGCCCGCGCACTTCAGGCCGAAGCTCGTGACCGAGGCCGGCTGCATCAGCGTGCGCGCAAGAATCGGCGTGGCGGCATGCTGCGTGGCGTGCTGCAGCAGCGCCTCGATCGCGCGGTCGAGGTCTTTCTCGATGAGCGCCATGCCCTCGCGCGTGACCAATGCCATGGCCGTGTCGATCACGTCCTGGCTGGTGCTGCCGAAATGCACGAAAGGCACGGCCTCCGCATTGAACAGGCCCACGGCCTCTTTCAATGCCTTGACCAGCGGAATTGCAACGCTGCCCGCGCGGCCGCTGTCGCGCACGATCTTCGCCACGTCGAACAGCTCGACCTTGCAGCTGCCGACAATCGAATGCGCGGCCGATTCAGGCACCAGCCCGACGGCTGCCTGCGCCCGGGTGAGCGCCGCCTCGAAGCGAAGCATGGCGTCGACGAAGTTGCGATCGCTGAAGGCTGAAAGCGTTTCGGAAGTGGAAAGAAAGCCTTCGAAAATACTCATGGTGAACGCCTCTTTGCATCAAGAAATCCGGCGGGCGACATGGGCCTCACACCGCGTCTGCCTCTCGCACCGCGCCGCGGCCTCGCAGGCGCTGCCACCATGCAGTCTGGCTGAGCAAGGTGCACACCAGCATCAGCAGAATGACCAGCGACAGCGGCGAAGTGAAGAACTCGCCGATGAACTGGCCGACGTTGTCCTGCGCTGAAATCATGGCCTGGCGGTAGCTGCGGTCCATCAGCGGGCCGAGAATCATGCCGAGGATGACAGGTCCCACCGGGAACCCGTACATCTTCAGAAAATACCCGAGTACGCCGAAGCCCAGCATCCAGTACACGTCGACAGGATTGTTGTTGATGGCGTAGGCGCCAACCGCCGACAGCACCAGAATGAGCGGCAGCAGGAGCGCCTTGGGCGCCTCGACCACCTTGGCGAACAGCTTGATGCCGGTGAGCCCGAAGACAAGCAGGAAGCAGTTGGCAAGGCACAGCGCGCCTACCTGAAACCAGAACAGGTGCGGCGTCTCGATCATCAGCAGCGGTCCCGGCTTCAGGCCGTGGATGTACATCGCGCCGATGATCACGGCAGTGACCGCATCGCCGGGAATGCCCAGGGTCAGCATGGGAATGTAGGCGCCGCCAACCGCGGCGTTGTTCGCCGACTCGGGGGCAATCAGCCCCTCTTCCGCGCCTTCGCCAAAAGGCCGCGTGGGGTTCTTCACGCTGCGCTTGGCGTGGTCATAGGCCATCAGCGCGGCAATGTCGCCACCCGCGCCGGGCAATGCGCCCACGACCACGCCGATTGCGGAGGTGCGTGTTGCAAGCGGCAGGTGCTTTCGCACCAGCGACCACGAAGGAACGATCTTCGAGACGTCCTGCTTGACGGCCTTGAGCTTGAGCTCGTGCATTTGCGCCAGCACTTCGGCAACGCCGAAGAAGCCGATCATTGCCGCCACGTACGAAATGCCCGCCGTGAGTTGCAGGCTGCCGAAGGTGAAGCGCGGCTCGGCCGTCATCGGGTCGAGCCCGACGGACCCGATCAGCACGCCCAGCGCGCCCGCGAAGATGCCCTTGGCCAGCGAACCGCCCGAGAGGCTGCCCACGAGCAGGATGCCCCAGATGGCGAGCAGCAGGTAGTCGCGCGGCGCGAACTTGAGCGCAAGGTTCGCCACCGCGGGCGCCGCAACGGCCAGCACCAGGATGCCGACGAAGCCGCCGAACACCGAGATCACCGTGGTCAGGCCGATCGCCTTGCCGGCCTCGCCCCGCTTGGCCATCGGATAGCCGTCGAGTACCGTTGCAATGGCGGAAGGCGCGCCCGGAATGTTGAGCAGGATGGCAGAACGCGAGCCGCCGTAGACCCCGCCGAGAAAAATGCCCGAGATGAGCGCGAGCGCATCGTTGACGTGCCACTTGAAGGTGAACGAGATCAGGATCGACACCGCCATCGTCACCGAGAGGCCGGGGATCGCACCGATGTAGATGCCTGCGAAGGTACCTGCCGCCGTGAGGAACAGCAGGTAGGGGCTGGTCCACGTCATCAAGAAGTAGTTGACGGCTTCCATTATTTGAAAACCCCCTGCAGCCAGGTGCCGCTGGGCAGCACCACGGAAAACACCGTCTGGAACACCACGTAGATCAGCGCGAGTGCAACGGCGGACACCACCAGGTTGCGCACCCATCGCGCACTTCCCAGCAGCCGCATCGATACGACCAGGAACAGATACGACGAAACCAGGAATCCGAGCGGATCGAGCAGCACCATGTAGGCCGCGATGGCCAGCGTGAAGGCCACCAGCACACCGGGCACCAGCCTGCGCGCGAACTGGCGCGGCAGCGATTCGCCGGGCTCGCCTTCGCTGCGTGGCATGCGCGCTGTTTTAGCCAGCGCGAGGACGGCCGAGACCAACATCACCAGCGCGGCGACCATCGGAAAGGAGCCGGCCGAACTGATGGAGCCGAAGCCGGAGATCCGGTAGGCCTGCCAGAGCATGAACAGGCCGAACACGATCAGTGCCAGGCAGAAGATGAGCTCGCCGGGCAGCCGGCGGCGATGGGATTGCATTTCGGTTTTCCTCGACGTTGGACGACGCTGGACGATGGGAGCCGCAGGGCCGGGCGGCACGTGCGCCCGGCCCTGCGCTCAGTGCCCTCAGGGCTTGGGAATGCCGAGGTCGGCCGGGCTCTTCTTGGCGGCGCCGACTTCCTGGTAGGTCCAGGCCGTGACCGATTGCCACTTCTTGAGGAAGGCTTCGGCCTCGGCACCCGAGATGTTCATCATCACGTTGCCGCGCGCAGCCATCAGCTCCTTGAACTGCGCGTTGTCTCCGGCCTTCTTGTAGGCGGCCACGAGCTTGTTGCGCGCATCTTCGGGCACGTCGCGCTTCACGAACACGCCGTAGAACGGGCCCCAGGGCAGGTACTTGGCAATGCCGGGAACCGCATCGGTGATGGGCGGCACGCCGTCGCGCGCTTCGGTGCCCAGCACGGCCAGCGCCTTCAGGCGGCCGGCCTTGATGTGCTCGGCCGCCGCGCCGGCGCCCACGATCATGAAGTCGATGTGCCCGCCCTGCAGTGCCGTGACGCCGGGGCCGTCGCCATCGAACGGAACGGCCGTGACGGGCATCTTCGCGACCGTGCCGATCATCGACGAGACGGAGAACGGCAAGCCGCCCGACCCCGTGGAGCCCATCTTGATCTTGCCCGGATTGGCCTGCGCTTCGGCAAGCAGGTCCTTCATCGACTTCCAGGGCTTGTCCTTGTTGGCAACCACCAGCACCACGCCGCGCGCGATGATGGTGACCGGGTAGAACTTGCTGTAGTCGAGTTCGCTGATCCCGAGCACCGGGTGCAGCTGCGGGTTCTCCGCGCCATACAGCACGGTGTAGCCGTCGGAAGGCTGCTGGTTGACGAAGTTGGTAGCAATGGCACCCACGCCGCCCGGCTTGTTCTGCAGCACGATCTTCTTGCCCAGCGCCTCTTCGACGTGCGGCGTAATGGCACGCGAAACCACGTCGGTGGCACCGCCGGCGCCCCACTGGATCACACCCGACAGCTCGCGCGCCGGGTAGCCCTGGGCCAGCGCGGCGCTAGCTGCCGCCGCAATGCCGCCAACGGCCAGAACGGTCCGCAGGGTCTTGAAAAAGGTTGTCATGCATGTCTCCTCAATGGTTTTGAAACGAACGGTGGCAAAAAGAAAAGCGCTCAATAGCTGATCCGCGCAACCGCGCGCAGCTCGTCGGCCGTGGCCGTGCCGAAGCCGAAGAACTCGAGGTATGCGGGAATCATCTCGAACAGCATGTCGGTGCCCACCTGCACGGCGCAACCCTTGTCGAGGGCGGCCTGCAGCAGCGGCGTGTATTCGGTCTTCATGACGACTTCTCCGACGAAGGTCGAAGGCGCGATGCGCTCCACGTCGAAGGGCAGCGGGTCGTCCTCCTTCATGCCCAGCGGCGTAGCGTTGACCACCACGTCGAAGCCGGCCGGATCTTTCGAACCCGTTTCCACGCGCAGTTGCGGATAGTGGTCGCGCAGGCGCCCAGCCAATGCGTCGGCCGACGCGTTGCTGGCGTCGAAAAGCATCAGCTGCGCGGCGCCCGCCGCCGCCACCGATGCCGCAATGGCCGAGCCCACGCCGCCCGCGCCGGAGATCAGCACGCGCGTTCCCTTGAAAAGGCGGCCCTTTCGCTCCACGCCGCGCACGAAGCCGGCACCGTCGAACTGGTCGCCCAGCAAGGTGCCGTCGGGACGCTTGAGCACCGCGTTGCAGGCGCCTGCGATGCGCGCTGTCGGCGTGACCTCGTCGACCAGCGACATCGTGGTGATCTTGTGCGGCATGGTGACCAGTGCGCCGCGCAGGTTGGTGAGCTGGAACAGGGCCTTCAGCACCGCGGGGTAGTCCTCGGGCCTGGCGCCCGTCGGCACCACGACTGCATCGATGCCCTGTTTGTCGAACCAGGGGTTGTAGATCATTGGCGCCTTGAAGCTCTCGGTCGGATAGCCGAGGTGCGCGATGAGCGTGGTCTTGCCGGAAATCATGAGAAGAAGGCGTCTTGTGGTTCAGTAGCGGTCGGTGGGCATCTCAAGCCACGCTCGGGGATTGGTAGCGCAGGGGCTGGCGAATCTCGGCCTGCATGGCGGGCGGATAGATGATCTCGCGCAGAAAATCCGCGTCCTTGCGCAGACCCTGCGCCGCCTCGGCATGGCCGAAGTACGCAAAGTAGTGCGGCATCTGCTGGATCAGCATCTCGAAGCCGGCCTGGGCGTTGAGCCCGCGGGCACGCGCGGCGCGCACCAGCGGCGTCGGCTGGTTGCGCAGCAAGATGTCGAACAGCGCGGCGTGGCGCTCCATGCGCGCAACGTCGACTGGCAGCGCATCAGTCTCTTCCAGCCCCTGCGACGTGGCATTGATGACCAGGTCGTAGCCCTCGGGTGCGTTGCTGTCGACCGCCACCACGTTGGCATCGAAGAATGCGTCGAGCTTGGCCGCCACGCCGGCCGCCTTGCCGGACGAGGTGTCGTAGAGGGCGATGTGCTCCGCGCCGTCGACCGTGCCGCCTTCGGCCAGCGCAACGCCAATGGCCGCCGCGCTCACGCCGGCCCCCAGAATCAGCACCCGCTTGCCGCGGAACGGAATGTTGAAGTGGTCGAGCGCGCCCAGCAGGCCTTCGCCGTCGAACAGGTCGCCTTCGAGTTCGTTGTTCTCTATGCGGCGCACCACGTTGACCGAGCCCGCCACCCGGCCGAACAGGCCGCAGCCGTCGAGCAGGTCGACCGCCAGCGGCTTGTGCGGCGGCGCAATGACCATGCCGCGCACGTTGCGGGCCAGGAAGGCCGACTTGAGGAACACCGCAAAGTCGCGCAGCGGCACCTGCATGGGCACCAGCACCGCGTCGATGCCGAAGCGCTCGAACACGGCGTTGAACATCCGCGGCAGGCGCACGTTGCGCACAGGGTCGCCGGGAATCAGGTACGCCAGGGTGCTGCCGGTGATGGAGGTGGTCATGTCTTGCCTCTTTTGTGCGGCAATCGCTCCAAAGCCATTGCCAGGGCGCACTTTATCCACCTTGGCTCTCCAGTCCACTCTCTCCGGCATCAAAAATGCTCGTTTATCGTCTCAACACGTTCGCTCATCGCACAAAAACAGGGTTAATCCCGATGAGATCTGAACGCGGCACCGCCGCCGGCACGGCAAACTCCCGCACCATGAGCACCGATCTCACCGACCTTTCCCCCGCGCCGCCAGGGCTCGACAAGCGCGACTGGATCGCCGGCCTGGAGCGCGGCGTGAGCATCATCGAAGCCTTCGACGACGCCCACCCTCGCCTGACCGCCAGCCAGGCCGGCGAGCGCACCGGCATGACGCGCACGGCCGCGCGCCGCTATCTGCTGACGCTGCAGCACATGGGCTATGTGGCAAGCGACGGCAAGCTGTTCTGGCTCACGCCGCGTGTATTGCGGCTGGGCCAGTCGTACCTCGATTCGGCGCGGCTGCCGCGCATCGTCCAGCCGTTTCTGCAGCGGGTGGCTGCCGGCACCAACGAAATTGCCTACCTCAGCGTGATGGACGGCGACGAGGTCGTCTACATCGCGCGCAACGGCCCCAACCGCAGCATGAGCACCGGCTACGTGCTCGGCGCACGCGTGCCGGCGCAGGTTACGGCCGCAGGCATGCTGATGCTGGCACTGCGCGGCGACGCCGAATTGGCCGAGTGGCTCGCCACGCGCGAACTGCAAGTGTTCACCTCGCACACCATCGCAAGCAAGGAGCGCATGAAGCTCGAGTTGGCGCGCATTCGCGCACAAGGCTGGGCGCTGTCGGAGCAGCAGCTCGACCTGAACTCGCGCGGCATTGCGGTGCCGCTGCGCGACAGGCACGGCATGCTCCTGGGCGCGCTCAACATCACCATGCCCATGGGCCACGAGAGCTCCGAGGACGCGGTGGCGCGCGTGCTGCCGGTGCTGCGCGAGACGGCGCAAGCCATGCGCAACCTGATCTGACCAGGCACCTTGCGACCACGTTCGTCGGGCAAGATGCTCCCCTCACACAAAAGCAATGGAGACAAATTCATGTCCGACGACTTCCTCCCGACCGACCAACAGTCCACTCGCCGCCAATGGCTGCAAGGCGGCGGCGCGCTGGCGCTCGGCGGCCTGCTGCCTTCGGTGGCCTCCGCCCAGGCCGCCTGGCCCAGCAAGTCGATCCGCTTCGTGGTGCCTTTTGCACCTGGCGGCAGTTCGGAAATCGTGGCGCGCTCCACGGCCGCCGAACTTTCGCGCACGCTGGGGCAGAGCGTGTTCGTCGACAACAAGCCCGGCGCCGCCGGCAACATTGCCATGAGCGAGGTGGCGCGTGCCACCGACCAGCACACCTTGATCCTCGGGCACATCGGCACGCTCGCGGTCAACCCCTACATCTTTGCCAAGCTGCCCTACGACGCGAACAAGGACTTCAAGCCCGCGAGCCTGCTGGCCAAGGTGCCCAGCTTGTATGTGGTGCACCCGGACGTACCGGCGCAGAACCTGAAGGAATTCATCGCCTACGCCAAGTCGAAGCCCGGCAAGCTGAGCTACGGCTCCGCGGGCAACGGCAGCGCGGGCCACCTGGCCTTCGAGTACCTGAAGATGACGGCCAACGTCTTCATGCTGCATGTGCCCTACCGCGGCACCGGGCCGATGGTGACCGACCTGCTCTCGGGCCGCCTCGATGCCTCGGCCATCGGTGCGGCGGCCATTCTTCCGTTCATCAAGAGCGGCAAAGTGCGTTGCATTGCCACGGGTTCGGCCAAGCGTTTGCCGCAGTTACCCGACGTGGGCACGGTGGCCGAGCAAGGCTTTCCGGGCTTCGAGATGACGCAGTGGTACGGCATGCTTGCGCCGGCCAGCATCGAGCCCGCGCAGCTGGCCAAGCTCTCTGCCGAAACCATGAAGGCAGTGAAGTCGCCCGACTCGATGCAGCGGCTGACGGGCGATGCGGCCGAGGCCATCGGCGGCACGCCCGAGCAGTTCGCGCAATTCATTGCGGCCGAGCAGGCCCGCTGGCAAAAGGTCATTGCAAGGGCCAACATCAAGCCGGACTGAGCCGGGCCTGAACGGCTTCGCGCTGCGCGCCTACGCCGATGGGCGCGCCAGCGTTGCGAATTTCTTCTTTGCGCTTTGCAAAAGGCCGACCTTCTCCACCGGAGGCTGAGCCTTCGTATCCCCAAGCGCGATGACCTCGAGCGCGCCCGGCGCCGCCAACTTCGACGCGAGCGAGTCGCGCGGCGTGAGGCTGTTGAACCTGATGCTCGAAATGACATGCACCTTCAGGTGGCGGTGGATGTTCTTCGACAGCTTCTGGCATGCGGCCTTCATGGCCGACTCGTCGGGCATCAGCTGGCCGTGCACAACGAGGAGCTCCAGGGTGCCGTCCTTGTCCTCTTCCAGGATGAAGGCGCGCATGACCGAGTCCTTGAACTTGGCACGCAGCATGGAGCGCACCGGCTCGGCTGCGGCAAAAGACTTCAGCGCGATGCTTCGCAACTCGTCGTGAAAGATGAACGTGCGGTCGACCGAAATGGTCTCGGCCTCCTCCGCGTTCGGCTTGTTGCGCCTCAGGATGCCGCTGCCGAAGAGGTGCTCCAGCGTGCGCCCTGCATCGCCCGGGTCGAGTTTCGAACGCTTGGCCAGCTCGCTGGAAGAAAACTGTTGGTCGGGCGCCGCGTAGGCAACCATCAGTAGCTTTTGTACTTCGGGGGCGAAGAGGAAATCTGCGGCACTCATATTTGCGGTTTCGGTTCTCTGCTGACGAACTGCATTATCGAAACTCTCGCATCGGCGGTTCGATCCGCCCAAGCGGCTTTCTCCGCGGCGTTTTCGAGGCGTAATCCGTCGCGGCGCATGGCGCAGGCCTACAACGCAGGCCGGTTCCGGTCGGTAGAACGGCCGAACACGAACAAGGAGCTTCAGCCATGGACCTCGAACAGACGATCGGCAAGACCGGGCAATCGGATATTGCGCAATGGTCCAGCCGTTACTGGGCGCCTTGCCTCGGGGTGGCGCTGGTGGCAATTTCGCTTTTCTATGTGACGTTGAAAGACCTGGTTCAAGAGAGCGCGGCACGCGCGCCAGTCTTGGCGCCCGCGGTCATGCCGGCGCATGTCGAGCCCGCCACACCGGCCGCCGGCAAGCGCGCGTTGCCGGATGAACTGGCCGGCTCTTCCCCCGAACCTGTCATGCCCATGTCCCCCTATGCCCCTGCTTACGCACCGCTGGCAAAGGCGAACTTCGAGGCCCGGGCGGTCGCTCCAGTCGAGCCGCCCGCCAAGGCCGCGCCGACGGTTGTCGAAGTGCACAAGTGCGTCATGCCCGAGGGCGGTGCGGCCTATTCAGATGGACCTTGCCCAGAAGGCGCCCACGCGACCACGCTGCGGCTGCCGCGCGGCCTTCACGCATCCGCGAGCCTGTGAGCCTGAGCCGCAAGCGCGCTCAGGCCGCTTTCAAGAACACATCGTGGTCGGGCGCGAAATTGGCGTGCAGCGGCAGCATTGCCCCGCCCAGCGCACAGGCCTGCGCGCCCAGCCTGCCCCCATGCAGCTGCGGCGGCCAGAGCCCCTCCCAATTGCACTGGGCCAGCGCCGCGCGCGTCTGTTCGAGCAGCGCCTGCAGCAGCGAGCGTGACATCGAACCATCCATCACCACATCGGCGAGGTCGAGCACCGCCGTGCTGCTCACGATGGCATGCGCCAATGCCAGCGAAGCGGAGCCCAGCCACGCCTGCGTGACCGCGGCATGCGGCGGCTGCAGCGCGCGGTCGTCGTAGGCCGCAGTGGTGTCCAGCCCTCCGGCTTGCAGCCGCTGCTCCAGTTCCCACAGCGAAGCCTCGGCCATCACCTGCGGCGGCAGTGCGCCACCGGAGCGCACCGACTGCATCGGCAGCGAAGCCAGTGCACCCGCGTTGCCGTGTGCGCCGGTGTGCAGGTGCGAATCGATGACCAGCCCGCCGCCCACGAAGGTGTCGACGAAGATGTACAGGAAGCTCTTCAGGTCGTGCCCTCGCCCGCCGACCAGCTCGGCCACGCAGGCGGCGACCGTGTCCCGCGCAAAGCTCACCGGCACATCGGTGCGCGCCCTCACCTCGGCCAGCAGGTCCATCTGGTTCCACTCGTCCGACTGCGCCTTCGACAGGCCCAGCGTGCGGTGCCAGCCGCCAAGAAGGAAAGGTGCGGCCAGCCCCACGCCCACGTTGCGCACAGCCAGCGGCCCGAGCCCGTCGCGCAGGCGATGGATGTGCTCGGCAATGGCGGGCAGCAGCGCCTGCGCATCCGGAAAGTCGTAGCTCACGGCATGCCGCTCGCGCACCTGCGCGGCAAAGTCGATCAGCAACCATTCGGCGCCGCGGCGTCCCACCTTGATGCCGATGGCAAAGGCACCGTCGGGGTTCAGCGCCAGCGGCACCGAAGGCTGCCCGATGCGGCCGCGCACGCGGCCCTGCTTGACGATGAGCTGGTCTTCCTCGAGCCGGGCGGTAATGAGCCCGATGGTCTGCGCGCTCAGCCCGGTAAGCCGCGCGAGCTCGGCCTTCGGCAGGCTGGTGTGAACGCGCAGGGCCTGCAGCACCACGCGCTCGTTGAACTGGCGCATGCCCACCTGATTGGAGCCGCGCGGGCGCAGCAGATCGGGCGGGCGCATAGCGACTTCTGCATCAGGCATGCGCCTCCGCGGGCAGTTGGTCGGCCGTCATGGCGCCGGTCATCACCGCCACCGTATCGCTCATGCTGATGTTCTTCGGATTGAGCACCGCCGCACGCTTGCCGAGCCGCGCCACATGGATGCGGTCGGCCACTTCGAACACATGCGGCATGTTGTGGCTGATGAGCACCACCGGCAGCCCGCGGTCGCGCACGCGGCGGATCAGCTCGAGCACCATGTTGCCTTCCTTCACGCCGAGTGCGGCGGTGGGCTCGTCCATGATGACCACGTGCCGCGCGAAGGCCGCGCTGCGCGCCACCGCCACGCATTGGCGCTGTCCGCCCGAAAGCGTTTCGACCGCCTGCGTCATCGACTGGATGCCGACCTTCAGGTCCGCCATGCGGGCGGCGCTTTCCTGCAGCATCTTTTTCTTGTCGAGCATGCGCAGCACGTTGCCCATGAAGCCCGGGCGGCGCAGCTCGCGGCCGAGAAAGAGGTTCTCGTAGATGGTCATGGCGGGTGCCACGGCCAGGTCTTGGTAGACCGTCTCGATGCCCGCGCGGCGCGCGTCGAGTGGGTTGCGAAAATGCACCGGCGCACCGTCGAGCAGGATCTCGCCTTCGTCGGGCACCACCGCGCCCGAGAGTGCCTTGATGAGCGAAGACTTGCCCGCGCCGTTGTCGCCGATCACCGCGAGGATTTCTCCTTCGCGCAGCTCGAAGTCGACACCGTCGAGCGCCGTCACCTGGCCGTAGCGCTTCACCAGGCCCTTGGCCTGCATCACGATCTTGGCGGATTTGGGATTGGCTACGGCGTTCATCAGCGTGCTCCCCGGCGCGAGAGTTGATCGGCCGCCACCGCAAGAATTACCAGCACGCCCGTTACCAGCACCTGGTAGATCGACGACACGCCCATGAGCGTGAGCCCGTTGCGGAACACGCCGACGATGAGCACGCCGATGAGCGAGCCCAGCACGATGCCGCGCCCGCCGAACAGGCTGGTGCCGCCGAGCACCACGGCCGTGATGGCGTCGAGGTTTTCGGTTTGCCCCGCATTCGGGTCGCCCACGCCGGTGCGCGCAACCGACAGCAGCGAGGCAACGCCATAGAGCACGCCCGCGGCCACATACACGCCCAGCAGCACGCGTTGCGTGGGAATGCCCACCAGGCGCGTGGCCTCGGCGTTGTTGCCCACCGCATAGATGTGCCGGCCTGCGGCCGTTTCGCGCAGCACAAACCAAGCAAGCGCATACAGCACCAGCATCAGCACCGCGCCCCACGCCACTTCGGCATTGCCGATGGTGAAGGTGGTGCCCAGCCCGGTGAGGCCGGAGGGCAAGTCGGTGATGGTCTGCGACGACGAATACAGCTGCGTGATCGCGAATGCGATGTTCAGCGTACCCAGCGTCACGATGAAAGGCGGCAGCTTGATGCGCGTGACCAGCAGGCCGTTGAGCAGGCCGAACAATGTGGTCACGCCAATGCCGCACAGGATGGCCACCGGCACCGGCAGGCCGAGCTCGGTGGCGAACTTGGTCATGATGATGCTGCCCAGCGCCATCACCATGCCGCACGACAGGTCGATGCCCGCCGTGAGAATGATCAGCGTCTGGCCGATGGCGATCACGCCGACCACCATCACCTGCTGCATGATCAGCGAGAGGTTGCCGCCCGTCAGAAAGCGGTCGGACTGGGTCGCAAAGAAGATGCATGCGCCAAGCAGGGCCAGCCACGGCCCCAGGGCGCCCCACGGAATATGGTGCGTCGGAGATTTCGCCATCAGGTGCTCCGGGCCTTGATTACTTCTTGCCCCAGCACAGCTCGGCGCCGGTCTTGGTGTCCTTGCTGTCGACGCCCGGCACGCTCTTGCCGGCGATGAGGGTCACGCCGGTGTCGACATAGCCCGAGGCCTTCTTGCCCGTCTTGGCATATTCCACGCCCGCCGCCACGCCCATGGCCGCCATCTTGAGCGGGTACTGCTGCGAAGTGGCCGCAATGACGCCGGCGTTGGTGTCCTTGATGCCCTGGCAACCGCCGTCGACCGAAACGATCATCACGCCCTTCTCCTTGCCGGCGCGCTTCAGCGCGTTGTAGGCACCGGCCGCGGCGGGCTCGTTGATGGTGTAGACCAGGTTCACGTCGGGCGCCCTTTGCAGGCAGTTTTCCATCGCCGTCTGCGCTTTGGCCTGGTCGCCGAAGCTGTCGGCCATGCACACGATTTCAGGCGCCTTCGAGAGCTCGTTCGACTTGGCGTCGTTGGCTTGCAGGCCAAAGCCCTTCATGAAGCCGTTGTGCCGCTGCGCACCCACCGGGTGGCCCGGCAGCAGGTCGAGCGCGACGATCTTCGCCGGCTTGCCGGCCATCGCGGCCTTGGCGTATTCGCCGATCAGCACACCGGCTGTGTAGTTGTTGGTGGCGAAGAGCGCATCGGTCGCCTCCGGCGGATCGGCCGGGCTGTCGAGCGCAATCACCATGATGCCCTTGTCGCGCGCCTTCTTGATCGCCGGCACGATGGCCTTGGCGTCGCTCGGCGTGATGAGGATGGTCTTGGCGCCCGCGGCAATCATGTTTTCCATGGCCGTGATCTGGCCCGCGTTGTCGCCATCGGCCTTGCCCGCGCCCGAAAGCAGCTTGGCGCCGAGCTTCTTGGCCTCTTCCTGCGCGCCCTCTTTCATCTTGACGAAAAAGGGGTTGGTTTCAGTCTTGGTAACTAGGCCGATGACCGGCTGGTCGGCGGCAAAGGCGGCAGACGAAGCAGCCAGGGACAGGGCCGCCAGGGCCAGGATGGAGCGGGAGCTGAGCATGTGTGTCTCCGTGGTCAGGCGGCGATGCGCCTGCGGTCTTGGGATCCGGATGCGGGCCGTGGAAGGCGTGGAGCATCCGGGCGCAGGGAGACTATCGAGCAGCAGAGCGACTAAATCAAGTGGATTTAGTTATCGGAAACCCGGGGTTGAACTCAGCTGTTGATGACGGCATTGCTGAATTCAAGCTCTTCGAAATGGCTGCCGGTAAAGTTCACTTGCTGACCGCGGAGGTTGCTCGCAGTGACGCGGTGGCCGCGGCAGTCGAGCACATCGACCTGCGACCAGGAGCCGCCGTCGAAGCTGAGGCCGGTCCAGGTGCAGCCGGTGAATGTCGAGCCGCTCAGTCGCGCGGCATTGAACTGCGACTCGCTGAAGCTGCAATTGACGAAGGTGCAGCCGGTAACCGATATGCCGCTGAAGTCGCACTGCGTGAAGTTGCAGCCCGTGAACTGGCAGGCGCTCCAGCCCGCTTGCTTGAAGCTGGTGGCGGCGAAGCTGGTGCCCGCGAAAGCCGAGCCGGCGAACTGCGCCAGGTCCAGGTCGAGGCCCGCGTATGCGAAGCTGTCGGCCTGCCCCACCAGACCCGCCGGCGCTCCGCCCGCGCCTTTGCGCCACATGTCGTGCGCCAGGATGATCAGCTGCGAGCTCATGTCAGGGGGGTCCATCCGGAAACGACCTTCTCAGTCTCGATTTCGCTCAGCAGCCAGCCGGCTTTCTCATTGCCGTTTTTCTGCGCCTCCGCGGCCCAGTAGGCAGCCTTTTCGAGGTCGATGCCGTTCATGTACAGGTCGTAGGCAAGGTTGTGCTGCGCAATGCGATGTCCGCCCTTGGCCGCCATGGAAAGCCAGTGCATCGATTGATCGGGATCGGAGAACGTGAAGGTGTAGTACAGCGAGAGGCGAAACGCAGAGTCCGCATTGCCGGCTTCCGCCTTTGCCACCAGCGCAAGGCGTTGCTCGTCAGTGAGCGCATAGCTCTGGGCGCCTGAAATAGGAGAAAGAGACGAGGCGGAAGCGGAAGCATCGTTTTCCATGAGACTGTTCTCCGTTGCGTTAGGCGCTTAGCGGCTCCCCGCTTCACGCAAGATCTCGCCCGACGTTTTTGAGGCGATGTACAGCACCGAACGGCCGAGGCGGCTTGCATTGCCAAGGCCCTTCTTGCCCGGTTCCAGCTTTGCGACAAACTCGATTCCGATGGTGTTTTCACCGTTCTCGTCTTCGCCGTTTTCACGCGTGCGCTCGCTGATCTGGATGTCGAAGTTCTTCAGGTCTTGCCCTGTCTGTGCAAAGCGTTCATAGGCATGGGCCAGCGCGATGGCAAGCGGCGTGCCGGGTTCCGGCTTAAAGGTCATGAATCGATCAGGGTCCGTCTGATCTATGGTTGATCATTTTGCGCACCGGAAAGGAAAATCTATTTCCTGCCTAATAGATTGAATTTTGCAACCCTCACAACATCCTCATCTTTATCTGTAGATAATTTTTCCAGGATATCGAGCGGGGTCTTCTTATTGGCAGCAATTTGCTGCCGAACCGTGGAATCGGGATCCACCGATAGTAACTCAAACAACTCCTGAGATAATTTTCTTTTGGATGCAACAAAAAATCTGACTTCCACCTCGAATTTACAGAGCTCCTGAAGAATTTCCAGGGGAACAGTTTTATTGTGAGCCACCCATTTCCTGAGTTCTGGGTAATTTTCGATAACATCCTTCCAGACTTCAAGAGAGGCCTCCTCGTGAGCAGCCCTGTCATATTCTTCTTTTAATTGACTTGATCGCAATTGAGCAAACTCGCTGGCAGAAGAAATCATTGCGCATCCTTGCATTTCATCGATTTAAAGTCGATATTCTTTCCAACGTCGCTTTTGTGCTTCTTCATATAGTCTCCGTACATATCTGCATCAGCAATCCAACCACCATTTTTGTCGTGAACTTTCCACGCGCTCCCGCCGTGGCCCGTTTGATCTGCAGACCACCAGAGACCGGTACTAGGATCTCGAAGGTATTTGATACGACCCACACCGGGGACATTTCCGTCGCAGGTACGATCGAAGCGGTTAATTTCCCAGGGTTTTCTGCACGAGCAGTTGGAATTTTGATTCGGCTTGTCGGATTTTTGCTTTCTGCCGGCCGTATCCGCTGCACGCGAAGTTAATCCGACAGGATCAATCCATCCAGAAGGATTCGGCGCGTACCGGTGCAAATTTAGCCCGCCGGCGAGCCCGATCGGGTCCTCGCTTACAAACCGCCCACTCACCGGGTCGTAATATCGATAGCGGTTGTAGTGCAGCCCCGTCTCGTCGTCAAAGTACTGCCCCTGGAACCGGATCGGATTCCTGAACCCCGCCTTCCTCCCCGCCTCGCTGATCGCCTGCCTGGCTTCGCCCCAGGCCTTGTAGCTGGCCGACCAGGCGATCCGCCCCTCATGGTCGGTCAGTTCCTGCGGCGTACCCAAGTGGTCGCATTGGTAGAACGCGATCTCTTCCTTTGCAAAGACCTGCGGCGTGTTGAGCTGCTGACCGTTCCATAGCGGATCCTGCTCGATGTCGTAGCGCCCGCCGTTGGCTGCGATCAGCGCCTTCACGTCGGTGGTCTGACTCAATGCGATGGCTTGGGCCTGCCTGATCTGCACCAGCGGCACGAAGGAGCCGGGCTCGTGGATGTAGTGCACGCTGTCGCCGCGCCAGGCCTGCTGCTCGTGCTCGCCCTCGGTGCTCTGGGTGCTCTCGAAGGCCAAAGTGTCGCCGTCCCAGCCGAACAGGGTGACGTCGTGCTCGGATCGCTTGGCGATGCGGCGGCCCATGGCGTCGTAGCTGAAGGTGGTGGTCTTGCCGTAGGTGGTCGCACTGCGCATGCGATTGAAGCCGTCCCAGGTGAACACGGTCTTCTCGCCATTGCTGGTTCGCTCGACGAGGTTGCCGCGTTCGTCCCATTTGTAGTGGGTGCCGGCATAGTCCTTGAGCAGGTTGTCCATCAGCTTGCCGGCCATGCTGCGGCCGTCGCCGTCCAGGCGAACCGCGACGCGGTTGGTCACGCGGCCTGCGGCCAGCGTGCCGGCCGCGGTGGTGTCCGAAGGATTGCCGATGTTCCCTGCGGGATCGAATGCGAAGGTCTCGCGGCCCAGGCGGCTGTTGGCTTCCAACAGGCGGCCCACGGGGTCGTAGCGGTAGCTCAGGCTGCCGCGGCGGCTGTCGCCGATAGCGACGAGCTGCCCTGCCTTGTCGTAGGCATAGCTGCGGCGAACGGCGGCAGCGGCTTCGATGGCTCCGGGCCTGGTTTGCGAAATTTGTTGCTCGAGCAAACGGCCGACCGGGTCGTAGCGCAGCTTCTGCGTCAGGCCGTTGCCCTGCTCGCGCGCGATCTCTCGGTGCAAGTCGTCGCGCTCGAAGTCAAGGATGTCCTGTCCGTCGACAAGCAGCCCGTGCACATGGCCGGAGCCGTAGGTCAGCCACTGCGTGGTGTGGCCGTCGGGGCGGATGGTGGTCACGCGCTGGTTGAGCTCGTCGTAGCCATGGCGCCAGACTGCCGTCTGCCCGCTCTCAATGTAGTGGTGATGCTCGCGCGCGAGGTTGCCCGCTGCGTCGTAGAACCACTGCAGCCGCGCATCGCCGTTCGCAGCCTCCACCAGGCGCCCGTTGCCGTCGTAGGCGAAGCGCTCCGCCTGCTCGGCGGCCTGGCGTTCGGTAAGGCGGCCCAGCGGATCGAAGGCGAGCGTGGTGCTGTGGCCCGCATCGACGACCTCGGCCAGCACGCCGGTGGATTCCTCATACCGGTAGCGGGTGGCCTTGCGGTCGAAGCCGATCTCCTCCAGCAGCTTGCCCACCGGGTCGTACCTGAAGTCGTAGCGGCTGCCGTTCTCATTGTGCAGTTCGGTCAGCCGGCCGAGCAGGTCCCACTGGTAGCGCAACGTGTGGCCGGCCGCGTCGACACGGCCGGCGACCAGGCCGGCGCGGGTGTAGCTGTAGCGGGTGCGGCGGCCGAGCGCGTCGGTGTGTGCGAGCAAGCGCCCTTCGGCGTCGTGCGCAAAGTGCTCGCGGGTGCCGTCGGGGAGCACGATTTCCTCGAGCTGGCCCGGGTGGTTGCGGTTGCCGCCGTCTTCGCCTTGCGCCACAGCCGCGCCCACGGGCGTGTAGCGGTAGCGCGTGGACTGGCCGGCCGCATCGGTGGCCTTCACGAGGCGCCCGCGGCTGTCGTATTCCCAACTGCTGACTTTGCCCGAGCAGTCGGTGTAGCTCGCCATCTGGCCGGCGGGCGTGTAGGCCAGGGTCTTCACGCCGCCCTTGGCATCGGTGATGAGCACCGGCTGGCCGGCCGGGTCGTAAGCGTATTCGGTCTTGTTGCCGAGCGGATCGGTTTCTTCGGTGAGGTTGCCGCTTGCGTCGTGCTCGCGCTTCCAGACGCCGCCTTCGGCATCGAGGATGCCCGTCACCCGGTGGCGCGCGTCGTATTCGTAGTAAACGCGGCTGCCGTCGGCGCGGGTGTGGGTCTTCAGGTTGCCGTTGGCGTCGTAGGCGTAGTCGTCCGTGCTGCCGTCGGTGTGGATGTGGCGCGTGATGTTCTTGGCGTCGTCGCGCAGGAACCACTCCTCGCGCTTGTCCGGGTGAATGATCCGGTAGGTGTAGCCCAGCACGTCGTAGTAGTACCAGGTCTCGCCGCCGATGGCATCGGTCAGGTAGGTGAGGCGAATGTTCCTGTCCCACTCCAGCGTGAGCGCAAAGCTGCCGTCGTCGGCCCATTCGCGCACGGCCTTGGCGTCGACATCCGTGCCGTCGTACTGCAGGTTCATGCCCCGTCCCGTGCGGTCGGTGTAGCGGGTCACGAGGTGATGGCTGTAGCTGTATTGCCAGCCGGCACCGTTCTCGTCCTGCGCGGTGACAAGATCGCCTTCGGCATCGTGCGTGTAGGCCGCCAGTTGGCGCACAACCTGGCCGTCCTTCAGTTCCCACAGCGACGCGATGAGGCCCGTGCGGGCGTCGGGCCGGGTGCCGACGTGCGCGATGACTGCATCGCCCTGCCGGCTGATGATGTCGCTCAGCACCTCTTCGCCGGTCGCGGCGATCACATGGTCGTAGCGCAGGCCGACCGCGGCACCGCCGCGCGCATGCTGGGCCACCAGGCGGAAGTGCTGCTTGCCTTGCGATGCGGCCTTGGCGGGCACGGTGTCCACGAGTTCGTAGGTCTCGCGCCAATCGGCCGCCTCGCCCGCGGGCACCGGCTTGCCGAAGTCCACCGCCAGCAGGCGTTCGCTCAGTCGCGTGAGAGTGATCTCCTCGATCGGGTTGTGATGGCTCTTGCCCACGGCCAGCAACGGAAAGGCATGGCTGCGGCCATCGGCGCCGTGATAGATCAGGCTCATCTCGCCTTGGCGCCGGCCCTTGGCGGCCTTGGCGACGTCCACGCGGGTGGTGTAAGGCGTGATCCAGCGCGCGCCCAGACTTGCCCGGTCGAAGGCGCCGAGATTGCTGCGATAGACGCGCGTCCAGCTTATGGGCAGCGTCGCGCCCAGCACGAAGTCGGTGTGGTCGAAGCTCTCGCATCCGGTGGCCAGTGCGATGGCGCCGCCGGCGCCTGACACCGCGCAGTTCTTGCAGCCCGGGTCGCCGCTGGCCGGAACCTGCGCGGATGTCGCGCCCTGCTCTCCGCCGGGCTTGTTGCCCCGTACCTCCGAACCCTTGGTCGCGTTGATGCTTGCGCCGCCGCGCCCTCCTTTGCGCCTGATCAGTGCGTCCTTGAGGATCTTGATCATCCACTTGATGCCGTACTGCAGGCTCTCGTCGCCCAGCCGCATGATCTGCCGGCGCGCCGCACCCTTGAGATCGGTCAGGCTGGCGACGGTATTTCGGATTTCCGCCTTCACGGCGTCGGGCAACCCATAGTGGCTCGCCTTCGCGGCCGCGTAGTTGGCGGACTTTTTCGCGGCTTCTGCAGCGGCGGCCATCATGCGGCCCCAGGTGCTCTGGGTCTTGGGGTCGTAGGTGTTCTTCTCGGCAGCGCCGCCCGTCGCGAACACCGGCTTCTCGCCCAACGCCACTTGCAGGGCACCGATCAGCGCATCGGCAATGGCGTCGACCTTTTTCGCGCATGACTGCAGGAAGTCGTCGAGGTAGCCGAGCGCCTCGTCCACGAACTTGTCGAGCGTGCCGGCGATGGTGTCGTTCAGGTGGGTGATGAGCACCGTCACGAAAGCCTCGCCGATATTCGGCACCACGTTCTTGGCCGACTTGGCAATCTGCTGCTTGAGCAGGTGCAGCATCGGCCGCAGGCTCATGCGCGCGGCGCCCGTGCCGGGAGGAAACGGAATCACGCCCAGCAGGTTGATCGCCAGGCTCACCCACTGCAGCACGTCGGAGTACGCCTTCTTGGTGATCATCTCGACGATGTCCCAGACCGCATCGATGAGCGCCATGATGTTGCCGATGACCGGCAGGCTGCCCGCGAAGGTCTTCAGCACGTTGAGCGTGACGTAGTCGTTGGTGAGCTTGCGCAGCCACTTGTCGATCTTGGCGGCACCGGCGCCGATGTCTTCCACGCCGATGGTGTTGAGCGGCGCCACCGCGGTCTGGCGCTCGCGCTCGGCGGGTTGCGCGCCTTGCGTCTTGTTTTGTGAGGCTTGTTCAGCCATGCGCGAATCTCTCCCTTGATCTCTTGTTGTCGCCGGGGTTCGCAGGCCGTCAGCCCGCGAACCCCGGCGTTTGAACGCTCGGCAGCGAAGGCAGCGACGCAGGCAGCTTGGCGCCCACGGCCTGCGTGGCCATGCCGGTGGCCGTTCGGCCGACCTGCCCGAGCAGCGCCTTTGCGCCGCCCTGCTGCAGGCTCTGCACGGCCCCGAGGGCCTGCTGCGCCGTGTTCGCCGCTTGGGCAATCTGGCTCACGAGCCCGCTCGCCTTGCCCAGGCCGCCCGCAGCTCCAAGGCCGCCAAGGAAACTCGTCCCACCGCCCTCCGAGTCCAGCGCCTTGTCGCTCGCAGGTTCGGCCGGCCAGCGGTCGGGCTTGGCGAAGTAGCTGGCCGTTTCCCACGGATCGCTCGGGTCGCCGCCGAAGGTGACCTTGGCCTGCCCGAGCGGAAGCCCGGCGACCGAAGCGAAACCGTTCGCGTCGAGCTTGCCCGTGTGCGTTGCGCCTTCGGAATCGACCACCGTGTAGTCGCCCTGCTTCACGCCCTGGCGCATGGCGCCGTCGGCCTTCACGTACCGGTGGTACAGGTCGAGTTGCCCGCGGGGGAGCTGCGGCGGCTGTGGCAGGCGCGGCGGCCCGTCGCTTTTCGGGCCGACCATCGAATGCGACGAGGCATGCGCGCGCCACAGGCCGTTGGTGCCGCTCTCGATGCCGCCCGCATTCCACCGCGTGTAGCTGGAGCCGCCGTTGACGACGATCTCTTCCTTGGCGGTGATGGTGATCCGGTTGGCCTCCATCTTGATGTCGAGCTTGGCCAGCGCGTTGATGCTGTCCTTGAGCGCGGTGATGTCGATATCGGCGGCTGCCGCGACCATCCGGATGCCTTTGTTGAACGCCGCGATGCGCACCGCATCCTTGGCGCTGACCAGGAAGCTGTTGCCCGTGGCAAAACTCGCGTGCGCACCGCTTGTGATCGCCGTGTGCTCCACGCTCACGATGTGCGTGGAACCCTGCGCGGTCGTCTGGATGCCCGCGGGGCTGGCGAGCGTCAGGTGCGGCTCCTGGAACTCGGCGAACTCGCCCTGCTCCCGGTTGCCGCCCTGGCCCTTGATTGCATCCGTCTGCTCTTTGAGGCTGCGGGCCACTTCGTCCTGGTCGCCGGCTTCGTGGGCCTTGGCGGTGCGCGCGACTTCGCCCAGGCTCTCATGCAGGTCGCGTCCTTGCGTGAGCCGGCCGACGGTTTCGCCCATGTCGGTCATGTGCGCCTGTGCGTTGGCGCGCGTCTCGGTCGTGACCAGGAGGCCCTTCGCCGAGCGCACCACGCCATGCCCATCGGTGCGCAATTCGAAGCCCTGCCCGCGCGGCTCCTTGCGCCCCGCGGTGTCTTCGATGCGGCCGATGTGGCCCACGCTCAGCTGGCTGGCCTGATGGTCGCTGCGCAGCTGCGCCTGGATCTTTCCGTGGGTGTCGTCCAGCACCAGGTGGTTGCCGCGCCCGCCGCCGAGTTCGCGGCTGCGAATGCCCGACAGGTGCTTTTGCTCCGGCAACTGCCAGGCGGCCATGGTGTCGGCGTTGTAGACGCAGCCCGTCACGATCGGATAGTCGGGGTCGCCGTTGAGAAAGTCGACGATCACCTCCATGCCGATGCGTGGCACCGAGACCGCCCCGAAGGTGGCGCCGGCCCAGGCGGTGGACACACGCACCCAGCAGCTGGAGTTCTCGTCGTCCTTGCCCAGGCGGTCCCAGTGAAACTGCACCTTGATGCGGCCGTACTGGTCGGTCCAGATTTCTTCGCCGGCGGGCCCGACCACCATGGCCGTTTGCGGACCGCGGGTGCGCGGCTTGGGCGTTGTGCGCCGGGGCCGCCATGCAAGGCTGGTGGGCTGGGCGTCGAACGCAAAGCGCTGCACCGAACCCTCTGTCGATTCCGCGCCCTCGCTGGCCTGCAGGTTTTCCTGCAGGTGGTAGCTCACGCTCAGCAGCAGGTATTGGCGGTTCTGGTCGGACCTGGGGTGGCCTGTGAGCCGCAGCGTGTGTCCGGTTGCCAGCTCGCGCAGGTTGGAGCGGCCGCTCGCACGGTTGCGCTGGCTCAGCTGCTCTTCGTTGCGGATGCGCGCGTAGGTCTCGCCGTCGGCATGCTGCACAAAGCCGCCGGGCCACTCATAGTTCTCGTAGCTGTCGTGGTCGTGGCCGGGCGGCATCTGTCGCAGGTGCGAGAGGTCGGCCTTGGGCTTCTCGAAGTCGTAGTCGTCGTTGTAGTGATGGCCCGCGCGCACCTCTTCCGCGGTTTCCCAGGCATAAATGCGCTCGCGCTGGCCCATGCCGGATTTTTCGAGCGGATGAAAGCGCACCGACTCTCCGCCGGGCAGCGGCGCGTGCGAACTCGCAATGTCGTCCGCAAACACCAGCACGTGCTGCGAAGCCTCATGCCGGAAGTAGTAATAGATGCCTTCGAGCTCGCACAGCCGCGAAATGAAGTTGAAGTCGCTCTCGTGGTACTGCACGCAATAGTCCCAGCGGCGGTAGTCGCCCCGGCCGAGCTTCTTCTCGATGGGATAGCCGTAGCTCCCCAGCACTTCCGTCAATATGTCGGGAACGCTCTTGCTTTGAAAGATTCGGAAATCGCTGCGCCGCGTGGCAAGCCACAGCCAGGGCCGCAGTTGCAGGCGATAAAAGGAATGGCGCGCGTCTTCCTGCTGCAGGCCAAAGCGCGTTGCAATGCCGCCGAGGTAGCGCACGCCGCCGCTTTCGGTTTCCACCGCCACGGTCGACGCCTTGCCGAGCAGGGCTTTCGAGTCGATCGCGTTGCTGCTGCCCAGCAGGTCGATGTCGAAGGTGTAGAGCTGGCTCAGCGCCTCGCGGCCCACCAGTTGGTGAAATTGCAACGACTCGCCCAAGGGCGTCTGGATGGTGACGCGGCGGCTCATTGCTGTACCGCATTCAAGCGATAAGCCGAATTACCTAATAGCAATTCATCCAATAAGAATATTGTTTTCAGAATGAGCTTCACGCTCACCTCCCATTGCACGTGTTCACAATTATTTTAAATGTTGATTTATCGTAAGAGCCAATGCTAAAAATTGACAAATCACCACTTTGAACAAAAGTTCACGGGCTGAGCGCGCGAGGGATCAAAGCCAGGGAATAGGCGGCGCATGAATTGCCGAACGAATGGGCTGCGCCAATGGCAGGCGCCAATCCAGGACTACTTAGTGTTTAAAAAATAAGCTGCCGGACGAATTACCCTTTGGCCCCGCGCTCCAGCCCTTCGAGCTTTACAACCCGCCAGGCGCACAGGCTGCCCACCACCGCCAGCAAGGCCGCCAGCGCGAACATGGTGCGGTAGCCGAGCTCCTGCGCCACCGCGCCGCCGAGCAGCACGCCCAGCACGCCGCCAAAGCCGTAGCCGATCACCGTGAACAGCGCCTGCCCCCGCCCGCGCAGCCGGCCGGGGAAGCGGCGCGACACCACGGCAATGCAGGTAGTGTGGTGCGCCGCAAAACTCAGCGCATGCAGCCACTGCGCAATGACGAGCGCCGCGATGGAGCCGCCCAGCCCGGCCGTGAGGCCCAGCCGCGCCACGGCGGCAATGCCGCACACCAGCATCCAGCGCGGCATGGGCAAGAGGCCAATCAGCCGCCCCTGCAGAAAGAACCAGACGATCTCGGCCACGACCGACAGCGCCCACAGCAGCCCGATGACGCTCTTTCCGTAGCCCAGCGAATCGAGGTAAAGCGAGAAAAATGCGTACACCGAGAAGTGCGACATCACCTGGAAGAACAGCGCCGCAAAGAACCACCGCACCGCAGGAATGCGCAGCACCGGGCCGATGGGCTCCTTTACCGCGTCATGGGCAGCCACCGGCTCGCGAATGTCCGGCAGCTTCATGGTCGCAATCAGCACGACGGCGAGCGTGCCCGCCGCCCAGGCCGGAAAGTGCTTCATGCCGAAGCGCTCGAACCACTCGCCCGCAAAGAACACCGTCACCAGAAAGCCGGCCGAACCGCACAGGCGAATGCGCCCGTAGCGCCCCCAGTCGCCGGCCACGAGCTGCGCCATGGCGGCCTCGGTGAGCGACATCATCGAGCTGGTGTGGGTGAACATCACCAGCAGCACCAGCGCCAGCCACCAGGGGCCGCCATTCCACCAGAGCCCGAACGAACTGACCAGCGCCACCGCGGCACTGAAGCGCAGCAGCATCACGCGGTGGCCGGTGTGGTCGCTCAGCGCGCCCCATGCATAGGGTGCAAACACGCGGGTGATCGACTGCACGGAGGCCAGCAGGCTGATCGTGAAGATCGGCAGCCCCAGGTCCTGCAGCCACAGCGGCAGGTAGGGGTTGAAGAAACCGATGTGCGCGAAATAGCTGGCCGACAGACCAGCAAACGCCAACAGGTGGCCGCGTCCGGCGGCCACTGGTGGCGGGGCGGACACTAGAGGAAAGACGCCTGCGGCGAGGCAGCTTCGGTCTTGTCGGCTTCGGCCTTTTGCTGCTGCTGCATGTCGCCGCACTGCGCGCGGTTGCGCAGCACGTGCTCCATGACCACCAGCGCGAGCATGGCTTCGGCAATGGGCGTGGCACGAATGCCCACGCACGGGTCGTGGCGCCCCTTGGTGACCACCTCGACCGGGTTGTTGTGAATGTCGATGGACTGGCGCGGGCTGATGATCGAGCTGGTGGGCTTGATCGCGATGCTCACTTCCAGGTCTTGCCCCGAGCTGATGCCGCCCAGAATGCCGCCCGCGTTGTTGGTGACGAAGCCCGTGGGCGTGATCGAGTCGCCATGCGTGGTGCCGCGCTGGGTGATGCTGTCGAAGCCGGCACCAATCTCGACCGCCTTCACCGCGTTGATGCCCATCATTGCGTAGGCAATTTCGGCGTCGAGCTTGTCGAACAGCGGCTCGCCAAGGCCGACGGGCACGTTGGTGGCCGTCACGCGGATGCGCGCGCCGCACGAATCGCCGGCCTTGCGCAGGCGGTCCATGTACGACTCGAGCTCGCTCACATCGGCAATGGGCGCGAAGAAGGGGTTGTTGGGCACGTGGTCCCAGTTTTCGAACGGAATGGCAATTTCGCCGATCTGCGTCATGCAGCCGCGAAACACCATGCCGTATTTTTCGGCCAGCCACTTCTTCGCGACTGCGCCGGCCGCCACCATGGGCGCCGTGAGCCGCGCCGAAGAACGTCCGCCGCCGCGCGGATCGCGGATGCCGTACTTCTTCCAGTAGGTGAAGTCGGCATGGCCGGGGCGGAACTGCTGGGCGATCTGGCCGTAGTCCTTGCTGCGCTGGTCGGTGTTCTGGATCAGCAGCGCAATCGGGGTGCCGGTGGTCTTGCCTTCATACACGCCGGAAAGAATCTGCACCGCGTCGGGCTCGTTGCGCTGGGTGACGTGGCGGCTGGTGCCGGGGCGCCGGCGGTCGAGATCGCCCTGGATGTCGGCTTCGCTCAGTTCCATGCCGGGCGGGCAGCCGTCGATCACGCAGCCGATGGCCGGGCCGTGCGACTCGCCGAAATTGGTGACCGCGAAGAGAGTTCCGAATGTGTTGCCGCTCATGACGGGATTATCCCTACAAAGCGGCGGCCACTCAGTCAGTCGTGTTTTCCATGAAGAATTTGGCAACAGGGCCGCAGTCTTATGTTCGATGGCCCATTGCACAACCTGCTGAGATTGCTCCGGCTTGTATAAGCATTTCCTTATTAAAAGGGAGGTGACTCAGCATATGAGCACAAGCAAGATACTCATCGCGTTGGTGACACTTTTGGGGGTCTTGGCAGGCGGCTGGTTCTTCTCCAATTACCTTGTTCTGCTCATCCTCGATCTGCGAGACGCACCGCTGGCCTGGAACACGTGGTGGCAATACATTCAGGCGGCAGACCTGCCGCAGTACGCGCCCTACGCTACCAAGATCAAGCTCAGCGGCGCCCTGGGCTTCGGCGTACCACTGCTGGGCTGGGCCGCATTGCTCATCCCGCTCTTTCGAGCCAAGGCCGAATCCCTGCACGGCGACGCCAGCTTCGCCGAACTTTCCGATCTCAAGCAAGCCGGCCTGCTCAAGCAAACCCCGCAAAGCATCCTCATCGGCAAGTACAAAGGCCAGTACCTGTGGCTGGGCGGCGCGCAGCACGTCATCACGGTCAGTCCGACCCGTTCAGGCAAGACCACCAGCATTGCCATCCCGGTGCTGTTGTCGTATTTGCACTCGATGGTCGTGCTCGACCTCAAAGGCGAACTGCGCAAAGCCACCAGCGGCTGGCGCGAGTCGCAGGGTCACACCATCTATGTGTGGGCGCCCTATGACGACCAGGGAATGACCCATCGCTTCAACGCCTTCACCCTGCTGGTGGGCATGGATGCGGGCAAGCGCATCGGCGAAATCCAGACCATCGCCGCCATTCTTTACCCGGACGAGCCCGGCAAAGACCCCTTCTGGACGAGCCAGAGCCGCGCCGCCTTCACCGCCTTCGCCTCCTACATGTTCGAAGCGTGGGACAACTGGAGCCGGACTCTCGGGCGCGCCCAGGACCCCAACACCGACGAGAACTTTCCCAGCCTCGAACGCATCCTGCGCCTGTCCAGCGGCGCCGACGGCCAGGGCACCTTGGCAATGCTCAAGGCGATCTTGAACGACCCGGAGCAGTCGGGCTTCATCAGCACGCAAACGCGCACTGTCTTTGGCAACCTCGCGGGCCTGGCCGAGCAAACCTTCTCCTCGGTGATCGCCACCATGCAGGCGCCACTGCAGCAGTTCCTCAGCCCCGTGCTGGCCGCCGCCACCAACGCGACCGACTTCGACATCACGGCCATCCGCAAACGCCCGACCACGCTGTACGTCGACATCCCGACCAACAAGCTCGATGAAAGCGGCAAGCTGCTGAACATCTTCTTCAGCAGCGTGATCGGCAACAACCTCACCAAGCAACTGGGTGACGAGCCGGACCTGAAATACCAGATGCTCATGCTGATGGACGAATTCACCGCCATGGGGCGGGTGGATGTGTGGGCCAAGCGCATCTCGATCTCGGCGAGCTACGGCGTGCGCGACCTGTGCATCGTGCAAAGCCGCGCGCAGCTGCGCTCGGCCTATGGCGACAACGACGCGCAGAACTTCATCACCAACCATGGCGCCCAGATCGTGTTTGCGCCACGCGAGCAAAGCGATGCGGCCGAATACAGCGAGATGCTGGGCTACAAGACGATCCGCAAGGAGCACCGCAGCACCAGCCGAGGCGGCGGCTCCAGCCAGGTCTCGACCAACTACACCGAAGAGCGCCGAGCCCTGTTTCTGCCGCAGGAAATCAAGGAGCTGCCCGCCGACGAGGAGCTGATCTTCTATGAAGGCTGCAAGCCGATCCGGGCGAACAAGAACTGGTTCTTCAAGGACAAGGTTTTCAAGGAGCGGGCGAGCATGGCGCCGGCGGAGATCAAAACGATAGAGCTCAGCAGACAGCCATCGATGACTGGTTTTGGGCTGGATGACATCACTCAAACCGAGTGTGAGGCCAAGTTCCATTCGCAACGACATTGAGCCGGCGAAGGTCGTGGCCGCACAGGACATCATCGCCGCTCACTGAAAAATGCCAAGAACTCTCATGACGTTCATCAACGAATTCACCTCGCCCGAGGATGTTGAAAAGTACGCTCTTGATCAGGTCAAAAAGAAATACGAGGGGATTGGGGTGCACGTGGATGCCAGATGCTCAATATTGCCTGAAATAAACACTTCAAAAGGGATCATCGAATGAACCGCCCTCCCGCCTCCGAGAGAGATTATTGGGATCGGATTTTGAAACTCGCCAAAGACAACGGCGGCAGCTTCACGCTGGATCAGATTCAAGAAGAATTTGATCTGACCAGTAGAGAAATCAAGAAGATCACGAAGTTGGTGAAAAAAGATCACCCAGATGATGCCATCGACAACTATGAAAATGCAGAAGGCCTGGTTAAGGCATGGGGAGGGCGCACCATATCGGAAGAATATGAAGAAGAAAAAAGGCCATCTCCTGATTTACAGAGAACTGAAGGATTGACTGAGCTGTGGTTAATGTCTCGTCATGAGTTCAGGCTAATTGAAATTGACGACAAAGAGGCCGTACAAGCGATTGATTTGAAATATGTCACCCTCAATCAAATCTTTCTTTATTTGGCGCGCAAGGGAGTTCTCCATGGCTGGTTCTAATCCCTATCTACTCTCGGAGGCGGAGAACGAGCGGACTTTTCGTGAAGAAATTCTTCTGGGAAAGTTAAAAAATATCGGGGCCAACCTTCCTCCTGTCGAACGCCATCAAATGGTCATCAACCGTGGTCAGCGGCGCCGATGCATGGATATGCTAGCGCCAAGCTGAAGATGGCCTAAACCAATACGTCAAAAGGGAACAACACATGAATCATCCACCGGCCTCTGAGAGAGATTATTGGGATCGGATTTTGAAACTCGCCAAAGACAACGGCGGCAGCTTCACGCTGGACAGATTCAAGAAGAATTTGACCTGAGCAGCAGGGAAATAAAGAAGATCGCGAAGTTGATTGAAGAAGATCGCTCGGATGATGCTGTCGACAACTTTGAAAATGCGGAAGGCCCGGTTAAGGCATGGAAGGCTCGGTCTATCTCCGAAGGATATGAAGAAAAAAAACTAACCTTCTCAGACAAAGATCGCAAGAACAGATTAATGGATCTGCGAGTAATGGCTTACCGCGAATTCAATTCAATCGATATTGATGACAACGATGCCGTTCAAGCGATTGATTTGAAATACGTTACCCTCAATCAAATCTTCCTTTTTTTAGCGCGCAAGGGAGTCCTCCATGGCTGGTTCTAATCCCTATCTGCTGTCGGAGGCGGAGAACAAGCGGATTTTTTGCAAAGAAATTCTTCCCAAATGGTTGAATGATGCAGCTCCCAACCTTCATTCGGTTGAACACCCCCAAATGGTCATTATCGGTGGTCAGCGGCGCCGATGCATGCATATGCTTGCGCCAAGCTGAAGATGGCCTAAAACAATACGTCAAAAGGGAACAACACATGAATCACCCCCCCGCCTCTGAGAGAGATTATTGGGACCGGATCTTGAAACTCGCCAAAGACAATGGCGGCAGCTTTACGCTGCATCAGATTCAGGAGGAATTTGATCTGACCAGCAGAGAAGTCAAGAAAATCACGAAGTTGATTGAAGAAAATCGCTCGGATGATGCTGTGGATAATTATGAGCGTGCAGAAAGCTCAGTTAAGGCGTGGGGTGGGCGTACCACATCAGAAGAATACGAAGAAGAAAAAACAACTTCTCCTGATATGCAGCGCATTAAAGGACTGCAAAAACTTGATGTCATAGCTTATCGTGAATTTAAATCAATCGACATCGATGATGATGAGGCCGTTCATGCAACTTTATTAAAATACTTAACGCTCAATCAAATCTTTCTTTACTCGCGACAGAAGGGAGTTCTCCATGGCTGGTTCTAATTCCTATCTGCTCTCGGAAATAGAGAATGAACGAATTTTTCGAGCAAGAATTCTTCCTAAACAGCTTGAAAGAGCAGGCTCAGGCCTTCATCCCGTCGAGCACCCCAAAATGGTCATCATCGGTGGCCAGCCCGGCGCGGGCAAGAGCCGCACCATGGGCGGCGTCGAACGCGAATTGACGCATCAGGGCGGTGCTCTCAAGATTTCACCGGACGATTTTCGGAAATACCATCCGGCGTTCAAGAAATTGAACATAGCCAACGACCGTACCTCATCAAGCTTCACCCACGAGGACGCCGGCATTTGGGCTGAAAAGCTCGAAAAGTACGGCCGAGCGCACAAGCTCAATGTCATTCTCGAAGGCACGCTGCGCACCCCAGAAAATGCCGCAGCGCGGTTGCAGGAGTACAAAGCTGCCGGCTACACCACCGACGTGCGCGTGGTGGCCACCCATGAGCGCACCAGTTGGCAAAGCGTGCACAGCCGGTATGAGTCCGACAAAAGGGATGATGACTACGGCCGCTGGGTCCCAAAAGACGGCCACGACTCCGCCTACAAGGGTGTTCTGGACAGTGTCGAAGTAATCGAAGCTCGAAAGCTATCCGACCGCGTCGGCATCTACGACCGCAACGGCAAGGCCATTTATCAAAACGAACTCAAAAACGGCCGATGGGAACATGCGCCTGCAGCCCGTGACGCCTTGGCTGGCGAGCGCAGCAAGCCTCTCACGCCTGCGCAATGGGAAGAGCATCTCAAGAATTTCGACAAAATCACCCGCAACGTCATCCGTCCGGGCCGCGCAGCCGGCGTAGAAGAGATCCAGGAAATCCAGCGACTGCGCGCCCGCTCCGAGACGATCGCCACCGAGCAACTTGGACATGCACCTGCCAGGTCCTTGGGCACCCGCCTCACGAAGTTGGGCGCTGCCGATGCCGCCATCGGCGCCACGTCGGGTTTCAAAACCTTCACCAAAATCGGTGGTGCGGGTAGCGGCGTCCTGATGGCCTACGGTGCCGTCAGCACCCGCGAGCAATACACCGCCCTGCAATCCCAAGGCAACCAATACGCCGCCGACGCCCTTCTGCGGGAGTACATGGAGAGCGCCACCCTGGGCCTGGCCGGCGGTTTCGCGGCAGGTGCTGCCTACGGTGCTGCGACAGGCTCATGGAGCGGTCCCGGGGCACTCGCCACCGGCCTGGTCGGCGGCGCCATCGGCGCCGTGGGTGGCGACTACATCGCCAAGGCCCACACCCAGCACAAGCTCGACCACCAAAGCGGCAGCGACGGCATCACCTACACCCATACCGCGCAAGGCTGGATGGGCGGCAGCGCTCCGGCGCCGGCCAGCCAGCTCGAGGCCCTCGAATACAAGCGCTCGACGGCCGTCACCTCGCTGGCGGTGGCCAACCCGCAGGTGCTGGACACCAGGAACATCACACTGGCCGATGCGCAAGGCAAGCAGATTGCGTGGCACGGCGACGGCAAAGGCCAGTGGACGGCTTCCGTGACCAACCCGGCCTACGATGCCGAAGCCTTTGCGCGCGACATGAGCACACGCATGTCCGATGCCATGCGGCAGCCGGGCGGTGGCTTGGACGGCAAGCCGGGCATGCCGCCGATGGCGCTGTCCGTGCCGCCCGTCAAGACCATCACCGCCGATGCCGCCACCAGCGCGCAACTCAGCCAGATCGCCGCCCAGCGCCAAAGCGCCAACGACCACTACCCGCAGATCGTCGCCAAGGCCTCCGTGATGGACTACTACGGCCGGGGTTGGGACAAGAGCGGAACGCTGCCCGAGTTCGCCACCAAGGCACTGAACATGCCGAGCGAAACACTCATCAAGGACCCGGCCACCGGCAAGATATGGGACGCCACAGCCAAAGGCTTTGAGCGCACCGAGCGCACTTACGTGCCGGAAGGCGACGGAGCGGTCGCGCGCGACGTGACAGTGCAGCCGAATGCGCAGGAAGCGGCGCGCCTGCTGCCGGCGCAGCAGCAAGCGCGTGAGGCCAATGCGCAGCAGGGAGCGCGGTTCATCGCGCAGACCTATGAGGCGGTCCAGCAGCAACAGCCGCAAGCGCTGCAGCAATCAGCGCCGCAGCGGCAGTCGCAGAACGCACCTGCGCGAACGGAGGCGGCAGCATCGGCATCGGCCGTCGTCACCAACGCCGCTCAAGGCCCTGTGCGCGAGGAGCCCAATGCCACGCGCCAGCAGACGCCTGCACAGCCGAAGCCCACGAGCGGCCACCTGACACCGCAGCAGATCGAGCGCATCACCACGCATGAATCGCGCATCGTGCCCACGCCGGGCGGCATGAGCTTTGCCGAGGCGCACCGGCGCCGCGACGAACCCGAGCAGATTTCCCCGGGCTCGTTGCGGCCCGTGGGCAAGCTGGATACATCCCAGATGGACAAGGGCAGCCCGTTGTACCGGATGCACCTGGCGCAGGAACAGGCCCATATGCGCGACCTGGAGATTGCGCTGGCGCAGGACAGGGAGCGGTTCAAGAACGAGCCGAGCCCTCAAAGGACACCGCAGCCTTCGGTGGAGCGCGTGCAGGACCGTGCGCCGGAACGCGTGCAGGAGCAGGCGCCGGCCGCCGGCGCCGAGGCGATGCACTCGCCGACAACCCACGCCTCAATGGCTGCCCCGGTGCACTCGAACCCTCAAGGCAATGCCGCGGCCATTGCGGCGGCGCAAGCCCAGGTGGCCGCAGCGCAAGCCCAGGCGGCTGCGGCGCAGGCCCAGGCAGTTGCGGTGCAGGCCGAATTGGCCCAGATGCACCAGCAGATGGCACGCATGGCCGCAGAGCGCGGACACGACGGCCTGGAGCGGCGTGATGAGCGTGATGAGAGGGATCAGCGCGATCAGCCTGGGACGACACAACTCGTGCAAGGCCGCGACACCCGACAAGATCTGGAGACTGGCACGCACGGCAAGCAGATATCCGTCACTGCCGCAGCTGACACGAGCCGCCCGTTGCTGCGCGATTTCAGCGACCCGGGTCATCCCCAGCATGCGCTGTACAACACCCTCAAAGACGGGCTTCCACAACGCACGGCGCCGCAGTTGCTTTCGCATCTGACGGCGGCCTGCTACAAGTCAGGCATCAAGCAGCCCGATGATCTGGCCCATGTCGTGGGCAGGGAAGGAAAGCTTCACTTTTTATCCCGCTCATTGTTCAGCCCCGGCACCACCGTCGACGTCACGCAGCCCGCGCCCAGCGTGCAGCAGACCATGCAGGAAGTACAGCAGTTCGACCAGCAGCGCGCAGCCGATCGCGCCCAATATCAGACACAGGCTGCCGCGCAAGCAAACCAGCAGCAGGGACCGGTGATGGGCTGACCGCCTCTGCTCTGCGGGCAGCGGCGCAATCCATGATCGTGCTCGACCTGAACAGTCCCATGACGGCCATGGCAGGGATGGATGCGGGCAAGCGCTTCATATATGTTCGAGGCCTCGGGCCAATGGACCCGGATCGTCGGGGGCGTCGTGCCACTCAGTCAGTCGTGTTTTCCATGCGCTTCGTAAGCGTACCCAGCTGCAGCTCGATGGAAAAGAGCCGCTCGTTCAGCACGGCGGTCTGCAGCCGTATGGCCTCGATGATGGCCTTGGTTTGCGGGTCCGAGGTGTTTTCGGACAGTTCCGCCAGGTCATGCAGCTTCTTGCGAAGTTCGTTGCTCATGGGAGGCTCCGTTCATCGTCTCGTCGTAGAGGCTGCAGTATGGGTCTTCGTCAGCGCCCCGGCAATGCATCGGGCGGTGCCTTGGGCTGCGCGGCCTCTCCGGCGCTGCGCAGCCGCACAGCCACCAGCGCGCCCACCGCAAGCAGCACCGCCGCGCAAATGCCGGCCGTCAACCGCAGGCCATGCAGCAAGGCGGCCCGGCCTGTGTCGAGCAGCTCGGCGCTGGCGGTGCCTCCGAGTTGGCCGGCCAGGGCCACCGCACCGCCAAGCGTGCTGCGCGCCGCCTCCACTTCGGCAGCACCCGCCAAGCCGGCCGGAACGGCATCGGCCATCGCGTTGCGGTAGATGGCGGCGCCGATGCTGCCCAGGATCGCAATGCCGAGCGCACCGCCAAACTCCGAGCTCGTTTCCGAAATGGCCGAGGCCACGCCAGCGCGCTCGGGCGGCGCGCTGCCCACCACCAGGTCGGTGGCGAGCGTGAACACAGGTGCCAGGCCGAGGGAAGAAACGACGGTGCTGGCCACCATCCACGCCAGGCCGCCCTCCGCGGGGAGCAACATGAGCATCGCGAATCCCAACGCCGCAACGCCCAACCCGCCGCCCATCACAAACGCAGGCCGCATGCGACGCACCAGCGCGGACACCACCATGGAGCCGGCAATGAAGGCGGCCGCGCTGGGCACGCTCCAAAGGCCCGCATGCAGCGGCGAAAGCCCGAGCACCAGCTGCAGGTATTGCGCGTTGTAGAGAAAGATGCCGAACATCACGAAGCAGGCCAGCATGTAGGCCGCCAGCGAGATGCCGAAGGCCGGCAGCCGGAACAGGCGCAGGTCGATCATCGGGTCGGCTAAGCGCCCTTGCCTGCGCGCGAACGCCCACCCAAGCGCCACGCCGGCCACGATGGCCAGTGCCGACACGGCATCCGGCCCGTGCTCCGCCACCTGCTTGATGCCGTAGATGGCCGCCAGCACCGCGCCGAGCGAAAGCGCCACGCTGGCCAAGTCGAGCCGCCCCGCTTCCGGGTCGCGGTATTCGGGCAGCAGGATGGGGCCGAGCACGAGCAGCAACACCATTACCGGCACGCCGATCAGGAACACCGAGCCCCACGGAAAGAACTGCAGCAGCACGCCGCCCAGCACCGGGCCGATGACCGCACCGGCCGAGTAGCTGGAAATCCAGACGCCGATGGCCACCGTGCGCTGCCCCGGATCGAGAAACATGTTGCGGATCAGCGAGAGCGTCGACGGTGCGAGCGTTGCGCCCGCCACGCCAAGCAACGCCCGCGTGGCGATGAGCATGTTCGCGCTGGTGGAAAACGCGGCCAGCACCGAGGCGATGCCGAAGGCCGCCGCGCCAATGATCAGCAGCCGCCGCCGGCCGATGCGGTCGCCCAGCGTGCCCATGGTGACCAGCAGCCCCGCAACGAAGAAGCCGTAGATATCGACGATCCACAGCAACTGCGAGGCGGTGGGCTTGAGGTCTTCGCTGATCGAGGGAATCGCCAGGTTCAGCACCGTGAGATCCATCGAATACAGCATGCACGGCAGCGCGATGACGGCAAGCCCCGTCCACTCGCGCGCCGTTGCGCGGGCCGGCGGCGGTCTGCCGGCAGACTCTTCGCGCCCGCCCGTCATTCAGCCGCTTTCGCCAACCATTGCTCGAGCTTGACCATGGCGCCGGTCCAGCCATGCTCGTGTCCGTCGCGGGCCACCTCGTCGAAGAACTGCTCGTGCATCAGCACCAGCTCGCAGCCGTTGCCGTCGGGCTCGATCCGCACGGTGACGCGCGACTCGCGCTCCGGCGTGCTGCGCCAGGCCCAGCTGAAAACCAGCTTGCGGTTGGGCACGAGCTCCTGGTAGACACCGCTCACGTCATGCGTCTCGCCATCGGCGGCGAGCATGGTCACGCGGAAGCGGCCGCCCACGCGCAGGTCGACTTCGGCCAGCGGAACGGAAACGATTTCTTCCGGGCCGAACCAGGCTTTCAGCGCTTGCGGGTCGGTCCACGCGCGCCAGACTTTTTCGGCGGCGACGGGGTAGTGCCTGCGGAGGGTGAGCGAGGGTCGCTCCTTGGCGGATGCGGCAGGTTTTGCCATTCGGTCTCCTCTTGGTGATAGAGATAGCGGGCCAGTGCATCGAGGCGCCCGGTCCAGAATTTCTCATAGCGCGACAACCACACGGCAGCCTCCTGCATGGGCCGCGGCGAGAGTTCGCACTGCACGACCCGGCCCTCTTTCGTGCGCGAGATAAGGCCAGCGTCTTCGAGCACCCGCAGGTGCTTCATGAAGCCGGTGAGCGACATGCCGTGCGGCTCTGCAAGCTCGGTCACGCTGAGGCTGCGCTCGCCCAGGGTCTCGAGCACGGCGCGGCGCGTCGGGTCGGACAGGGCGGCAAAGACGGCGTCCAGCGAAACGGGATCTGAGTGAACCATATGGTTTAGTATCCCGTCGCGCTTCAGGCTCGTCAAGCCATCGCTGGAATCAGCCCTTCCCCGCAGATGTCTTTGGGAACGCTTTATGCGTGCTGCACCGCGGCACAACCACCATCTGCATCACCGCAAAGGAGCGCCCCATGCTGGACCGAACCGCTACCCAGTTCTCCCACGTCAAGCCCGGCGATACGGAGTTTGTCTCCGGCGGCCTGCGCGATTTCTTTCTTTACCGCGACCTCGGCATTGCGGAGGCTACCAACGGCAAAGTCATCGCGCACCTCGTCAAGGCCAACATGGCACCGGAAGCGGGCACCGGCTGGCACCGCCACGAGGCGGACTTCCAGATCGTGATCATGGTCAAGGGCTGGGCCCGCTTCATGTACGAGGACAAGGAAACCCTGGTCGAAGCCGGCGATGTGGTGCACCAGCGGCCCGGCATCCGGCACTTCCTGTTCGACTACTCGCCGGACATGGAATACCTGGAGATCGTCTCGCCGGCGGACTTCAAGAGCGTCGACGTCGAGCCGGTTTGCGAGATTCCGCCGCCTAAGCCCTGGCCCTGAAAAGCGCGCGCAGTGCCTGCGGTCAGTGCGAAACCAGCATCCCGCTCACCAGAAGCGCGGCAAACAACCCGGTTACCGCACGCCATGAGGCTGGCCGCACTTCCACCCACCGGTAAAGCACAAACGCGGCCGCTACCGAAAGACCGAAGGTGACCGCCATGCCGAGCGCATCGATCCACGCGGAATGTGGCCCCAGCTGCGCAACCGCTGCATTCGTGGCCAGGAGCACCGGAAAGTGAATGAGGAACAGCGAATACGAAATGCGGCCGAGGCGCTGCAGCGGCATGGCGGCATCCGGCTGGCCGGCCAGCGAAAGCCAGCCCTTGCGCTGGGCAACAGCAATCAGCAATGCGCTCACCAGCGCAATGGCAATTCGGCTGCGCCAGTCGATGGCCAGCGCGCCCACGCCGGTCAGCGCCAGTAGCGCGATGGCGCTTTGCCAGGTGCTGTCGCGCGTGGCGCGCCCGATCCAGAACACCAGCATGCCGAGGCCGTAGGCGCCGAAAAAATAGAAAGCCGTGTCGTCGAGCCTGGCATTGCGGTTGAAGAGCACCAGCGAGGCTGCCGCCAGCCCCAGCACAAGCGCCACGGGAATCCAGCGTTCACGAGACGCTGCTGCCGCCGGGGCCGCCCTGCCCCGCCGCAGCATGGCCGGCATTCCCACGAGCACGAGCGCGAGCACGAAGAGCTGAAAATCGATCGCCACGTACCACACGCCGGTGGAGAGCGAGTCGTAGCCCAGCAGGTCTTGCATCAGCAACCCGTGCGCCAGCAACTGACCGATGCTCGGCGAAGCCGGCACGTCGTCACCGCTCATCCACGGGCGCACGAATGCGGCGACCAGCACGCACACGGTGAGCGCAGCCAAGTAGGGCATCACCAGCCGGCCATAGCGCTGCAGGATGCGCGCAACCGGCCTGTCGACGCGCAGCACGCCGTCGGGCGCCAGGCTGGCAGCCGCCAGAAAACCCGCGATCACCAGGAACACCTGCACGGCAAGCCGGCCATCGTCGGCCAGCCAGCCAAGGAAGGTGGGCGCAAGGGGAAGAGCCCCCGCCGGCATTGCGCCGTAACGCGACAGGTGGTGCCCGACGATCACCGCGCAAGCGATACCCTTGGCAATGTCGAGCAGCGGCATCCGCCCGCGCTGCGGGAGCTCCGCGGCAGGTGCCGGTTTGTGCCCGCCGTTCAAAGCGCGAGCCGCTGCCTCGCCTGCTGGTATTCGCGCTTGAGCTTTTCGATGAATGCGGCGGCGCTGGCCACTTCGGTAACAGCGCCGATACCCTGGCCCGAGCCCCAGATGTCTTTCCAGGCCTTGGCCTTGCTGCCTTCTCCGGCGGCGAAGTTCATGGTCTTCACGTCGCCTTCGGGCAGGTTGGCCGGGTCCATGCCGGCCTTGACGATGCTCGGCGCCAGGTAGTTGCCGTGCACGCCGGTAAAGAGGTTCGAGTACACGATGTCGTCGGAGGTGCCCTCGACAATGGCCTGCTTGTATTCATCGCTGGCACGCGCTTCTTCGGTGGCGATGAATGCGGTGCCGATGTACGCGAAGTCGGCGCCCATGGCCTGCGCCGCGAGCACCGCGCCGCCGGTGGCAATGGAGCCCGACAGCGCAATGGGGCCGTCAAACCACTGGCGGATTTCCTGCACCAGCGCAAACGGGCTCTTCACGCCCGCATGGCCGCCGGCACCGGCTGCCACGGCGATGATGCCGTCGGCGCCCTTCTCGATGGCCTTCTGCGCGAACTTGTTGTTGATGATGTCGTGGAGCGTGACGCCGCCGTAGCTGTGCACTGCATCGTTCACGTCGGTGCGCGCGCCCAGCGAGGTAATGACGATCGGCACCTTGTACTTCACGACCATCTCCATGTCGTGCTCGAGCCGGTCGTTGCTCTTGTGCACGATCTGGTTGATGGCGAAAGGGGCTGCGGGCTTGTCCGGGTTGGCCTTGTTGTAGGCCGCGAGTTCCTCGGTGATTTCGGCGAGCCAGTCTTCGAGCTGCGCAGCGGGGCGGGCGTTGAGTGCCGGCATCGAGCCGACCACGCCGGCCTTGCACTGCGCGATCACGAGCTTGGGGTTGCTGATGATGAACAGCGGCGAGCCGATGATCGGCAACGGCAGGTTCGCGAGCACGGGGGGCAGCTTGGACATGTCTTCTCCGGAATGAGTTTCGGTTTTATATAAGAGGAAGGCCGCGCCGCCCGTCAGGTGGGCGACACATGGCCTTGGGTCAGAAGGCGTCGAGTGCCAGTGCCGTGACGCTTTCCGCGCCGTCGACGATGCTGTCGCGGATGCCCGGCACCTTGTTCAGGATGTGCTCGGCGTAGAAGCGCGCGGTGGCAACCTTGGCTTGCATGAAATCGGTGTCGACGCTGCGCGAAGCAAGGTCTTGCGCAATGATCAGCGAGCGTGCCAGCTGCCAGCCGGCCACCAGGTTGCCCGCCAGCATCAGGTAAGGCACGCTGCCCGCAAACACCGCATTGGGCGATGCCTTGGTCTGGCCCGCGACGAAGTCGACCACCTCGATGAAAGCTTCGCGCGCGGCCTTCAGGCGCTTGAGGACGGCAGCCGCGGCGGGGCTGCTGTTCTTGGCTAACTCGGCTTCGGTCTTCTCGATCTGCGCCGCAATGGCCTTGGCCGTCTGGCCGCCGTCGCGCGCCGTCTTGCGGCCGACAAGATCGTTGGCCTGGATGGCCGTGGTGCCTTCGTAGATGGTGAGGATCTTGGCGTCGCGGTAGTACTGCGCCGCGCCCGTCTCCTCGATGAAGCCCATGCCGCCGTGCACCTGCACGCCGAGCGAGGTCACTTCCAGGCTCATCTCGGTGCTGTAGCCCTTCACCAACGGCACCATGAATTCGTAGAACGCCTGATTCTGCTTGCGGGCTTCCGCATCGGGGTGGTGGTGCGCCGCGTCGTAGGCGGCTGCCGCCACGCTGGCCATGGCGCGGCAGCCTTCGGTGTAGGCACGCATCGTCATCAGCATGCGCTTGACGTCGGGGTGGTGAATGATCGGCGCACTGGCGTTCATCGAACCGTCGACCGGGCGGCTCTGCACGCGGTCTTTGGCATAGGCCACGGCATGCTGGTAGGCGCGCTCGGCAATCGCAATGCCCTGCATGCCCACGGCGTAGCGGGCCGAATTCATCATGATGAACATGTACTCGAGGCCGCGGTTCTCCTGGCCGACGATGTAGCCCACGGCACCGCCGTTGTCGCCGTACTGCAGCACGGCGGTAGGACTGGCCTTGATGCCCATCTTGTGCTCGATGCTCACGCAGTGCACGTCGTTGCGCTCACCCAGCGACCCATCCTTGCCCACGATGAACTTGGGCACCACGAACAGGCTGATGCCCTTCACGCCCTCGGGCGCGCCGGTGACGCGCGCAAGCACGAGGTGCACGATGTTCTCGGCCATGTCGTGCTCGCCATAGGTAATGAAGATCTTGGTGCCGAAGATCTTGTAGGTGCCGTCAGGCTGCCCGGATGGACTCACCTGCGGTTCGGCGCGGCTGCGCACCAGCGCAAGGTCGCTGCCGGCCTGCGGCTCCGTGAGGTTCATGGTGCCGGTCCATTGGCCGCTCACCAGCTTTTCCAGGTACACCGCCTTGAGCTCGTCGGAGCCGGCCGTGAGCAGCGCCTCGATGGCGCCGTCGCTCAGCAGCGGACACAGCGCAAAGCTCATGTTGGCCGAGTTGAGCATCTCGCCGCAGGCCGCGCCGATGGTCTTGGGCAGGCCCTGGCCGCCAAAGTCCGCCGGATGCTGCAGGCCCTGCCAGCCGCCCGACACATACTGTGCGAAGGCTTCCTTGAAGCCCGGGGTGGTGGCTACCTCTCCGCCCTTGAACGACGAAGGATTGCGGTCGCCCTCCACATTCAGCGGCGCGACCACGTCCTGGTTGAAGCGCGCGCATTCTTCGAGCACGGCTTGCGCGGTTTCGAGGCCTGCGTCTTCAAAGCCGGGCAGCCTGGCGATCTCGCCGATGTTGGCCAGGTGCTCGATGTCGAACAGCATGTCCTTGAGTGGGGCGGTGTAGCTCATCTCTTGTCTCCAGATACAGCGGATACGAAAAGGGCATCGCGAACGATGCCCTTCGGCTCAGTGCGGCAATCGCGTCAGAGCGCCTTGACCAGTTCCGGCACGGCCGTGAACAGGTCGGCCACAAGGCCGTAGTCGGCCACCGAGAAGATCGGTGCTTCTTCGTCCTTGTTGATAGCGACGATCACCTTGGAGTCCTTCATGCCGGCCAAGTGCTGAATGGCGCCCGAGATGCCGGCTGCGATGTACAGCTGCGGCGCAACGATCTTGCCGGTCTGGCCCACTTGCCAGTCGTTGGGTGCGTAGCCTGCGTCCACTGCGGCGCGGCTGGCGCCCAGGCCGGCGTTGAGCTTGTCCGCCAGGGGCGTCATCACTTCGGTGAACTTCTCGGCGCTGCCGAGGGCCCGGCCGCCCGAGACGATGATCTTGGCGGCGGTGAGTTCGGGGCGGTCGCTCTTGGTGACTTCGCGGCCCACGAAGCTCGACTTGCCGCTGTCGGCCACGCCTTCAGCGGTTTCGACCGCTGCGCTGCCACCGGTGGCGGCTGCGGCGTCGAAGCCGGTGGTGCGAACCGTGATCACCTTGGTGGCGTCGCTGCTCTGCACGGTGGCAATGGCGTTGCCGGCGTAGATCGGGCGCTCGAAGGTGTCGGGGCTCTCGACCTTGGTGATGTCGGAGATCTGCGCCACGTCGAGCTTGGCGGCCACGCGCGGAGCGACGTTCTTGCCGTTGGCGGTCGAGGGGAACAGGATGTGGCTGTAGTTGGAGGCAATGGCCAGCACCTGGGCAGCCACGTTCTCTGCAAGGTTCTCGGCGAGCGAGGGGCTGTCGGCCACAATGACCTTGGCCACGCCTGCGATCTGCGCGGCGGCCTTGCCGGCTTCAGCGGCATTGGCTCCGGCAACGAGCACGTGCACGTCGCCGCCGCAGGCAAGCGCCGCGGTCACGGTGTTGAGGGTCGCGGGCTTGACGGTCGCGTGGTCGTGTTCGGCAATAACTAGTGCGGTCATGTCGTTGTCTTCCTCAGATCACTTTGGCTTCGTTCTTCAGCTTGTCCACCAGGGTGGCGACGTCGGGCACCTTGATGCCGGCACCGCGCTTGGGCGGCTCGCTGACCTTGAGGGTCTTCAGGCGGGGCTTCACGTCCACGCCCAGGTCTTCGGGCTTGAAGGTGTCGAGCTGCTTCTTCTTGGCCTTCATGATGTTGGGCAAGGTGACGTAGCGCGGCTCATTCAGGCGCAGGTCGGTCGTGATGACGGCCGGCAGGCTGAGCTGGATGGTTTCCAGGCCGCCGTCGACTTCGCGCGTGACGGTAGCCTTGCCGTCGGCCACTTCGACCTTCGAGGCGAAGGTGGCTTGCGGCAGGTCGGTCAGGGCGGCGAGCATCTGGCCCGTCTGATTGGCGTCGTCGTCGATGGCTTGCTTGCCCAGGATGACGAGCTGGGGCTGTTCCTTCTCGACCAGCGCTTTCAGCAGCTTGGCCACGGCCAGGGGCTGGAGCTCTTCGGTGGTCTCGACCAGGATGCCGCGGTCGGCGCCGATGGCCATGGCGGTGCGCAGAGTCTCTTGGCACTTGGCATCGCCGCAGGAGACGGCGATGACTTCGGTCACAACGCCCTTCTCTTTCAGGCGAACGGCTTCTTCAACGGCGATTTCGTCGAAGGGGTTCATGCTCATCTTGACGTTGGCAATGTCCACCCCGGTGCCGTCGCTCTTCACGCGCACCTTGACGTTGTAATCGACGACCCGTTTGACAGGCACTAGAACCTTCATTGACTTGACTCCATTGGATTGCAAAAAGGGGGCTTCGAGGGCAACCGGTCATTCTAGAGTCCGACCTTTGCCGCCTCTGCTTTCATGGCGATTGGCACTGCGGGCAACAAAAAAGAACGATCGTGCTTTTTCGTGATTATACGGCAGCGTCGGGAGTGCCTGAAACGCTGGCCGGCAGCGACTCGACACGCAGCACGCGCTGGGGGTACGGAATGTCGATGCCCGCGCTGCGCAGGCCTTCCAGAATCGCGATATTGATGGCCGAGCGAACGTTGTCCTTGCCCTTGTCCGGGTCTGCCACCCAGAAGTTCAGGATGAACTCCAGGCCGTCGGGCGCAAAGCTGGTGAGATAGGTCACCGGCGCGGGATCCGTCATGACGCGCTCCTGCGATTTCGCGGCCCCGCACAGGATCGATTGAACCTGCGCCACGTCGCTGTCGTAGCCCACCACCACACTGGTCGTGATGTTGAACTTGCGGTCCGCCATCGAGAGGTTCTCGACCCGGCTGGTGATGAGCGACTCGTTCGGCACGATGGCTTCGCGCCCGTTGCCGGCACGGATGAGCGTGTAGCGGGTCTTGATGTCGGTGATGCGGCCTTCGAAGGTGTCGACCTTGACGTTGTCGCCGATGCGGATGGAGCGCTCCAGCAGGATGACGAAGCCGCTCACGTAGTTGGCCGCGAGCTTCTGGAGGCCGAAGCCCAGGCCCACGCCCAGCGCGCCGCCCAGCACCGAGAGCGCCGTCAGGTCGACCCCCACCGCCGACAGCGCAAACAGGAGGCCCACCAGCAGCAGGATGGCGCGAATCGCGTTCGACGCCACCTTGCGCATCGAAAGGTCGGTCACAGCCTCGAGCAGGATGCGCTTTTCGATGGTGGCGGCAATCCACAGCGCAATCACCAGCACCAGCCCGGCGGACAGCGCGCCCTGGATGATGGTTTGCAGGCTGACGCGCGTCTTGCCGAACGAGAGGGTGATGTTGTCGAGCTCGGCCAGCACGGGCGGCAGCAGCCCGACGATCCAGAGAATGGCTGCAATCCAGGCCAGCCAGGAAATCGTGCGCTCCAGCAGCCGCACCAGGTTGGAGGCGGGAAAGACCGCCCTCATGACCCGCGCGAACAGGCGAATGACCAGCAGCGACAGAAAAACCGATACCGCGATGCGCAGGACCAGCACCGGCTGCAAGCCGGTCACCACGCGGCGGGCGAGTTCGGTGAAGACCAGCGCCAGCAGAGGAAACAGCACGCCGTCGAAGGTGCGCTCGCCGAACCAGATCGAATCCTTGGGCTGGTCGCGTCCGAACCAGCGGCTGGCCATCCAGGCCAGGGCCACGCAAGCCACCAGAGCCGCCAGTTCAATGCCCAGGCCGCGCGCGTCGACCTGCGCCAATCGTTGTGTGAAATCGTTGAAATTCATCTCTTGGGAAAACATGGCGCCGTGTTCGCGCCCGCGGCGTTACAGATCGGCCAGGACGCGGATGTGCGCTTCCACGCTGCGCGCCAGCGCATCGAGGTTGTAGCCGCCCTCGAGCATCGAGACGATGCGCCCGCGCGAATGGCGCTTGGCAACGTCCTGGATGCGGCTCGTGATCCACGCGAAGTCGTTCTCGGTGAGCCCGAGCTGGCCCAGGTCGTCCTCGCGGTGGGCGTCGAAGCCCGCGCTCACGAAGATCATCTCGGGCCCGAACTCTTCGAGCCGGGGCATCCAGGCGGCCTCGATGAGCTCCCGCACATCCATGCCCTTGGTATAGGCCGGAATCGGCAAGTTCAGCATGTTCGAGGCCGGATGGTCGGTGCCGCTGTACGGATAGAACGGATGCTGGAAAAAGCCGACCATCAGCACCCGCGGATCGTTCGAAAGAATGTTCTCGGTGCCGTTGCCGTGGTGCACGTCGAAATCGATCACCGCCACGCGCTCCAGGCCATGCACCTCGAGCGCGTGCCGCGCCGCAATGGCCACGTTGTTCAGAAAGCAGAAACCCATGGCCTGTTCGCGGCAGGCATGATGCCCTGGCGGCCTGACCGAGCAGAAGGCGTTGTCGACCTCGCCGGCAATCACCGCGTCGGTGGCGGCAACCGCGGCTCCGGCGGCCCTGCGCGCGGCCAGCAGCGTGTAGCGGTTCAGGATGGTGTCGGGGTCGAGCATCGCGTGGGCCGGCCCACCGGCCGGCTCGTCGGCCACCAGGCGCTGATGGAGCTCTTCGAGGTATTCGAGGTGCGCTTCGCTGTGCGCCCGCGTGATCTGGGCAAGGGTGGCCAGCGGCACGTCCCGATGTTCGAGGGCGTCGCCCACGCCGGTCAGCAACAGCCTGTCTTCGATGGCATCCAGCCGCTCGGGACATTCGGGGTGGCCCCGTCCCATGTCGTGCTTCCAGCAATCGCGATGTGTGAAGTAGCCGGTCTTGCCCATCTCTTTGCCGTGTCTCTGTCGTATCTAGACCTCACACAGCATGGGGCTGCGCGGTCTTACGGTATCGTTTGCATATGGATACAAATATGGACGTTGCTGCGAAGCTTGCCACTTTGCTGAATCAGCTTAACACGGTGATCGTCGGCAAAGAGGCGCAAGTGCGCGACTGCGTGGCCTGCCTGCTGGCGGGCGGGCACCTGCTCATCGAGGATGTGCCGGGGGTCGGCAAGACCACCCTCGCCCATGCGCTCTCGCACACCTTCGGCCTGCAGTTCTCGCGCGTGCAGTTCACGGCCGACCTGATGCCGGGTGACCTGTCGGGCGTGGCCATCTACGACCGCGGGCAGCAGGCCTTCGTGTTCCATCCCGGCCCCATCTTCGCGCAGGTGCTGCTGGCGGACGAAATCAACCGTGCCAGCCCCAAGACCCAGAGCGCCCTGCTCGAGGCCATGGAAGAAAAGCAGGTCACCATCGAAGGAGAGACGCGGCCGCTGCCCACGCCCTTCTTCGTGATTGCCACGCAGAACCCGCAGGACCAGCTCGGCACCTTCGCCTTGCCCGAATCGCAGCTCGACCGGTTTCTCATGCGCATTTCGCTGGGCTACCCCGACCGCGCGGCCGAACGCGAACTGCTTGCGGGCGCCGACCGCCGCGAGATGCTGGCCACCCTGCCCGCGCTGCTGACCGCGGGCGAACTCACTGCGTTGCAGCAGCGCGTGCAGCAGGTGCATGCCGCCGAGCCGCTGCTGAACTACGTGCAAGACCTGATTGCCGCCACGCGTTCGGGCCGGTGGTTCTTGCAAGGCCTTTCGCCGCGCGCCGGCATTGCGGTGCTGCGCGCCGCCAAGGCGCAGGCGCTGCTGGCCAACCGCAGCTACGTCGCGCCCGACGACGTTCAATCGATCCTGCCGCAGACGATTGCGCACCGCCTCACGCCCGTGGGAGACGCCGGCCGCGGCGCCGTGGAGCAGGTGCGCGCAATGATCGCGGACGTGCCGCTGCCGTAAAAATGAATTGTCTCGTTTCCCACCGATGATCGCGTCGCTACGCTCGCGCATCGACGGCTGGTTCCTGTCGCGCCGGCCGCCTTCCGACACGCTGGAGCTCACGCAGCGCAACGTCTACATCGTGCCCACGCGCGCAGGCTGGACGCTGGCCGCCACACTGCTGGTGCTGCTGATTGCGTCGATCAACTACCAGCTCAACCTGGGCTACCTGCTGACCTTCCTGCTCGCGGGCAGCGTAGCCGTGGGCATGCACGTCTGCCATGCCACGCTGCGCGGGCTGGCCATGCACCTGACGCCGCCAGATGCGCACTACGCAGGCGCCGCCGCGGTTTTTCGGGTGGTGTTGCACAACACGCGGCGCAGCGTGCGCTACGGCATCGGCATGGCGGTGCGCGGCAGCGGCCAATGGGGCTGGACGGACGTGCCGGCAGAAGGAACCTCCACCGTCGAGATCGCCTTCAAGCCCGAAAGGCGCGGGCTTCATCCCGTGCCGCCGCTCACGGCCGAAACCCGTTTTCCGCTCGGAACATTCCGTGTCTGGACGGTGTGGCGGCCAGCCGCGCAGATGCTGGTCTACCCGACGCCTGAGGCGCATCCGCCGCCGCTGCCACCCGGCGAGCCCTTCTCCGGGCCGGCGGCCACATCGGCCGCCCTGCGCTCACAGTCGGCCGGTGAATATGACGGCCTGCGGGCCTACCGCCGCGGCGACCCGCTCAAGCTGGTGGTCTGGAAAAAGGCGGCCCGGGCGCAAGCCACGGGGTCTGAAGAACTCGTGAGCCGTGACATGCAGCAGACCCAGCGCGAGGAGCTGTGGCTCGACGCGCAAGCCACCAGCCTCGTCGACCCCGAGGCCCGCGCATCGCGGCTTTGCGCATGGGTGTTGATGGCGGACCGGCTGGGCGTGGACTACGGAATCCGGATTGCCGGACGGGTGGTGCAGCCCTCGCAGGGCGAAGCGCACCGCAGGGCCTGCCTGGAGGCCTTGGCACTATGTTGAAACAAGCTGCACGTTCTGCCCGCCGGGAGCGCCGCGCATGAACAAGTTCAGGCGCGAAATCGCAGCGCTGCCAAGGGACGCCCGGGACACGCTGTTCCTGCTCTCGGTCATTGCGCTGATTGTCTTGCCGCAGGCCGAGAACCTGCCGTGGTGGTGCACCGCCATCACCGCAATGGTCCTGGTGTGGCGCGGCACGCTGGCCATCGAGGCCCGCCCCCTTCCAAGCAAATGGTGGCGCGCCGGCCTGCTGGTGCTGGCGGTAGCCGCCACTTTCGCCACCCACCGCACGCTGCTCGGCCGCGACCCGGGCGTGACGTTGGTCGTAGTCTTGCTGGCGCTCAAGACGCTGGAATTGCGCGCGCGACGAGACGCCTTCGTGCTGTTCTTCCTCGGCTTCTTCGCGATGCTGACGAACTTCTTCTACTCGCAGTCGCTGATGACGGCGTTCACCATGCTGCTCGCGCTGCTGGGCCTGTTGACCGCGCTGATCAACGCGCACATGCCGGTGGGCAAGCCGCCGCTCATGCAGGCCGCCCGCACCGCCGGTTGGATGGCCCTGCTGGGCGCGCCGATCATGCTCGCGCTGTTCCTGCTGTTCCCGCGCTTCGCGCCGCTGTGGGGTACGCCCAGCGACGCCATGGCCGGCCGCACGGGACTCTCGAACACCATGCGCGTGGGCACCATCGCCGAACTGGCGCTCGACGACAGCATTGCGGCGCGCATCAAATTCGATAACGGCCGAGCACCGCCGCAGAGCCAGATGTACTTCCGCGGCCCGGTGCTGACGCAGTTCGACGGGCGTGAATGGACTGCGCTGCCGCCGTGGGCGCGGGGCGCGCAATCGGCGGCCAACCTGCGCACCAGCGGCGCGCCGGTGCGCTACGAGATCACGCTCGAGCCCAACCATCGTCCCTGGCTGCTCACGCTCGATGCCGCGCAAAGCGCCCCCGAAGCGCCCGGCTTCGAAGTGACGGGCACGCCAGACTTGCAATGGATCGCCAACCGGCCGGTTTCCGACCTCGTGCGCTACCGCGCCGAGAGCTACACGCAGTTTCTGAGCGGCCCGACTCGACAGACCGGTGCACTTCGGTCTTACCTTGCCCTGCCGCCGGGTCTGAATCCGCGCACCGCCGCGCTCGCGGCGGAAATGCGCGCCCAGCCCGAGCTTGCCAATGCCGATACCCCGGCCTTCGTGCGCGCCGCGATGCAGCGGCTGCGCACCGGCGGCTACACCTACACGCTGGAGCCCGGCGTGTATGGCGCCAACACGGCCGACGAGTTCTGGTTCGATCGCAAGGAAGGCTTCTGCGAGCACATCGCCTCCGCGTTCGTGGTGCTGATGCGCGGGCTGGGTATTCCGGCGCGCATCGTGACCGGCTACCAGGGCGGTGAACTCAACAGCGTCGACGACTACTGGATCTTGCGCCAGAGCGATGCGCACGCGTGGACCGAGGTTTGGCAGGAAGGCATGGGCTGGGTACGCGTGGACCCCACCGCGGCCGTATCGCCGGGCCGGGTTGGCCAGTCCCAGCGGCTTGCGCCGCAGCCGGGCCTATTTGCCGGCGCCATCGGCGCGATGAGCCCCACGCTCTCGCAGAACGTGCGCGCCGCCTGGGAGGCCGTGAACAACAGCTGGAACCAATGGGTGCTCAACTACACCCAGAGCCGCCAGCTCAACCTGCTGAAGAGCATCGGCTTCGAAGCCCCCAGCCTCGAAGACCTGGCCTATGTGCTGCTGTACCTGCTGGTGGGCGCAAGCTTGGCCGGTGCGGCCTGGACGCTATGGGAGCGCAGCCAGCACGACCCGTGGCTGCGCCTGCTGGGGCAGGCACGCACGCGGCTCGCGAAAGCCGGGCTCAAGATGCCGGAAACGGCGCCACCGCGCCAGATGGCTGCCCAGGCCGAGGCGCGCTTCGGCCCCGCCGCAGGGGCGGTGCGCGACTGGCTGCTGAAGCTGGAAGCCCAGCGCTATGCCAAGGCCTCCCCTGCTTCGCTGGCGGCTCTACGCAGCGAGTTCCGCCGGCTGAACTGGCCGGCGTTGAATCCCCGGCGCTGAATACCGGCGCGGGAGCCGACCTGGGCGGGCGGCACAATCGCCCTATGCGATCTTTTCTTCCTGCGCCCTTCCGCGCCGCCTCTATCGCCCTCCTGGCCGCCTGCTGCGCGTGGTCTACGGGGGCGCAAGCCCAGAAAACGTCCGGCGCCCGCAGCGTGAAGACGGTGACCGGCAGCACGCCCTATGCCACGCGCGAGGACGCCATGCGCTTCGCCGACGAGGTAGCCGAGCGCCGCGGGCTGGACCGCGAATGGGTGCGAGCCACCATCGGCAGCGCGCGCTTCCTGCCGAATGTGCCGCGCCTGATGCTGCCCGGCCCGGTGGGTTCGGTAAAGAACTGGCAGGTCTATCGCAGCCGCTTCATCGATGCGATGCGCATCGCGGCGGGCGTGCGCTTCTGGCGCAACAACGCCGACACGCTCGCGCGGGCCGAGCAGGTGTACGGCGTGCCACCCGAAATCATCGTGGGCATCGTGGGCGTCGAGACCATCTATGGCCGCAACATGGGCAACTTTCGCGTGATCGATGCGCTGGCCACGCTGTCGTTCGACTTTCCGCAGGCGCACCCGCGCGCGGCGGAGCGCGAAGCCTTCTTCCGCGGCGAACTCGAAAGCTTTCTGAGCACCGAAAGCCGCACGTCCGAAAACCCGCTGGTGCCCGTGGGCAGCTATGCCGGTGCCATGGGCATGCCGCAGTTCATGCCGAGCAGCATCGCCAAGTACGCAGTCGACTTCGACGGCGACAACCGCATCGACCTGGTCGACAACACCGCCGATGTGATCGGCTCCGTGGCCAGCTACTTCAAGGCCTTCGGCTGGAAGCCGGGCATGCCGGCCGTCTACCCGGTGCGTTTCGAGGAAGAGCGCCTCAAGAAGCCGCTGCTCCTGGCGCCGGACATCCTGCCGACCTTCAGCATCGACAGCTTCGTGGCGGCCGGCGCGGTACCCGAAGGCGATGGCCTGCGGCACAAGGGGCTGCTGGCGCTGATCGAACTGCAGAACGGTGCCGACGCACCGCCGACCTACGTGGCCGGCACGCGCAACTTCTACGTGATCACGCGCTACAACTGGAGCAGCTACTACGCAATGTCGGTGCTCGACCTCGGCCAGGAGGTCAAGGCCGCCATGGAGCAATGACCCCATGACGCCCGAGGCGCTGCTGGCCAACTGGAACGCCGCCTGGCATGCGCTGGGCGTGGCCAGCGCCGACGAAGCGCTGTGCATCGAACTGCAGCGCCGCTACTGCGAACCGCAGCGCCGCTATCACACCATGCAGCACCTGGGCGAATGCCTCGCGTGGTTCGAGCAACAGAAAGATCTGGCCGAGCGCCCCGGCGAAGTGGCGCTTGCGCTGTGGTTTCACGACGCCATCTACGACGTGCATGCGCACGACAACGAGGCTCGCAGTGCCGATTGGGCACGAAGCGCAATGCTCGAGCAGGGAGCGCCGAAAGAAGCGGCTGAGCGCGTGCATGCACTGGTCATGGCCACCCGGCACAACGCCGTGCCCGAGGGCCGCGACGCCGAACTGCTGATCGACATCGACCTGTCGATCCTCGGCGCCGAGCGCGCGCGGTTTGACGAATACGAACGGCAGGTACATGCCGAATACGCCTTTGTGCCCGACGAAATCCGCCGGCCGCGTCGCCGCGAAATTCTGCAGCGCTTCCTGGAGCGAGAGGCGATCTACACCACGCCGCAAATGCATGCGCTGCTCGAGGCGCGAGCGCGTGCCAACCTCGCCCGGTCGATCGCGGCAGCGGCTTGACAACCCGCCCGCGGGCCGGCCCGCAGTGCTTCAGGCCGGCACCAGCCGCCACCATTCGGAACGCGGCCTTCCGCCGTTGCGCTCCTCTTCCACCACGCCGACCAGCACGCCGGCACTTCCAGCGCCTGCTCGCGAAAGCCGCAGCAGCTGCTGCGGATCGCGGCACAGTGCAAAGCTCGCGTCGCCTTGCCATTCAAGGCAACGACCGACCTCCGCCAGCATCAGTGCGGGCTGGCTCTGCATGAAGGTGAACGGCATCAGCATGCCCGCATCGAGCTGGGCCAGCGCCGCATGCGTCGCTCCCCAGGCGCCGCGCATGCTCGACACGCGCAGCCGCGCACCGGCCGGCAAAGCCGCCTCGCCCGTCTCGTCGAGGCAGCGGCGCGCGCCGTACATGGCCAGCTCGGTCCACAGGCCCACACGCCGCGGCCGGCGGCCGAGCCGGTGCGCCAGCTGGTCACGCCAATCCGCCGGCAGCGGATCGGCGGTGAAGTGCGACGCGACGCGCCATGCCTGTTCGAGATGGGTGCTCATGCCGTGCAATCCTGCAGCACCAGCGACGTATGCCCGCCGCCGAATCCCACCACGTTGAGCAGCATGTTGCGCAGCCTGGCCGGAGCCTGTGTGCTCAGTGCAATGCCGAGCTCATCTTCGACGGCATAGCCGACGGCAGGCCAGGCACCGGCTTCGATGCAGCCAAGCAGCAAGGCGAGTTCAGCCGCGCCCGAGGCACCCAGCGTGTGCCCGATCAGCGACTTGAGCGACACCAGCGGCGGCAGCGCGTCGAAGAAGACCTGCTTCAGCGCCTCAGCCTCGATCGCATCGTTGACCGGGCTGCCCGCGGCCTGCACCTTGACCAGATCGATGTCATGCACGCCAAGGCCGCTCTGCGCCAATGCTTCGTGGCACATGGCGATCACCGCGCTGGCTTCGGTACCCGAAGGATTGCGCCCGTCGACCACGTTGGAACCACCCGCAATCCGCCAGCGCCCAGGGTGCGAGCTGAGGCGCAATGCGGCCACCGCCTCACCGAGCACCAGCCCGTTGCGCCCGGCGCCGAAAGGCCGCGCGCTTGCGGGCGACAGCAGCTGCATGGCGCCGAAGCCCGCCACGGTGAAGCGGTTGCCGAGTTCGGCGCCGATCACCAGCGCCTCTTCGGCTTCGCCGCTTCGAATCAGATCGCAGCTTGCGAGCACGGCATTGATCGCCGAGGTGCAGGCCGTCGAGATGGTGAACACCGGCCCCTGCCAATCGAGCGCACCGGCCACGAGCCCGGCAAAGTCCTGGAGATCGCCACCCAGGCGCAGGTCTTGCGTTTCGTGCTCCATATGGCCGATGTCCAGGGAAGAGGACGCAACGAAGAGCGGGCATGAACGCCCCGCGCCTTCACCCGCCTGCGCCGACACGCTACGGACGATGCGTTCCAGTCGCTCGATCCAGCTGCCATCCTGCGGCGGCAGCGTGTAGACGGGCCACTGCACGCCTTCAGAGACGGCGACCATCGTGGGCGGTACGCCGCCGCGCGCAAGTGCGGCGACGGAAGATGAAAGATCGTTGCCGAGCGCGCAGGCCAAGCCCATGCCGGCAAGGTACACGCCCCCAGTCGTCATCAGACAGCCTTCGTGCTACGCACTGCGGCGCGAGCTTGCTTGGGGCGGCCCTGCGCGGCGCTCATAGGTGCACCCTTGGCGCTACGCGCCTTCCCGCCAAGCGGGAGCGAGCTTGCTTGGGGCGGCCCGGCGCGGCGCTCATGCCTTGCCCGCTTGCGCCAGGTGGCTCGCCAGGTGTGCGATGGAGGTGAGTGCGCGGCGCGTTTCCTTGCTGTCGGGCATGCGTACGCCGAAGCGCTGCTGGATCGTCATCGACACCTGCAGCGCGTCGAGCGAGTCGAGGTCGAGCCGGGCTTCGGGGCCGAACAGCGGCTCGTCGTCGCCAAGGCCGCCCGGAGGCGCCTCTTTTTCAACAGCTTCGAGCACCATGGCCTTCAGGCTGGCGATGAATTCGGCGGATACGGAGTCGGTCACGATGCAGGCCTGCGAAACAAGAAGACGGCGAGCAGGAACATGGCGGCCGCAAACAGCACGAGCCGGCCGATCTGCGGCAGGGTGTCGGCCACGCCGCCACCGCGCAGCAGCACGGTGAGCAAAGCTTCCAGCCCCCAGTTCATCGGAGAGATTTCGACCAGCCGCTGCATGAAGCCCGGCATGACGAACTTCGGCACCATGATGCCGCCGGCAGCAGCCATGAGTACGTTGACCATCGGGCCGATGGTCGCGGCCTGCGCATGGCTGCGCACGGCACAGGCCAGCGCGAGCGACAGGCTCACCGCGGCCAGGCTCACGGCCGCCAGCGCAACCACCAACGCACCCCAATCGATACCCGCAAGCGAAAGCGCATCGCCGCCGATCAGGGGCATCAGCCAGATGCCGGCAGCAAGCATCAACACGGCCTGCAGCGCGTTGACGCCGAGGTAAGGCAAGGCTTTGGACATCAGCAACATGAAGCGCGACACACCCAGGCTGCGCAGCCGGCCCAGCGCGCCCGAGCTGCGCTCCTGCACGAACAGGCTGGAGAGCGACGCCACCACGAAGAACATGCCGAATACCAGCCATGCCGGCACGTTCTGCTGCACCGACGTGGGTCGCGGCCCGGCGGTGGAATAGCGCTCGGCATTCACCAGCGCCTGGATCGAAGCGCCGGGCGGCGGGCCGGAGGTGCCGGGCACCGCAAGCGCCAGCCGGGCCTTCAGTTCGCCGGAGGCGCCGACGAGTTCGGCACGCAGGGCATTGAACAGGTTCGCGTCGATGCCCGGCTCCGTCAGCAAACGGACGTGCGCCTTGGTCGAGAGCGCGGCTGATTCGAGCTCGGCCGAGAGGCCCGGCTCCAGCACGATGACGTACTTGAGCGCGCCGCTGCGCAGCCGTGCCTCCCAGTCGGCACCGAGCGCTTCAGGCGCACCGTGGCTGCGCTGCCAGATCTGCTGCAGCCATTGCGCCGGCGTTTCGGTGTCGCGCATGTCCACGGCATAGCTGAGCTCGGCGAGCGGTGGGCGGTAGATGTCCTTGAGCGTGAGCGACATCAGCACGATGAAGACCATCGGCATGAGGAACAATGCGGCCAGCCCGTGCATGTCGCGCACGAGGGCCAGCAGTTCCTTCTTGATGAGTGCGAAGAGCATGGCGTGTTCAGTCGCGCAACGAGCGGTGGGTGAGCGCCATGAAGAGCTGCTCCAGGTCGTGGCGGCCGAATTCCGCGTGGCGCACTTCGATGCCTTCGGCTTCCAGCGCCGCCAGCACAGGGCCGGGACCGGTGCCTTCGTGCAGGTGCACGCGCCAATGCACACCGCCCGGCTCCACAGTGCCAAAGCGCGAGAGCATGGCCTCGTCGAGGCCATCGGCTGCCAGTGTCAGCAGCATTGCACTCTTCGACAGCAGCTCTTCAAGCGAGCCTTCGCGCAGCACGTGGCCACGGTCAAGAATGGCCACGCGGTCGGCGATGGCCTCGATTTCTTCCATGTAGTGCGAGGCATAGATCACGGCGGCGCCCTGCTGCGCGAGGCTCTTGATCGCGTCGAGGATGAACGCACGCGATTGCGGATCGACGCCCACGGTTGGCTCGTCGAAGAGCATCAGCTCAGGTTCGGGCAACAGCGCAATCGCAAGGTTCAATCGGCGTTTCAGGCCACCCGAGAGCCGCTCGGCCCGCACGCCCGCAAACTGTTCAAGCTGCGAAAAGCGGGTGCAGGCTTCGATGCGCGTCTTCTTGCGCTCGCCAGAGAGCCCCCCGGCCGCGGCAAAGCACGCAAGGTTCTCGGCCACGGTGAGCATGGGGTAGAAGGCCTGGTCCTGCGGAGCGACCGCAATGCGGGTGGGCGCCTTGGCTCGCACCTGCTGCAGTGGCTGGCCGTCGATATGGATCTCGCCTGACTGCACTGCGAGCGCACCCGACAGGTGGGAGATCAGCGTGGTCTTGCCTGCGCCGTTAGGACCGAGCAAGCCCATCACGGAGCCTCTGGGGACGGCGAGCGAGACGTCAGCCAACGCGGCCGCATCGGCGTGCGGATAACGGTAGCTGAGGTTCTTCAGTTCGAGCATGTAGCGGTTGCTCTTTGGGCGCGCTGTTGTTCGGGGCGCCGCTGGTTCAGGGCGGGTGCAAAGGCCACCGGGTACTCCCCTCCGCGAATGTCCCCCGCCCTTCGGGCTCCTCCTTTATTTCGCTGCGCGGAGCACCCGATGCCCTGTGCACTTGGGCACGCTCGTGGTGTACCGCTGATCAACGACTGCTCTGTGCAACGCACCCGCTGGCGGGGTGCCTTGCGCAGCGAAATAAAGGAGGAGGCCGCAGGCCGGGGGACATTCGCGGAGAAAGGCACCCCGTCGGCGGGTGCGCGCCCCGAGCAACGCATTTCAAACACAACGCGGCGAACAGAAAACCAATGCGTCATCTCAAGCAACAGCAGCCTTCAGATCGCGAAAGAAGGTTTCTTCCTGCTGAGCCTGTTCACGCAGACGATCGGCCAGCGCGGCAGGATCGACCGGCTCGCGCCCCTTCACCATGCGCGCCGCCTTGAGCGCGAACGCGCGCCAGCCGTCGCCGATGGCGATGAGCCGTTCGGACATCTGCTGCAGCTGCGGCTTGTCGAGCAGTACCGCCGCCTCCTGCAGAAAGCCGGCATAGATGAATCGGAACCCTGCCCCGCCGGTCCCGATTTCTTCCTGCATGCGCACCACATGGCCGATGAAGTCGACACTGCGCGGATCGCCGGACGGGAGCTTCTGCATGCGGCTGGCCAGCGTGCGCATGCCGCGCACGCCGACGATCGGAATGGGCGCCAGCATGTTGCGCACGGTCTTGCGGATCGCCTTTGTGACCGATGCAGCGTCGACTGCCTTGCGCTCGATGGCCTGCGGGTAGTACATGAGGCCCTTGGGCGCGAGCACGCCCTTGGCGAAGCGCGCGCGCGACAGGTCTGCACTGGCGCAGCGCACCGGCTCTTCGAACACGGGGTCGCTGATCAGGTAGTCGTCGCCCTCCTTGCCGTACACCAGCAGGTTGTGCGCGTTGAAGTGAAAGCGCATGTTGGGCGGAAAGTACGGCAGCCAGTAGACCGAGGTCTGCAAACCCACGAGCTGCCCGTCGGCCAGCAAGGCGTCGAGGCGCTGTGCGCCGGCTTCGGGGCTGCGAAAGGTCTCGAAGCGAAAGCGCGCGGCCATCGGGGCCAGCAGGCCCTTGATGATGGCCTTGGGCGGCATGCGGTACGAGATGAGCGGCAGGCCCGACAGCTTGATGAACGGCAGGTAGGCGAACGACAGCGCCGACGAAAGGCCGAGCGCCATGCTCTCGGTCATGGGCACGCCGTGGTGGCGCATCAGGTTCGAGATCACGCCGCTTTCGCAGTGTGCCGCTTGTTGGTGTTCGAATTTCACGGCAGGCCTTGCAAGGTGGAAATGGGCAGGCCCAGCGCCTCCGAGTAGCGCGCCAGGTGCTTCTCGGGCAGCGCCGCAAAATGCTTCGGCTTCAAGTGGCGGCGCACGCGCCATTGCCAGAAGCCGCTGGTTTGCGAGAGCAGCGCCACGTCCATGCGGCGCTCGTACATCCAGTATTCGAGCGGCGATGCGAGCCCCTGGGCCACACGCTCCCTGGCGGCCTGCGCCTGCTCGACCAGCACGTCGACCGCGTGGCTGGTGACGATTTCTTCCGCCTCCCATCCGCGCGACCGGGTGGTGACGACGCGGCCCTGCGCGTCGCGCGCGTACATGAGCTTGGCGTGGCCATCCAAGGTGGCATTGCCTTCTTGCGGAACGGCGTCGAGGTCCATGGTTAGATGGCTTCCAGGTAGATGAAGCCGCTGGAGAAGCGGCCGCTTTCGGGCACGAACATCAGCAGCTTGTGGCCGGGCTTGATGCGGCCCGAACGGAACAGCTCGTCGAGCATGATGTAGGGCGATGCCGAGCCGGTGTTGCCCTTGGTCGCAAGATTGCTGAACCAGCGTTCGCGCGGAATGGCAAAACCCATGGCTTCCAGGCATTGGCTCACGGGTTCGATGAAATAGCCCGACGAGAGGTGCGGCAGGAACCAGTCGACATCGGCAGCCCTCAGGCCCCGCTTCTCAATGATGGCTACCAGCGGCTCGCCCAGTGTGGCGCGAACGATGTTCTCGTTGAGCAGGCGCACGTCCTGCTTCACGGCAAAGGTCGACTCGCGCTGCCAGTCTTCAGGCGCGGTGCGCGCCCAGCCGTCCAGGCCGCCTTCGGTGTTCTTGTCGGCGCCCGCATACATGCACACCGGCAGTTCGTGCGCGGCGGAAGACAGGTCGATCCACTCCACGCGCAGCGACAACGGGCCGCGCGGCTCGCGCTCGAGCAGCACGGCGCCGGCGCCGTCGGAGAGCATCCAGCGCAGAAAATCTTTTTCGAAAGCGATCTCGGGCCGCTCCTCGAGCGCCTGCAGCTTGTGCTCCAGCTCGGCCTCGAAGCGGGAGCCGCGCATCACTGCAGAGGCCAATTCGGAGCCCGTGGCAACCGCACGGCGGGCGTCGCCTGAACGCACCGAGAGCCAGGCGTGCTTGAGCGCCGTGGTGCCCGCCAGGCAGATGCCCGCGCAAGCCACCACTTCGAGCCGCGGCCAGCCGAGCTCGCCGTGCACCATGACCGCGTGGTTGGGCATCAGCTGGTCGGGCAGCGACGTGCCGGTAACCAGGCAGTCGACCGGGCCGATGTCGCTGCCCAGCGCCCGGATGGCCGAAGCGGTGAGCTGCGCGTTGCTCATGGCGAGCTGGCCAGTGGCCCGGTCGATCGCGTAATGGCGCGACTGGATGCCGTTGCTGCGAAGAATCAGCCGCCGCGCTCGCGAAGCCTTGCCGCCGATGCGACCGAGAACGTCTTCGATGTCTTCATTGCTGACCGGGGAAAAGGGCAGAAAGGCGGCAGTGCGGGTCAGAAAGACATCAGTCGTCATAGCGGGGAGAACGGTCCGTGGCCGAGCCCGACGGGCGCTCGAAATGAGCCGTCATTTTAGTCAGCCACCCCTTGAACAACGGCCTCAGCAGCGCCTGGAGCGTCAAGCTCACAGGCACGACCGTGACAATGAGCACGAGGAGGAAGGCCACGTACAGCAACAGCAGCGGCTTGCGCTGCCACGCGCCCGGCCGCCCCGCGGCCATGATCAGCTTGCCCCAGAGAAAAAAGCTGCGGGTGCCGGCTTTTTCGCTGATCAGGAGCTTTGCATCGGCCCGCACGGCCCCCAGCCCCGAGAGCAGCGGCTGCGTTCCGCGTTCGAGATCGCTGTGAAGCGCCCCCTGCAGCGCACGGCCAAAACGGCCGGCACCGCGAATCTGCCCTTGGCTGAGACCGGCGTCGGGCATGCCCCAAAAGCCGCGCTTGCGGCCCCAGATCAGCCAGGCCGGCGTGGTGAAGAAGGTGGCAAGCGTCGGCCCGGGGTCGGTCAGCACCACGTTGTCGATCAGACGCGCACCCACGGCGTCGAGCAGGCCCTTGAGCTTTTCATGCGCCAGCAGCCACATGTTGCGGCAGGCGATCACAGTGACAACAGGCTTGCCCCGCAGCAGCTGCGCTGCCAGCGGATGCTTCAGGAAGGCGACGATCGGCTGCGACGGCGCCAGGAACCAGACCTGGTACGGGAGGATGACAAGGTCGAAGTCCTCGTCGCCCCTGAGCGAGAGCGGCGCCAGCGGCGGCGGCTTCAGGTGCGCCGACTCGGGAAAGGCGTCGAAGAAGGTCAGGAACGGCCAGGGAAACGGAAAATCCGCCAGCGGGCGCAGCGTTTCGACATGCACGGAGATCCCTGGATCGGCCTTGAGAGGCGCGACGATCTGCTCGGCGACGCTGCCGAGCTGGCCGGTCTGCGAATAGTGAATCACCAGGACACGTTTGTGGCGCGCGGCGGGGCTGGAAATGCTTGAGGTCACTTGCTGGGGCGAAACGAGGGCCGTCGAATGTAAGCCAACCGTACGCCTGGCGCATCTGCCATTGGTCATGCCGTCGCGCCGGCCCCACGAATGGACGAAAAAAAAGCCGCGCCAATTGGCGCGGCTTTTTTGCGAACGCTGAAGGATCAGCGCACCTTGCCTTCCTTCCAGGCGGTGAGCAGCTTGTTGTACTCGATGGTTTCACCCTTCGGCTTCTCGTTGGCCAGCTTCTTCCAGGGGGCGTGCTGGTCGCTCAGCCACTTGGCCGGGTCGCCCTTCGGGTTGAGCTTGGGCGCGCACTTGTCCATGCCTGCGCGCTCCAGGCGGGCCATCACGTCGTCCATCTCGTCGGCCAGCGTGTCCATTGCCTTCTGCGGCGTCTTCTCGCCGGTCACGGCCTCGGCCACGTTCTTCCACCAGAGCTGGGCCAGCTTCGGATAGTCGGGCACGTTGGTACCGGTCGGCGACCATGCCACGCGGGCCGGGCTGCGGTAGAACTCGACCAGGCCGCCCAGCTTGGGCGCCATGTCGGTCATTGCCTGCGACTTGATGTCCGATTCGCGGATCGGCGTCAGTCCCACCACGGTCTTCTTGAGCGACACCGTCTTGGAGGTGACGAACTGCGCGTACAGCCAGGCTGCCGCGGTCTTGTTCTCGTCATGGCCCTTGAAGAACGACCACGAACCCACGTCCTGGTAGCCGTTCTGCATGCCCTGCTTCCAGTAGGGGCCGTTCGGTCCCGGGGCCATGCGCCACTTGGGCGTGCCGTCGGCGTTGACCACCGGCAGGCCCGGCTTGACCATATCCGCCGTGAAGGCCGTGTACCAGAAGATCTGCTGCGCGATCTGGCCCTGGGCGGGCACGGGGCCGGCTTCGCCGAAGGTCATGCCCGTGGCTTCGCGCGGCGCGTACTTCTTCATCCAGTCCACATACTTGGTGAGCGCATACACGGCCGCCGGCGAGTTGGTGGCGCCGCCGCGCGACACGGCCGCGCCTACCGGCGTGCACTTGTCGTCGGCCACGCGAATGCCCCACTCGTCGATCGGCAGGCCGTTGGGAATGCCGATGTCGGCGGTGCCAGCCATCGAGAGCCACGCATCGGTGAAGCGCCAGCCCAGCGACGGGTCCTTCTTGCCGTAGTCCATGTGGCCGTAGATCGGCTTGCCGTCGATGTTCTTCACATCCACGCTGAAGAACTCGGCGATGTCCTCGTAGGCGCTCCAGTTGAGCGGCACGCCCAGGTCGTAGCCGTACTTGGCCTTGAATTTTTCCTTCAGGTCGGGGCGGTCGAACAGGTCGGCGCGGAACCAGTACAGGTTGGCAAACTGCTGGTCGGGCAGCTGGTAGAGCTTGCCGTCCGGAGCGGTGGTGAACTTGGTGCCGATGAAGTCGGCAACGTCGAGGCCGGGGTTGGTGAACTCCTTGCCGGGGCCTGCCATGTAGTCGGTCAGGTTCATCATCTTGCCGTAGCGGTAGTGGGTACCGATCAGGTCCGAGTCCGAAATCCAACCGTCGTAGATCGACTTGCCCGACTGCATGGAGGTCTGCAGCTTCTCGACCACGTCGCCTTCCTGGATCAGGTCGTGCTTCACCTTGATGCCGGTGATTTCCTCGAAGGCGCGGGCCAGCGTCTTCGATTCGTATTCATGCGTGGTGATGGTTTCGGAGACCACGGAGATCTCGTTCACCCCCTTGGCCTTGAGCTTCGCCGCGGCGTCGACGAACCATTTCAGTTCTTCCGCCTGCTGCGTCTTGCTGAGAGTCGACGGCTGGAATTCGCTGTCGATCCACTTGGCCGCCGCATCGGGCGCCGCCGGTGCCGCTGCCGGAGTGGCCGCGGCGGGCGCCGCTGCCGGAGCCGGTGCCGGGGTACTTGCCGGAGCCTGGGCTGCAGGCTCGTCCTTCTTTCCGCAGGCCGACAGTGCCAGCACCATAGCGGCCGCGAGCGCGGTGTAGCGCAACTTCATGGTTTATCTCCTCGTTCCTTCGCTTCCCCGTGTGCGGCTGTATTCACCTCGGCCCCGGGGAAGCACCGGGCCGAATTGCCGGAGTACGCGAGCTAGCCCTTGCGCATGATCAGCGCGAGCACCAGCATCGAAAACACAAAGCCGATCCAGATCGAAGGCTCGGCCTGCAGCGTCATTGCGGATTTCGCCCATTCCGCAAGGCCGATGTAAATCAGGTTGATATAGGCCGCCGAGAGCAGCCCGATGAACAAACGGTCGCCGCGCGTGGTCTCGATCGGCAGCCAGCCGCGCCGCAGCGTGGTGGGCGACTTGATCTCCCACACCGTCATGCCGACCAGCATGAGAGCGATGCAGATGAAGAACACGGCCACCGGAGTGGTCCAGGACATCCAGGCAAACATTTCAGACTCTCCCCATCGCAAAGCCCTTGGCGATGTAGTGCCGCACGAACCAGATCACGATCGCGCCCGGCACGATGGTGAGCACGCCGGCGGCCGCAAGCGTAGCCCAGTCCATGCCCGAGGCGCTCACCGTGCGCGTCATGGTCGCGACGATCGGCTTGGCGTTGACGCTGGTGAGCGTGCGCGCCAGCAGCAACTCGACCCAGCTGAACATGAAGCAGAAGAAAGCCGCCACGCCCACGCCGGCCTTGATCAGCGGCAGGAAAATGCGGACGAAGAACTTCGGAAAGCTGTAGCCGTCGATGTAGGCGGTTTCGTCGATCTCGCGCGGAATGCCGCTCATGAAGCCTTCGAGAATCCACACCGCGAGCGGCACGTTGAACAGCAGGTGCGCGAGCGCCACGCCCAGGTGCGTGTCCATCAGGCCCACGGTGCTGTAGAGCTGAAAGAACGGCAGCAGGAACACCGCGGGCGGCGTCATGCGGTTGGTCAACAGCCAGAAGAACACATGCTTGTCGCCCAGGAACGAGTAGCGCGAGAACGCATAGGCCGCCGGCAGCGCCACGGTGAGCGAGATCACCGTGTTGATGCCCACGTAGATCAGGCTGTTGATGTAGCCCGAGTACCACGACGCGTCGGTGAAGATGCGCGTGTAGTTGGCCCAGGTGAACTGCTGCGGAAAAAACGAAAAGCTCGAAAGGATTTCGCCGTTCGTCTTGAAGCTCATGTTGACCATCCAGTAGATGGGCAACAGCGCAAAAAGAATATAGAGCAGCAGGAAGATGCTGCGCTTGCGGAATCTGCGCTCGTTCATTGCTCCACCTCCGCCTTCTGGGTACCGACGCGCTGCATCCAGTTGTAGAGGATGAAGCACAGCAGCAGGATGATCAGGAAATAAATCAGCGAGAAAGCCGCCGCCGGGCCCAGGTCGAACTGGCCGACCGCCTTCTGCGTGAGGTACTGGCTCAGGAAGGTGGTCGCGTTGCCCGGCCCGCCGCCCGTCAGCACGAACGGTTCGGTGTAGATCATGAAGCTGTCCATGAACCGCAGCAGCACCGCGATCATCAGCACACCGCGCATCTTGGGCAGCTGTATGTAGCGGAACACCGCGAACTTGCTGGCTCCATCGATGCGCGCGGCTTGGTAGTACGCATCGGGAATCGAGCGCAGGCCTGCAAAGCACAGCAGCGCCACCAGCGGCGTCCAGTGCCACACGTCCATCATCAGCACGGTAAGCCATGCATCGGTCGCGTCGCCGGTGTAGCTGTAATTGATGCCCATCTTCTGCAGCGCATGGCCCAAGAGCCCGATGTCGGCGCGGCCGTAGATCTGCCAGATGGTTCCGACCACGTTCCACGGAATGAGCAGCGAGAGCGCCACCACCACCAGCACCGCCGACGACTTCCATCCGGTAGCAGGCATCGAGAGCGCGAGCGCAATGCCCAGCGGAATCTCGACCGCGAGCACCGACAGCGAGAAGCCGAGCTGGCGCCAGAGGGCAGCGTGGAGTTCGCCGTCGCGCATGACGGCGGCAAACCACTCGGTGCCGACGAAAACGCGGCGCTCGGGCGAGATGATGTCCTGCACCGAATAGTTGACCACCGTCATCAGTGGCACGATGGCCGAGAAAGCGACGCAGATCAGCACCGGCAGCACCAGCCACCAGGCCTTCTGGTTGATGGGTTTGTTCACGGCGTCCATGGGGCTTCCATCTTCGGTAAGGGGTTGGCGCGGCCTTGTTGCGATGCATTCTTCATGCAACCAGCTCCTCGTCGCGGTAATAGCAGGTGTGGGTGTCCAGCACGCGCAGCCACACGGTCTCGCCTACGGCGGGCAGCGGCGCATCGGCATGCAGGCGAGCCTTGAGCGCGGTGCCGCCGGCGTCGGCGCTCAGCATGGCATGGGTGCCCACGTCCTGCACCTGCGTGACGGTGGCGGGCACGGCGCCCTGCGCGCGCGCTTCGACCACGCGCAGGTATTCGGGCCGGATGCCCAGCTTGATCGAGCCCTCGGGCAACTGGCGCGTCGGCACCAGCGGCGTGCCTGCCACTTCGAGCGCGCCGTTGGCATTTTTCGCCGACAGGAAATTCATGCCGGGCGAGCCGATGAAGTGGCCGACGAAGGTGTGGGCCGGCCGCTCGAACAATGCCTCGGCGCTGCCCACCTGCACGGCCTTGCCGCGCGTCATGACCACCACCTCTTCGGCAAAGGTGAGCGCCTCGACCTGGTCGTGCGTCACGTAGATGAGCGTGAGCTTGAGCTCGCGGTGAATCTGCTTGAGCTTGCGCCGCAGCTGCCACTTCAGGTGCGGGTCGATCACCGTCAGGGGTTCATCGAACAACACGGCCGAAACGTCGCTGCGCACCAGCCCGCGGCCGAGCGAGATCTTCTGCTTGGCATCGGCCGCGAGACCCGCCGCGCGCTGGTTGAGCTGGCCGCTCATGTCGAGCATTTCGGCAATCTCGCCCACGCGCTTCTTGATCTGGTCTTCAGGCACCTTGCGGTTGCGCAGCGGGAATGCGAGGTTCTCGGCCACCGTCATGGTGTCGTAGATCACCGGAAACTGGAACACCTGCGCAATGTTGCGTTCCTGCGGCGTGGCGCGCGTCATGTCGCGGCCGTCGAACTTCACGGTGCCCTGCGAAGGCACCAAGAGGCCCGAGATGATGTTCAGCATGGTGGTTTTGCCGCAGCCCGAGGGGCCGAGCAAGGCATAGGCGCCGCCGTCGCGAAAGCTCATCTGCAGCGGCAGCAGCGCGTAGTCGCTGTCCTGCGTGGGATTGGGGCGGTAGGCGTGGGCCAGGTCCAGGTCGATGCGGGCCATGTCAGTTTCCTTTGCGCCATGCCGGCGCGAGCGCCAGCTTTTCGCCGGCATCGAACACATAGGCTTGCGAGGGGCTGAAGTACAGCGTGATCGAGGCGCCCAATTCGAAGCGGTGCACGCCGGTGAGCTGCGCCACCAGTTCGCCGACCGCGGTATGGACGTGAACGAAGGTGTCGGAGCCGGAAATCTCGGCCAGCTCCACCTTGCCGGGCAGGCCGATGTCGCCCTCCCCCGCCCCCACATTGAGCGCGCTTGCGCGCAGGCCGACAGTGACCGCGCCCGACACGTTTTCAGGCACGGCGAGCGCCAGCGCGGGGCCACCCGCGAGCTGCACGCGGCCCGCCGATGCAGTGCCGGGCAGCAGGTTCATCGGCGGATCGCTGAAGGCGCGCGCCACGCGCAGCGACTGCGGCGCATGGAACACCTCGGCCGTGGGGCCGTACTGCAGCAGCTCGCCGGCGTCCATCACGGCCGTGTAGCCGCCGAGCAGGAGCGCCTCGCCGGGCTCGGTGGTTGCATAGATCACGGTGGAGTCCCCGCTTGCGAACAGCTGCGTCAGCTCTTCGCGCAGGCCTTCGCGCAGCTTGTAGTCGAGGTTGACCAGCGGCTCGTCCAGCAGCATGAGCGGCGCGTTCTTGGCGAGCGCGCGCGCCAGCGCCACGCGCTGCTGCTGCCCGCCCGAAAGCTCGGCCGGATAGCGGTCGAGGAACATGCCGATGTGCAGCTTGTCCGCCAGCTCGCGCACCCGGGTGTCGACGTTCTTCTCCCCGCGCAGCTTGAGCGGCGAGGCGATGTTGTCGGCCACCTTGAGCGACGGATAGTTGATGAACTGCTGGTACACCATGGCCACGTTGCGTTCGCGCACCGGCATGCCGGTCACGTCCTTGCCGTCGACCAGGACCTTGCCGGTGGTCGGCGTGTCGAGCCCCGCCATGAGCCGCATCAGGCTGGTCTTGCCGGCCTGCGTGGCACCCAGCAGCACGGTGACCGCGCCGCTTCGCGGGGCGATGTTCTGCTCGTAGAGCCATGTTTGCGCGCCGACCTTCTTGGTGACGCGCTCCAGAGTCAATTGCATCAGCGCTCCCGGTTGATCGTGTTGCTGTTGTTCTTTGCATGCGCCTGCAGCCAGGCGGCCACCTGCGCGCGTTCTTCGGCCGTGTAGCGCAGGCCGAGCTTCGACCTGCGCCAAAGCACGTCGTCCGCGCTCATGGCCCATTCGCTTTCCTGCAGAAACCGCAGTTCGCGCTCATGAAGCCCCGGCGCCACGGCCTCGCCCAGATCGGCCATGGACTGCGCATCGCCAAGCAGTTCGGCCACGCGCGCACCATAGGCGCGTGCGAGGCGCCGCGCAAGCTTGGCATCGAGCCATGGGTAGCGGGCCTGCACAGCGGCCACGAAGCGTTCGAAGTCGTCGTTCGGGCGCTTCGGTGCGCCGATCCACCCGGAGAGATCGCCGCCCGCAAGAAAGGCGCCGTCGGTCCAGGCCGGGCGTTGTGCGTTCGGCTGCCCGAGCATCTTGCCGACTTCGTCGGCCGCGTCTTCGGCCAGCTTGCGAAAGGTGGTGATCTTGCCGCCCCACACCGACAGCAGCGGCGCCGCGGTGGTGTTGGACTCGAGCATGTAGTCGCGCGTCACGGCCGACGGGTCTCCCGAGGCATCGTCGAGCAGCGGGCGCACTCCTGAGTAGGTCCAGACCACATCGGCCGGCACGATCGGCTTTTCGAAATACCGGCTGGCCTGGGTGCAGAGATAGGAAATCTCTTCGTCGGCAATGCGCGCCGCGCCGGGATCGTCGGCGTTCAGTTCGATGTCGGTGGTGCCGATCAGCGTGAACTCGTCCTGGTACGGAATCGCGAAGATGATGCGCTTGTCAGGGTTTTGGAAGATGTAGGCATGGTCGTGCTCGAACAGGCGCCGCACCACGATGTGGCTGCCCTTGACCAGCCGCAGGTGCCGGGTGGCCAGCGCCTCGCCCTTGGCCGACTGCGCCACGCCGCGCAGGAAAGATTCCGCCCACGGCCCCGCCGCATTGACCACGGCACGGGCACGCACCACGCGGATGCCGCCATCCGCGGCTTCGAGCGTGGCCGTCCAGCCTTCCGCGTCGCGCTGCGCATGGACGCAGCGGGTGCGCGTGAGCACCTCGGCGCCGCGCGCCCGGGCGTCGACCGCGTTGAGCACCACCAGCCGCGCGTCGTCGACCCAGCCATCCGAATAGACGAAGCCGCGCTTGAACTGCGGCTTGAGCGGTGCGCCGGCCGCATGGCTGCGCAGGTCGATGCTGCGCGAGCCCGGCAGCACTTCGCGCTTGGCAAGGTGGTCGTACATGAAAAGGCCGATGCGGATCATCCAGCCCGGCCGCATCGACGGGTCGTGCGGCATGACGAAGCGCAGCGGCCACATGATGTGCGGCGCGCTCTTGAGCAGCACTTCGCGCTCCTGCAGCGCCTTGCGCACGAGCGAGAACTCGTAATACTCCAGGTAGCGCAACCCACCGTGGATGAGCTTGGTCGACGAGGAAGACGTGTGCGAGGCGAGATCGTCCTTTTCGCACAGCACCACGCGCCAGCCCCGGCCGGCCAGGTCGCGCGCAATGCCGCACCCGTTGATGCCGCCGCCGACGATCAGCACATCGCAATCGGTTGCCGGCAGAGGCGAATTGGAGGAGAAATCGCTCACAGAAGATGGGCCCGTTGGTTCGTGACTTAAATCACTGGAGGGCGCCATTGTATTTTCGCGTCTTTTCATTTGGATTCCTTTTGACGCGATTTTCCCCCGAGTTTTCCCTTAGTACGGTTCGTTTTCTTTCGTTTTAAAGTGGCACGGCCTGTACTCTCCAGAGAGTCTTCCCGTTCTCCACGACGCTTTTGTGAATTCCAATCCGCGCCAGATCAACCTTCTCGATACCGTGCGCACGCGCGGCTCCGTCACTGTGGAACAGCTGGCCGAGATGCTCGGCGTTACGCTGCAAACGGTGCGGCGCGACGTGCAGCGGCTGGCCGATGAAGGCCTGCTCACGCGTTTTCATGGCGGCGTGCGTGTGCCAAGTTCCACCACAGAGAACATCGGCTACCAGCAGCGCGAAACGCTGCATGCCGAGGGCAAGGCGCGCATTGCGCGGCGCGTGGCCGAACTGGTGCCCAACGACTGTTCGCTGATCCTCAACATCGGCACCACCACGGAAGCCATCGCGAAGGCGCTGCTGCGGCACACGGGCCTGCGCGTGATCACCAACAACCTGAACGTGGCGACCATATTGAGCGGCAACACATCGTGCGAGGTGATCGTTGCCGGTGGTTCGGTGCGGCCGCGCGACCGCGCCATCGTGGGCGAAGCCACCATCGATTTCATCCGGCAGTTCAAGGTCGACATCGCGCTGATCGGGGTGTCGAGCATCGAAGCCGATGGTTCACTGCGCGACTTCGACTTGCGTGAAGTGAAGGTGGCGCAAACCATCATCGCGCAGGCGCGCGAGGTGTGGCTCGCTGCGGACGCGAGCAAGTTCAACCGGCCGGCGATGATCCAACTGGGCACGCTTTCGCAGATCGACCGGTTGTTTACCGACGCGGAACCGCCGCCGCCTTTTGCCGACTTGCTGCACGGGGCGCAGGTGCGGCTTGAAATTGCGCGCGATTGAGATGGGGCTGATTTCCATTCGCTCTGCCGCGGGGCATTCGGGGCGCGCACCAGCAGCATGTCCCAGTGCACAGGGCATCGGGTGCTCCGCGCAGCGAAATAAAGGAGGAGCCCGAAGGGCGGGGGACATTCGCGGAGGGGAGTACCCGGTGGCCTGTGCACACGCCCTGGAACAGCGGCGCGCAAACGACAGCCCCAAGAAAACAAGTCGCATGACCAGCATGACCAGACTCCAAGGAACACCCAAGCCATGACCTACCTGTTAGCACTAGACCAAGGCACTTCGAGCTCCCGCAGCATCGTGTTCGACCGCGAAGGCCACATCGTCGCCATCGCACAGAAGGAGCTCACGCAAATCTATCCACAGCCCGGCTGGGTAGAACACGACCCGATGGAGATCTGGCACAGCCAACTGGCCACCGCGCGAGAAGTGCTCGTCAAGGCCAAGCTCCAGCCTTCCGACATCCATGCCATTGGCATTACCAACCAGCGCGAAACCACCGTGTTGTGGAACCGCAAGACCGGCCAGCCTGTGCACCACGCCATCGTGTGGCAAGACCGGCGCGCCGAGCCGCTGTGTGCAAAGCTGCGCGAAGACGGCATGACCGGCACCATCCAGGAGAAAACCGGGCTGGTCATCGATGCGTATTTTTCCGGCACCAAGCTTCGTTGGCTGCTCGACAACGTGCCGGGCGCACGCGCCCAGGCCGAGCGCGGCGAGCTCGCCTTCGGCACCGTCGACAGCTGGCTCATGTGGCAGCTTACCGGCGGCAAGGTGCACGTGACCGACGTGAGCAACGCCTCGCGCACCATGCTCTTCAACGTGCACAGCAACGGGTGGGATGCCGACCTCCTCAAGGCGCTCGACATTCCCGCCGCGCTCATGCCCAAGGTGCAACCCTCGAGCTCCCACTTTGCCGACACCGATGCCGCGCTGCTCGGCCGCGCCCTGCCCATCGGCGGCGTGGCCGGCGACCAGCAAAGCGCCCTCTTCGGCCAGGCCTGCTTTACGGCCGGCATGGCCAAGAACACCTACGGCACCGGCTGCTTCCTGCTCATGCACACAGGCGCGGCATTCCAGCCCTCGCACAACGGCCTGCTCGTCACCAGCGCCGCGCAAACCGACGCCACGCCGCAGTACGCCATGGAAGGCAGCGTGTTCGTCGGCGGCGCTGTGGTGCAGTGGCTGCGCGATGGGCTCAAAGCCATCAAGGGCAGCGCCGAAGTGCAGTCGCTTGCCGAAAGCGTGCCCGATGCGGGCGGCGTGATGATGGTGCCGGCCTTCACCGGTCTGGGCGCGCCCTACTGGGACGCCGATGCGCGCGGCACCATCACCGGCCTGACGCGCGGAACCACCGTTGCGCACATTGCGCGCGCCGCGCTCGAAAGCATTGCCTACCAGAGCGCCGCACTGCTGCAGGCCATGAGCCGCGATGCAGTCGCCGCCGGCGGCACGCCCGTGGCCGAACTGCGCGTGGACGGTGGCGCCAGCGTGAACGACCTGCTGATGCAGTTCCAGGCCGACCTGCTCGGCATTCCCGTGGTGCGCCCCGAAGTGATCGAGACCACAGCACTCGGCGCCGCTTATCTCGCGGGCTTGTCGACCGGCGTCTACAGCGACGCGCGCCAGTTATCGAAGCTGTGGAAAGTGGAGCGGCGCTTCATGCCGACCATGGGCCGCGCGCAGGCCGAGGAATCGATGGCGCGCTGGGAACGCGCGGTTCGACAGGCCACGGCGAGCTGAGCGCCGCCGCTTTCCGTCTTTCTCTCTCTGCCCCGGCTTACCACCCCCAGACGAGGCGCCGCGCCACCCAGCCGGTGGCGCCGCCCTCGTGCCGGACTTTGACCCAGTCGCCCCGACGCTCGAGCGTGCGCAGCACGTCGCCGTAGCGTGCTCTCTTTACCACCGGACTGCGTGTGCTCGCCGATCTGCGCAAGATGGCCACCTTCGCCTTCACCACATGGTGCCGAGTCTTGCTGGTCATCGGACCGTAGACCCACGCCTTGTCGTTTTCGAAGTCGCTGACCCGAAGCCAGTCACCCTTTCGGCCGATCACACGGAACGGATAGCCCTTGCCTACAGTCCAGTGCGCTTCGTGACGCTGGCCAGGGCCAGTGCGCATGTTCAGTGTGGTGACCGCGGAGCTGACCATCTGCCGCCCGGCAGCAAAGGCGGAGGGCAGCGTCATCCACGCAAGGAAGAATGCAAGCAGGAGCGCGAACAGTCGGCTGAATCTGAACATGGACAACAAATTCCTTTTTATCGGGTCTCAAGAAACGTCCGGCGGTGGCCGGGCGAGCCCTTCTGGGCCGGTGAGACGCAATAAGTTCCGCAGGGATATCCCTGGTTTCGTGCGGGGGACCTGGCGCTCAGGCAGCGCTGGCGTACGTCACGTCTGAGCGCAGCACGTACTTCGCGCCCTCTTCGAGGGCCGCGCGTTCAGGTCTCGTGAATGAAAAGCAGCGCGGCGAACGGGCGATCAGCCGCACGCGTTTGCCGTGCTCAGTGCGCCGGCACCAGGAAGTCCTGGCTGATCCGTCCGCCCAGTTCGTTCACGCGATCGAGAAACTGCGTGAGGTAGGCATGCAGCCCCGTCGCCAGGATTTCGTCCACCCGCGCATACTGCAGGTCGGCCAGCAGCTTGCCGGCGCGGCGCTGGGTTTCGGCGCTCTGCTCGTTTTGCACCTTGGCAAGGTTGTTCACCACCTCGACCAGGCTCGCATGCAGCGAGCGCGGCATGTCGGCGCGAAGAATGAGCAGCTCGGCCACACGCTCGGGCTTGATCACGTCGCGGTACACCTTGCGGTACACCTCGAAGGCCGAGACGCTGCGCAAAATGGCGCTCCAGTGATAGAAGTCGTACTCCTGGTCTTCCTCGGTGGCGGTGCCGAAGAACTCGCTGTTGAGTGCGTGGAACTTCACGTCCACCAGCCGCGCGGTGTTGTCGGCGCGCTCCAGAAAGGTGCCCAGGCGCGAGAAGTAAAAGGCCTCGTCCTGCAGCATGGTGCCCAGCGTGACGCCGCGCGACAGGTGCGAGCGGAACTTGACCCATTCGAAGAACTGGGCCGGGTCGCGCTCGAAATCTCCCGCGCGAAGCATGCGGTTCACCTCGAGCCAGGTGGTGTTCTGGGTTTCCCACGCCTCGGTGGTGAGCGCGCCGCGAACCGCGCGTGCGTTTTCGCGCGCTGCCTTCAGGCAAGAGACGATCGAAGACGGATTGCTCTCGTCCTTGACCATGAACTCCATCACCTCGTTGGGCGTGATCTGCTCGTATTTCTTGTTGTACGAAGGCAGCAGCTCGCTGATGGACAGCACGCCCTGCCAGCCGTACTTGGCCACTTCGGCCGACTGGGGCAAGAGCGAGGTCTGGTAGTTGACGTCGAGCATCCGCGCGGTGTTTTCCGCGCGCTCCGTATAGCGCGACATCCAGTAGAGGTGATCGGCAGTGCGTGACAGCATTCTTGTTCTCCTGATTCCTTGCTTTGCTTGCTTGCCTGCTGCGCTCAGGCCGACTGCGATTGACTTTGCGATTGCGCGGCCTTGGGCTTGGCGCCACGGTCCGCCTCGAGGATCCAGGTGTCCTTGGTGCCGCCGCCCTGCGACGAGTTGACTACCAGCGAGCCTTCCTTGAGCGCCACGCGCGTGAGGCCGCCGGGCACCATCTGCACTTCCTTGCCCGAGAGCACGAAGGGCCGCAAGTCGATGTGGCGCGGCGCAATGCCCGCGTCGACGAAAGTGGGCGATGTGGAAAGGCTCAGCGTGGGCTGCGCAATGTAGCCGTCGGGCTTGGCGATCACGGCTTTCTTGAACTCTTCGATCTCGGCCACGGTGGCAGCCGGGCCGATGAGCATGCCGTAGCCACCGGCGCCGTGCACCTCCTTCACGACCAGGTCCTTCATGTTGTCGAGCGTGTATTGCAACTCGTCCTTGTTGCGGCACATGTAGGTGGGCACGTTCTTCAGGATCGGCTGCTCGCCGAGATAGAACTCGACCATCTTGGGCACGTAGGGGTAGATCGACTTGTCGTCCGCCACGCCGGTACCCACCGCATTGCAGATGACGACGTTGCCTTCGCGGTAGGCGCGCATCAGGCCTGCGCAGCCCAGCGTGGACGTGGGGCGGAAAACCTCCGGGTCCAAGAAATCGTCGTCGACGCGGCGGTAGATCACGTCCACCCGCTTCGGCCCGCGCGTGGTGCGCATGTAGACGAAGTCGTCACGCACGAAGAGGTCTTGCCCCTCGACCAGTTCCACGCCCATTTGCTGCGCGAGGAAGGCGTGCTCGAAGTAGGCGCTGTTGTACATGCCCGGGGTCAGCACGACCACGGTGGGCTCGGCCGTCGCAGGCGGCGCGCTGGCGCGCAGCGTTTCGAGCAGCAGGTCGGGGTAATGCGCGACGGGCGCAATGCGGTTCTGGTTGAACAGCTCGGGAAAGAGCCGCATCATCATCTTGCGGTTTTCGAGCATGTAGCTCACGCCGCTGGGAACGCGCAGGTTGTCTTCGAGCACGTAGTACTCGCCGTTGCCTTGGGCGTCGGGCGCGCGGACGATGTCGATGCCCGAGATGTTGGAATAGACGTTGTGCGGCACGTTCACACCCATCATCTCGGGGCGGAACTGCGCGTTGTTCAGGATCTGCTCAGCCGGAATGATGCCGGCCTTGATGATTTCCTGGTCGTGGTAGACGTCATGCAAGAAGCGGTTGAGCGCCGTCACGCGCTGCACCAGGCCTTTTTCCATGCTCTCCCACTCGTGGGCGGGAATGATGCGCGGCAGCAGGTCGAACGGTATGAGCCGCTCGGTACCCGAACCGTCTTCATCCTTGGCGCCGTACACCGCAAAGGTGATGCCGACCCGGCGAAAGATCATTTCCGCCTCTTCGCGCCTCGCCCGCATGACTTCGCCGGGCTGCTTTGCAAGCCATTGGTCGTAGCGCTTGTAGTGCTGCCTGATTGCAGACCCCGCATAGGGCAACTGCTCATACATCTCATCGAATTTGTGCATGGAACGACCAATCTCCTTGAGCCATAGCTTAGCAAGTTCGAGGCCAGTGAAAGCCCTATGTTGGCGCGGATTCCGCCCCGTGGGCCGCTTTTCAGGGCAGGCGGTGATGCCAATGACGGGCGTTGCGCTCCCTTTCGCAGCCAACCTCTTGAGGCGCCTGGCTGCGCCATAGCGCGGCGCCGCAAGGCACGGTTTCGACGAGCCGCACACCGTGGGCGGCATAGCGTTCCACGACCTCGCGGGCCGGATGGCCGAAGCGGTTACGGTAGCCCGCCTGGACCAGCGCGATGCGCGGGTGCACCGCTTCGAGCAGCGCCTCGCTCGACGAGGTCTTGCTGCCGTGATGCGGTGCGAGCAGGAGGTCGGCGCGAAGCTCCGGGCTTCGCGCCACCAAGGCAGCCTCTTGCAGGCGTTCGATATCGCCGGCCAGCAGCGCCGTGGCGCGGCCGTTCGCGATACGCAGCACGCACGAAATGGCGTTCGGCTTGGTGAAGAAAAGATAGTCGGCCGGTGCGGGATGGAGAATTTCGAAATCCACCCCATCCCAGGTCCAGCGTTGGCCCGCTTCGCAGCGCCTGTTCGGACGAACGGCCTGCAGCGGATGAGTGGCTTCGATCGAACTCAAGACTTCGGCCTGGGGCTGCATCGCGAGCACCGCGGCCGCGCCGCCAGTGTGGTCGCTGTCGCGGTGGCTCAGCACAAGCATGTCCAGCCGTTCGCCCAAGGCACGCAGCAAGGGCACCAGCACGCGATGCCCGGCGTCGCTCTCCAGGCTGTAGCGCGGGCCCGCGTCGTACAGCAGGCTGTGCGTTGCCGTGCGCACGAGAACCGCGTTCCCCTGCCCGATGTCGGCCGCAAGCAGTTCGAACTGCCCGGCGGGCGGCCGGGGTGCCTGCCACAGCAGCACCGGCAGCAGAAGCGGCAGGCCGAGCAAACGCAGCGACCACGGCAGGCGCATGGCCAGCAGCACGCCGCCCGCCACACCGAAGCCGGCCATCCACGCGGGAGGAGCAGCCATCGACAGCGTGGCATACGGCAAGGTGGCAAGCCACTTCAGCAGCACAGCCAGCGCCTGAACGGCCCACGCGGCAAGGTCCCATAGAGGCGGCACCGCGGCACCCAGCATGGCCAGCGGCGTGATCACGAGCGTTACCCACGGAATTGCAACCGCATTGGCCAGCAGACCGACCACCGACACCTGCTGAAAAAGCAGCAGGCTCAGCGGAGTGAGGGCCAGCGTGATCACCCATTGCTCGCGAAAAAACGCCAGCAGCCGGAGCGATGGCCCGGTCGTCTCGCCGGCAGGCCTCATGAAGCCGGTCGTGAACAGCACACCCACCGCGACGAAGCTGAGCCAGAAGCCGGCCTGCATCAGCGCCCAAGGGTCGACAGCCACCACCACCGCCGCGATCAGCAGCCAGACGTGCGGCCATGGCCAGCGCCGCCCGTCGAGCCTCAGCAGCGCCGCCGTGGCCAGCATCCAGACTGTCCGCTGCGAAGGCACGCCCCAGCCGCTGAAGAGCGCATAGAGCCCGGCGAGCAGCACGCCGCCCACGAGCGCGGCCTGCGGCGCGGGAAAGCGCAGCATGAGCCGCACGCTGCGCCGCCACGCCGCCCCTACCGCGTGCGCGGCAAGCCAGGCGAACATGGTGATGTGCAGGCCCGAGATCGACATCAGGTGCGCTACGCCGGTGGCGCGAAAAATGTCCCAGTCGCTGCGGTCGATGGCGCCCTGGTCGCCGGTGACAAGCGCGGCAATCACGCCCGCCTGACGCGCATCGGCCACGCGCTCGAACACCGCATCGCGCACTGCTTCGCGCGCACGTTCGAACGGGTGTAGCCATGTGGCCTGAAGACGAACGGGCGCGGCGTCGCGGCCGCCGGTTCGCACATAGCCGCTGGCGCGCACGCCCTGCTCCCACATCCACAGTTCGTTGTCGAAACCATGCGGATTGAGGTTGCCGTGCGGCGCCTTCAGCCGGACGGTCAGGCGCCAGCGTTCACCCACATGCAGCGGGGCCGGGTCAGCCGCTCCGCCGGCACGCCCTTGCGGCGCGCGTCCCCAAAGGCTGGTGTCGTCGCGGTACCAGCCGAGCGCAATGCGCGCCGGCACACGAACCGAAGTTTCGACGCGCTCATCGGCCCAGCGCGCCGACTCGACATCGAGACGGAAACGCGTGCCGCCTTCGTTGTGCTGGGGCATTTGCGCCACCACGCCGGTCACCTGAAGATCGCGCCCTTCGAGGGCCGGGTCCAATGCGCCATTCGCGTAGGCAACCGCCCGCCATCCGGCAAGGCCGCCCCCGGCGGACGCGCCGCAGGCCAGGGCAACGAGCATCGGCAAGTAAGACGATCGCCGCCTGGAGAGCACCACCAATCCCGCAAGCCCCGCTAAGAGCAAGGCTGCATAGAACGCCGCGCTCCAAAGCCGCGCCTGATGCAACTGCAATGCCGCGCCGAACACGGTTCCGCCCAGCGCAGCAAAGGCCCACGACCCGGACGCGACGCCGCCCGACGCCTTTGCGCGCGTCAACGGCAAACTCCAGAACACACGATGCAAGCCCTCCCCGGACCCACGCTCAATGGCGCGTTAATTGCTTGGTATCTGGGCTAGTATGCGTCTCACAAGAGACATCTTTTCGATGCAATCTCGCAGTACTGCACACAAACGCATGTCCATTCACGCCGCACTCCACCACGTCACCCACTACAAATACGACCGCCTGGTGCAGTTGGGACCGCAGGTCGTGCGCTTGCGTCCCGCACCGCATTGCCGCAGCAACGTCATCTCGTATTCGCTCAAGGTCGAGCCGGCCGAGCACTTCGTCAACTGGATGCAGGACCCGTTCGCCAATTACCAGGCGCGGCTCGTGTTTCCCGAGAAGACGCGCGAGTTCAAGGTCACGGTCGACCTGGTGGTCGAAATGGCGGTCTACAACCCGTTCGACTTCTTCCTCGAGCCGCAGGCCGAGAACTTTCCGTTCAAGTACACCGCCTCGCAGGCCGAAGAACTCGCGCCCTACCTGGTCACCGAAGAAGCCACGCCGCTCGTTTCGGCCTACCTCGACAAGATCGATCGCAAGGAACAGCGCACCATCGACTTCCTGGTCGGCCTCAACCAGCAGGTCCAGAAAGACGTCAACTACCTGATCCGCATGGAGCCCGGTGTGCAGACGCCGGAAGAAACGCTCACCAACGGCAGCGGCTCGTGCCGCGACTCGGGGTGGCTCCTGGTGCAGCTGCTGCGCCACTGCGGCCTGGCGGCGCGTTTCGTCTCGGGCTACCTGATCCAGCTGACCCCCGACGTGAAGGCGCTCGACGGCCCGAGCGGTACCACGGTCGATTTCACCGACCTGCACGCCTGGTGCGAAGTGTTCCTGCCGGGCGCGGGGTGGATCGGCCTGGACGCCACGTCGGGCCTCATGGCCGGCGAAGGCCACATTCCGCTCGCCTGCACGCCCACGCCTTCAAGCGCGGCGCCCATCGAGGGCGGCGTCGACGAATCGGAGGTCGAGTTCGGCCATGAGATGAAGGTCACGCGCATCTACGAATCGCCGCGCGTCACCAAGCCCTACACCGAAGAGCAATGGGCCGAAGTGCTCGCGCTCGGCGGCGCGGTCGATGCGCGCCTGAAGGCCGGCGACGTGCGGCTCACCATGGGTGGCGAGCCGACGTACGTGGCCACCAGCGACCGCGACGCGCCCGAGTGGAACACCGATGCGCTCGGCCCCACGAAACGCGGCTATGCCACGGAGCTCGTCCACAGGCTGCGCGCCGAATACGGCCAAGGCGGTTTTCTCCATTTCGGCCAAGGCAAGTGGTACCCGGGCGAGCAACTGCCGCGCTGGGCGCTGTCGATCTTCTGGCGTGCCGACGGCCAGGCGCTCTGGCACAACCCCGAACTCTTTGCCGACGAGCGCGTGCCCACGCACTACACGAGCGAAGATGCGCGCCGCTTCACTACCGTGCTGGCGCACAAGCTCGGCATTACCGAGCGCTACGTCCAGCCCGGCTACGAAGACGTCTACTACTACCTGTGGCGCGAACGCCGCCTGCCGGTGAATGTCGACCCCTTCGAATCGAAGCTCGACGACGAACTCGAGCGCGTTCGCCTGCGACGCGTGTTCACGCAGAAGCTCGACGCGGTCATCGGCTACATGCTGCCGCTCGAGCCTGGCAACGCCGATGCCGATGCGCCCGCGCTCGCAGGCCCGGGCTGGAAAACCGGCCCCTGGTTCCTGCGCGACGACCGGCTCTACCTGATCCCGGGCGATTCGCCCATGGGCTACCGGCTGCCGCTCGATTCGCAGCCCTGGGCCAACAAGGGCGACTACCCCTACCTGGTCGAGCGCGACCCGACCGCGCCGCGCGCCGCGTTGCCGACCTCGGCCGATTACCGCGCGCGCTACGCTGTGCCTGGCGGTGGCGCAACCGGAGCCGACCTTGGCGCCGTGCCCTACGAATTTGGCGCGCCGCCCGTGGTGCCCGCCTCCCTGCGCATGCAGTCGCCCGGCGGCAGCGCAGCCTCGAGCGGCGATGCGGCTAGCGGCGATGCAGCCAAAGCCGCAGACTCCTCCACGAATCCGGCCACCCGCCAGCCCCTGCGCGGCGAATCGGCCCATTGGGTCACGCGCACCGCGCTGTGCGTCGAAGTGCGCGACCCGCGCCGTGCCAACGGCCCCGCGGCCGAGAAAAAGGGCAACGCCTCGGGCGTGCTGTACGTCTTCATGCCGCCGCTCGCGCGGCTGGAAGACTATCTCGACCTGGTCGCGGCCGTCGAAGCCACGGCCGAGCAGCTCGGCATGCGCATCGTGATGGAAGGCTATCCGCCGCCGCGCGACCCGCGCCTGAAAATGCTGGCCGTCACCCCCGACCCAGGCGTGATCGAAGTCAACATCCATCCGGCCCACAACTGGAAGGAACTGGTGGACCACACCGAGTTTCTCTACAACGCCGCGTTCGAAACCCGCCTCTCGGCCGAGAAGTTCATGACCGACGGCCGCCACACCGGCACCGGCGGCGGCAACCACTTCGTGATGGGCGGCGCCACGCCGGCCGACAGTCCCTTCCTGCGCCGGCCCGAGCTGCTGGCCAGCCTGCTGCTCTACTGGCACAACCATCCGTCGCTGAGCTACCTGTTCTCGGGCATGTTCATCGGCCCGACCAGCCAGGCGCCGCGCGTGGACGAAGCGCGCAACGACCAGGTCTACGAGCTTGAAATCGCCTTGAAGGAAATTGCGAGAAACCGCGAAATCCACGGCCAGAACATGCCGGCCTGGCTGGTCGACCGCACGCTGCGCAACATCCTGATCGACGTGTCGGGCAACACGCACCGGAGCGAGTTCTGCATCGACAAGCTCTACTCGCCCGACTCGAGCACCGGCCGCCTGGGCCTGCTCGAACTGCGCGCCTTCGAAATGCCTCCGCATGCGCGCATGAGCATTGCGCAGCAGCTACTGATCCGCGCACTGGTGGCGCGCTTCTGGGACGACCCGTACAAGGCACCCGTCACGCGCTGGGGCACCGAGCTGCACGACCGCTTCCTGCTGCCGACCTTCGTCAAGATGGACTTCGACGACGTGATCAGCGAAATGCGCCAGGCCGGTTTCGCGTTCGACATCGACTGGTTCGCGCCGCACTTCGAGTTCCGCTTTCCGCTGGTGGGCCAGGTGCAGGCCATGGGCGTGGAGCTCTCGCTGCGCAACGCGCTGGAGCCTTGGCATGTGATGGGCGAGGAAGGCTCGGCCGGCGGCACGGTGCGCTATGTCGACTCGTCGCTCGAACGCATCGAGGTGCGCGTGACCGGCCTGAACGAAAGCCGCCACGTGATCACCGTCAACGGCAAGGTGCTGCCGCTGCAACCCACCGGCACCGTGGGCGAGTTTGTGGCGGGCGTGCGCTACAAGGCCTGGAACCCGCCTTCGGCGCTGCATCCGAGCATCGGCGCCCACGCACCGCTCACCTTCGACATCGTCGACACCTGGATGAAGCGCTCGTTGGGCGGCTGCCAGTACTACGTGGCCCACCCGGGCGGGCGCAACTACGACACCCTGCCGGTCAACGCCTACGAGGCGGAAAGCCGCCGCATGTCGCGTTTTGCGCGCATGGGCCACACGCCTGGCCTGATGCGCACGCCGCCGGCCACCATCGAGCTCGCGGGCAGCCGCGAATTCCCGTTCACCCTCGATTTGCGGCGGTGAAGGGCCGTAAAGCCACCCAAGGGGACATTTAGCACATTGCCCGCCACCTCACCCGGTGACGGCAATGTGACAATCCAACCCCTGTGGACCCTTTGAACGAATCCCTGTTCGACGCCCAGGCGCTGGAATTTCCGGCCGCCCTGGCGTCTGCGCTCGCGCCGGCCGCCCTGCCCGGCCACTTCGACGAACTGCGCGGCCAGGCCACGCTCGCCGCGCCGCCGCGCCAGGTCGCCGGCGTAGCCCCGGCGGTGGCCACGCCGCCCGCGCTCTACGATGCGGCGGCCGAGCGGCCCGCGCTTGCACCGAATCCGTCGCAGGCCCAATTCCAGACGCAGACACAGACCCAGGTTCTTCAGCAACCGCAGCCCTCCAACGAGAAGCCGCCCCTCACGCCGGCCTGGAACGCTTTCTTTGAGCAGCTCGGCCCAGGCGGGTTTGGCGACCTGCCGCGGCGGGCGGTCAACCTCGAACGGCAGATCCGCGACAACGGCGTTACCTACAACGTCTACGCCGACGCCAACGGTCCGCAGCGCCCGTGGTCGCTCGACCTGTTCCCGCTGATCGTCTCGCCCGAAAGCTGGAACCAGATCGAAACCGGCGTGCTGCAGCGGGTGCGCGTGCTCGACCGCGTCATGGCCGACGTCTACGGTCCGCAGCAACTGCTGAGCGAAGGCCTCCTGCCGCCGGCGCTGGTGCGCGGGCACCCCGGCTACCTGCGCGCGCTGCACGGCGTGAAGCCGCCGGGCGACACCTGGCTGCACATCGCGGCCTTCGACCTCGCCCGCGGGCCCGACGGCAACTGGTGGGTGGTGTCGCAGCGCACGCAGGCGCCTTCGGGCCTGGGCTATCTGCTCGAAAACCGGCTTGCCATCACGCGCCAGTTTCCGCAGGCCTTCGAGGCGCTGCAGGTGCAGCGCCTGGCCGCCACCTACAGCGCCATGATGGACGGCCTGCAGCGCATGTGCCCGGCCGGGGTGCCGCCGCACATTGCGCTGCTCACCCCAGGCCCCTACAACGAAACCTATTTCGAGCACGCGTACCTGGCGCGCTATCTCGGCGTGACGCTGGTCGAGGGCAGCGACCTCACGGTGCGCGACCAGCGGCTCTACCTCAAGACACTGCAGGGCCTGCGCCCGGTTCACGGTCTCATCAAGCGGCTGGACGACCAGTTCCTCGACCCGCTCGAACTGCGCCCTGATTCCACGCTGGGCGTGCCGGGCCTGCTGCAGGCCATTCGAGCCGGCAACGTGCTTGTGGCCAACATGCCGGGGTCGGCGTTTCTCGAATCGCCCGCGCTGCTGGGCTTCTTGCCGGGACTCGCGCGCCGCCTGATCGGCGAAAAGCTCAAGCTGCCGGCGCTGCCGACCTGGTGGTGCGGCGAGCGCGCCGCGCTAGAAGCGGTACTGCCGCAGTTGGGCGAGTGCGCCATCAAGCCGACCTACCCCGGGTTCGACGGGCAGACCAGCTTCGACGCGGTGCTCGGCAGCGAACTGAGCCGGCGCCAACTCGACGAATGGGCCGGCCGCATCGTGCGGGACGGCGAAGCCCACACCATCCAGAGCTACCTGCCGCTGTCGCAGATGCCCACCTGGGCCAATGACCTGGGGCCGGGCCACATTGCGCCGCGCGCGATGCTACTGCGCGTTTTCGCGGTGAGCGACGGCGCGCAGTCATGGCGGGTGCTGCCCGGCGGGCTGGCACGGCTTGCGGGCCGCGATGCGCAAATCGCCTCCATGCAGCGCGGCGGCAGCAGCGCCGACGTGTGGGTGCAAACGCACGGCGAAGTCGACCGCACCACGCTGCTGCAGCCGCATGCCACGCCGGCTTCGCTCGCGCGGCACCGTGCGCCGGTCACCAGCCGTGCGGCCGAGAACATGTTCTGGCTCGGCCGCTATACCGAGCGGGCGGAAAACGCGGTGCGGCTCGCGCGCCTCACGCTCAACCTCCTGGGAAGCGAAGACCAGTCTTCGCGCCCGCTGCTCGACTGGCTGCATCGCATGGCCTTGCGCAATGCGCTGGTGCCGGCGGGCGTGCCCAGCGCGCCGCAATCGCGCCGGGTGTTCGAGCGCGCGCTGATTGCCGAGCTCGGCGATGTGGAGCGCGGCGGAAGCGTGGGCTTCAGCCTGCTCTGCATCCGGCAGGCCGCCGCCGCCGTGCGCGAGCGGCTCTCGCAGGACAACTGGAACCAGATTGTGCGCGCCGAAGCCGAGTTTCTGCGGCGCGCTGCCGAGCAGGCCGGCGAAGGCAGCTTTGCCACCGGCGCCGCGCTGCGCGCCCTCGAATCCGCAAGCACCGCACTCGCCGCCATGACCGGCGCGCAGACCGACCGCATGACACGCGACGACGCCTGGCGCCTGCTGTCGATCGGCCGCCACATCGAGCGGCTGGGCTTTCTTTCGAACGCGATGGAGGCCGGCTTCGAGAATGGAGCGGTGCACGAGGTGAGCGGCTTCGAAGCCATGGTGGCGCTGTTCGACAGCACCATCACCTTCCACGCCCGCTACCAGCAGCGGCGCGATGTGGCCACGCTGGTCGACCTGCTGGTGCTCGATGCCGAGAACCCGCGCTCGCTGGCGTGGGTCACGCAAACACTGCGCGGGCGCATTGCGCGCCTTGCGGGCAGCGCACCCGGCAAGCTCACCGCACTGTCTTACGAACTGCCCGATCCCGCGACCTGGACGCTCGAGCATCTCTGCGCGGCCGGCGCCGATGCCGACTACCCCGCACTGGTCCAGCTTCTCGCCAGCTGCGAGACGGCGGCCTACCATGTGTCCGACGCCATCGGTACGCGCTATTTCACGCTCACGTCGGAATCGCTGCGTTCGGTCGGCGCCTGAACACGCCCTTTTTTGAAGGAGGCCGCAGCATGCTTGCCAACCGCCGCATCACGTGGATCGCCGCCGGACTTGCTGCTCTTGCGCTGGCCGGTTGCGGCAAGCAGGAGCCTGTGACCGCCACTACGGCGCCAGCTCCGCCGGCGACAGCCCGCGTGCTGGTGGTCGGCACCGATGCCGCCTACACCCCGTTCGAGTCGCAGAACGAAAAAGGCGAGATCGCCGGTTTCGACATCGATGTGGTCAAGGCGATCGCGGGCAAGGCGGGGTTCGAGGTGAAGTTCGTCAACACCCCGTGGGAAGGCATCTTCAACGCGCTCGACCAGGGCGACCGCGACCTGCTGGTGTCGGCCATTACCATCACCGGCGAGCGCCGCCAGACCATGGATTTTTCGAAGCCCTACTTCGAAGCCAAGCAACTCATCGCAGTCAGGCGCGATGCGCAGGTGGCCACGTTCGACGACGTCAAGGCCATGAAGGTCGGCGTGCAGAACGGCACCACGGGCGACGAGGTGGTGGGCAAGCTCCAGGGCAAGTCGAGCGGCAACATCAAGCGCTTCGAGTCCACGCCGCTCGCGCTCAAGGAACTCGAAGCCGGCGGCGTGCAAGCCGTGGTGGCCGACAACGGCGTGGTGGAGCACTACCTTGCCAACAACCCTGGAGGCGGCTTCAAGACGGTGAGCGATGCGGCCTTCCCGGTCGAGCAATACGGCATTGCGGTCAAGAAAGGCAATGCGGAACTCCTGGCCCGGATCAACAAGGGCCTGGACGACATCAAGGCCGACGGCAGCTACGACAAGATCTACGCGGCGCATTTCGGCAGCGCGCCGAAGTAGCCCCAGCAGGAACCCCATGCTTCTTCACGTCACGCACGAAACCCGCTACGAGTATTCGCCCCCGGTCGAAACGGCGCAGCACCTGGCCCACCTGAAGCCGCTGGCCACCGCGTCGCAGCGGCTGGTGAGCCACAAGCTCGCCATAGAACCCCAGCCCGCGCAGCGCAACGAACTGCCCGACGTGTACGGCAACACCCGCGCCTTCTTTGCGCTCGAGGCCACGCACGACAGCCTCGTGGTCACCGCCGAAAGCGTGGTCGAAACCTCGGCGCCCGTGCTTTCGCCAGCTGTGGCGCGCGACCTGCCCTGGGAAGCCGTTCGCGAGCGTTTCCGATATCGCAAGGACGCCACCTTCGACCTCGCCTCCGAGTTCGTTTTTCCCTCGCCCTACGTGCCCCGCCACGACGACTTTGCGGCCTATGCGCGCGCAAGCTTCGCGCCCGAGCGGCCGACCTTCGACGTGGCGATGGACCTCACCGAGCGCATGTACCGCGACTTTGCCTACGAGGCCGACAGCACGGAGATCAGCACCCCCGCCGTCGAGGCGCTCGCGCAGCGCAAGGGCGTGTGCCAGGATTTCGCCCACATCATGATTGCCTGCTTTCGCATGATGGGCCTGCCCGCGCGCTACGTGAGCGGCTACCTGCTCACGCAGCCGCCGCCCGGCCAGCCGCGGCTGGTGGGCGCCGACGCCTCGCACGCCTGGGTGTCTGTGTACCTGCCCGGCGAAGGCGACGGCCCCGAGAGCGCCGGCGGCTGGGCCGAGTTCGATCCCACCAACGGCCGCCAGCCGGGCGAAGACTACGTCGCGCTTGCCATCGGACGCGACTATTCCGACGTGTCGCCCATGCGCGGCGTGCTGCACGGCGGCGCGCGCCACACGCTCAAGGTGGGCGTGACGGTGCAACCCATCGAAGAGCTGCGCACGCAGGCGGCGCAAGCGGCGCAGTCACAATCACAGACACAATCGCAAATTCAATCGCAACCCTCGGACAAGGATCTCCAATGAGCGTTTACGACAAGCTTTCCAGCCTCGGCATCACCCTCCCCCCGGTCGCCGCCCCCGCAGCAGCCTATGTGCCCTTCGTGCGCACCGGCAACCTGGTTTTCCTCTCGGGCCATATCGCCAAGAAGGACGGCAAGGTCTGGACCGGCCAGCTCGGCGCCGACATCAGCACCGAAGAAGGCAAGCAGGCCGCGCGCGCCATTGCCATCGACCTGCTGGGCACGCTGCACGCGGCCGTGGGCGACCTGAACAAGATCACGCGCATCGTCAAGGTCATGAGCCTGGTCAACTCCGTCGGCACCTTCACCGAGCAGCACCTGGTGACCAACGGCGCCAGCGAGCTTTTTGCCGAAGTGTTCGGCGCCGAGAAGGGCTCGCATGCGCGCAGCGCGTTCGGCGTGGCACAGGTGCCGCTGGGCGCCTGCGTCGAGATCGACCTGGTTGCCGAAGTCGGCTGACGGATCCAGCGGGCAGCCACAGCCATGAGCGTGCAGGCCCTGCGCTCTTCCTTCGGCAACAACTGCCACTGGTGCGGCTTGCCGATGGATTTTGCGGAGCCTCGCAGCAAGCCCGATTCGGCCACCATCGAGCACTTGAACGACTCGACGCTGGGCGGCGTTCGCAAGCAGAAGCACCGGCGCCTTGCCCACGCCATCTGCAACCACACGCGCAACGAGTTCAAGCTGCAGGCCGAACGGAATTTCGAGCGCTGGATTGCCGAGCGCCTCGAACTCAGCCGCCTCTTTGGCGTTGCGGATCGCTCCGCCGCTGTGCCGGCCGCTATGCCGGCTGAGATGAGCCCCGCACCACCAGTTGCCCCGGCAGAAGCAGCTGGCGAGCCGCCACGTCCAGCCCCTGCAGCCGTTCAATCAGGCACGTAGCGGCGCAGTGGCCGATGGCGTCGGTGGGCTGCGCCACGGTGCTCAGGCCGGGGCCGATGAGCGAAGCCCATTCAGGGTCGTCGAAGCCCACGAAGCCCAGCTCCTGCCCGAATTGCCACCCCAGGCGCGCCATGGCCTGGGCGACACGAAGCGTGACCACCGCATTGCCCGCGACCACCGCCGCACGGCGCCCTCGCTTTGCGCGCCGATGCAAGGCACGCAAGGCTTCGTCCAGCGCATCGGTTTCTCCCTCGACGCTTTCGAACACCTCGCCTGCCACGCGCGGCTCGTGCGCGGCCACGCAGGCACCGAAGGCGGCGGTGCGTTCACGCCGCGAACTCACGCCCTTCTGCGGCTCGGTCACGTAGAGCAGTTCGCGGTAGCCGCCTTCGACCAGGTGGCCACAGGTGTCCCGCATGGCCGAATGGTTGTCGAGCGAGACGAAGTCGGTGTGCATGCCGGCGTGCCGCCGGTCGACCAGCACCGCGGGCTTGCCGTGCAGCGTGACGGCATCGACCACGTTGCTGCCACGCCCCAGCGTGTTAAGAATGAAACCGTCGACCTGGTAGCCCGCAAGCGCATCGATGGCCTCGCGCTCGCGTTCGCTCTCGTTGCCCAGGTTGAACAGCATCACCAGGTAGCCCGCGTCCTGGCAGGCCTTTTCGGCGCCGCGCAGCACCGCCACTGAATACGGGTTGGTGATGTCCGCCACGATCAGGCCGATCAGGCGCGAGCGCCCATGGCTCAGTGCCTGCGCCATGGGGCTGGGGGTGTAGGCCAGCTTGGCGATGGCCGCCTCGACCCGCGCGGCGATGTCGCGGCTCAAGAGGCGTTCGCGGTGGTTGAGAAAGCGCGAGACGGTGGCTTTGGAGACGCCCGCTGCCTCGGCGACATCGGCGATGGTGGCGCGCCCTGTGGGCTTCACGGTTTTTCTCCTTCCCCCGCTGGGGGAAGGTTGGGATGGGGGCAGGCAGAGAGCGCAAGGGATACGCCGCTTGCCCCCACCCCTGCCCTCCCCCGGGAGGGCAGGGAGAAAATCCTCGAGGGCGGCTTCATGCAGCCGCCGTGTCGTACGGCGCCGTCGGCTTCTCGCCGGCCAACACCTGCAGCAGGTTCGTGGTTGCCAGCTCAGCCATCGCATGCCGCGTCTCATGCGTCGCCGAACCAATGTGCGGCAGCGGCGTGACGCGCGGATGCGTGCGCAGCGGCGAATCGGCGGGCAGCGGTTCTTTCGCAAACACGTCGAGACCGGCGGCGCGCAGCGTGCCATGGTCGAGCGCGTGAAGCAAGGCAGCTTCGTTCACGGTGGCTCCACGGCCGCCGTTGATGAAAGACGCCCCCGGCTTCATGCGCGCGAAGAAGTCGGCATCGATCATGCCGCGCGTCGCATCCGTCAGCGGAAGCATCGCCAGAACGATGTCCGAACGCGCGAGCAGTTCGTCGAGCGGCGTGTGCGTGGCCCGGCCTTGCAGCTCCGGCGCCTGCGCGGCCAGGTCGACCGGGCGGCGCGAGTGATAGAGCACCGGCATGCCGAAACCCAGGGCTGCGCGCCGTGCCACGGCCTGGCCGATGCGGCCGAAGCCAAGAACGCCAAGCGTCTTGCCGTGCACATCGGTGCCGAAGAACTCTTCGCCGATGTTCTTGGTCCAGCGGCCTTCGCGCACGAGGTTCGACAACTCGACTACGCGGCGCTGCGTGGCCATCAGGATCGCGAACACCGTGTCGGCCACGGTCTCGGTCAGCACGTCGGGCGTATGGCACAGCACGATGCCGCGCTTGTGCAGCTCCGCCAGCGGATAGTTGTCGACACCGACCGACACGCTCGAGATCACCTCGAGTTGGGGCGCCGCGTCGAGCAGCGCCGCATCGACCGTGTGGCTCGAGCCGATCAGGCCGTTCGCGGTGCGCAGGGCCTCGGCAAAGGCCTCGGGTTCCTTGCGCGGGTCGGCAACGGCCACATGGTGCGCGGCCTGCAGGCGCGCCAGCTGGTCTTGGGGCAGCGCCCTGAAGACGAGCACGTTCTTTTGTGTGGTCATGGTCAGAGTCCTGCTTCTTCGAGTTCGGCGCGCGTCGGCAAGCCTTCGGTATCGCCCAGCACCTGCACCGCGCGTGCACCGATCCAGGCACCGCGGCGCACGGCCTCGGGCACGCTCTTGCCTTCGAGCAATGCGCTCACCACGCCGGCCGCAAAGCCGTCGCCCGCGCCCACGGTGTCGACCACTTCCTTCACCGGAAAGCCCTCGGTGCGGCCGGTGCCGGCCACCTCGCTGTCGTAGTACGCGCCTTCGGAACCGAGCTTGACCACCACCAGCTTCGCACCGCGCTCGCGGTAGAAGCGCGCCACGTCTTCGGGCTGGGTATGGCCGGTGAGCAGCAGACCCTCTTCGATGCCGGGCAACACCCAGTCGGCGCGCGAAGCCAGTTCGTTGATCCAGTGGCGCATGGTGTCGGTCGACGGCCAGAGCGTGGGCCGCAGGTTGGTGTCGAACGAAATGGTGCGGCCGGCCGCGCGCATCACGTCCATCGTCTTGAGAGCGGCCTCCAGGCTGGTGTCGGAGATGGCCGGGAACACGCCCGTGGCATGCAGGTGGCGCGCCGAACGCAGCCAGGCCTCATCGACATCGGCAGGGCCCATGTGGCTCGCGGCCGAGCCCTTGCGGTGGTATTCGACCGGCGGATCGCTGCCGTCGGTGACCCGTCCCTTGAACTGGAAGCCGGTGCGCTGCGCGGGGTCGCAGATCACGTGCGAGCAGTCGATGCCCTCGGCTTTCATCGTCGCAATCAGATAGCGCCCCATCGAGTCGGTGCCCAGCCGGCTGGCCCAGCCCACCTTGAGGCCGAGGCGCGAAAGGCCGATGGCCACGTTCGTCTCGGCACCGGCGGTGCGCTTGTAGAACGCCTCTGCGTTTTCCAGCGGACCGGGCCGGTCGGCCACCAGCAGCAGCATGGCTTCGCCGAACAGGGCAACGTCGAAAGCGGTCGGTTCTGTCATGTATTTCTAGGCTCGCGCGGAGCGGATGAAATCGATTTGCGTGCGTGCGACGGCCAGCAGGTCGTCACCCACCAGAGGGTATTCGATGGCATGCGGCACATCGGCCGGCAGCGCGCGCAGCACGGCGCGCCACGGCGCGGCAGAGTCGCCCAGCGGCACGGCCACCCACTTGTGCGGCAGGCGCTGCGCGCCCTTGCAATGCACGTAGCGCACGCGATGCGCAAGCGCCTGGGCGGCCTGCAGCGGGCATTCGCCCAGCCAGTGCCAGTTGCCCATGTCGAAGGTCATGCCGAGTTCGACGCCGGCCCGGTCTGCCACGTCGAAGAAGGTCTGCAGCGCGGGCAGCGTGCCGGCGCGCACCGTCTGGTCGTTTTCGATCAGCAGTTCGACTCGCGTCTCCGCAAGCTGCACCTTCAGGCCCCAGAGCGATCCGTGAGACGACGCACGAAAGTCGCCGATCGACATCTTGAGCCGCCTGGCGCCCAGCTTCGTTGCGGCGGCAATGCCGCGTGCCAGTGCGGCGCTGTCGAGCCAGCCGCCTTCGGCCCAGAGGCCTTCGGGGCTGGAATACACAGAGGCAAGCCCTGCTAGCGAAGGCAGTTCCGCATCGGGGTTGCGCAGCATCTCGCCGCGCACCTCGACTGAATCGGCCCCCGCCTCGAGCGCCAGCTGCGAGCACCAGAGCTGGCCATGCCGGCCCACCTCGGCCGCACCGAAGGACGACAGAGAAATGAGTACCTGAAAAGACATCAGTGGGCTTGGTGCGAGCTCAGGATCTGGCCGAGGAACTGGCGCGTTTTTTCGTTCTGCGGATTGCCGAAGAATTCTTGCGGCGGCGCCTGCTCGACGATCTTGCCTTCGGCCATGAAGATCACCCGGTCGGCCACGCTGCGGGCAAAGCCCATTTCGTGCGTCACGCACAGCATGGTCATGCCGTCTTCGGCCAGGCCGATCATGGTGTCGAGCACTTCCTTGACCATCTCGGGATCGAGCGCCGAGGTGGGCTCGTCGAACAGCATGATCTTGGGCGTCATGCACAGCGCGCGCGCAATGGCCACGCGCTGCTGCTGCCCGCCGGAGAGCTGGCTCGGATACTTGTTGGCCTGCTCCGGAATGCGCACGCGCGTGAGGTACTTCATGGCCACCTCTTCCGCCTGCGCCTTGCTCATGCCGCGCGAGCGCATGGGCGCGAGCGTGCAGTTTTCCAGAATGGTGAGGTGCGGAAACAGGTTGAACTGCTGAAACACCATGCCCACTTCGGCACGCACCGCATCCACGTTCTTGCCGCCGGCCGTGAGGTCGATGCCATCGACCACGATGCGGCCCTTCTGCACGGTTTCGAGCCGGTTGATGCAGCGGATGAGCGTCGACTTGCCCGAGCCCGAAGGCCCGCAGATCACGATGCGTTCACCCTGGCGCACCGACAGGTCGATGCCGGTCAACACCTGGAATTCACCGTACCACTTGTTGACCGCTTCCATGCGGATGATCGATTCCGTCGTCATGCCAGGATTCCCTTTTCTTCTTCAGCCCTTGCGGTTCACTGCATCTTCGGCAGGTCGGCCTGCAGCCACTTCTGGTAGAGCTTGTTGAGCTCGCCATTGGCGGTGTTCTTGGCAACGAATTCGTTGACCGCCTTGTGCAGCTCTTCCTGGCCCGGGCGCATCGCGATGCCCATCGATTGCTGCACCAGCGTGAACTTGTTTTCGTAGCTGCCGGCAGGCACGCGCTTGGCGATTTGCGCCGCCACGGTCACCGAGCAGCCGATGGCATCGACCTGGCCCGAGATCAGTGCCTGCATGGCCGATGCGTCGTCGTCGAAGCGGCGGATTTCGGTGCCTTCGGGCGCGGCCTTGGTCACGGCCACGTCTTGCGTCGAAGCGCGGGCCACGCCCACGCGCAAGCCCTTCAGGTCGGCTGCGGCCTTGATGGGGGTCTTGGTGGCGCCGTACAGCACGATGGTGGCGGCCGCGTAGGGCTGTGAGAACTGCACCTGCTTGGCGCGCTCGGGCGTGATGGCCAGCGAGGCGACCAGCAGGTCGACCTTGTTGGTCAGCAAAAACGGAATGCGGTTGGGGCCGGTCACCGGCACGATGTTGGCCTTGACGCCCCACTCCTTGGCGAGCAGCTTGGCCACATCGGCGTCATAGCCGTCGGGCTGGTTCTGCGCATTGGTGGTGCCATAGGGCGGAAAGTCGACCAGCATGCCAATGGTGATCTCGCCCTTCTTCTTGATGTCGGCCACGGATTGGGCCGAGGCGAAGGGTGCGAACACGGTGAGCGCGGCGCCAAGGCCAAGGGCAGCCAGCGCAACGCGGCGGGTGGTGGTACGGGTCATTGGATGTGTCTCCTGAAAATGAAAAGGAAGCGACGAGAAGAGAGAAAAACGAAGGATCAGCGTGCGAGCGCCCGTGCGCGCTTGCGTTCCATGCGCCCGGCCAGCAACGAGAGCGGCCAGCAGATCGCAAAGTAGATGGCGGCCACCACCGAGAACACGATGAGCGGTTGGAAGGTGGCGTTGTTGACGATTTGCCCCGCACGCGTCACCTCCACGAAGCCGATGATGGCTGCGAGCGAGGTGCCCTTGATGATCTGCACCAGGTAGCCCACGGTGGGCGCCAGCGCAATCTTGAAGGCCTGCGGCAGCACCACGTCGCGCATGCGCGCGCTGTACTTGAGGCTCAGCGCCTGGGCGGCTTCCCACTGGCCGCGCGGAACAGCCTCGATGCAGCCGCGCCAGATTTCACCCAGGAAGGCCGCGCTGTTCAGGATGAGCGCCACGCCTGCGGCAACCCACGGGTTGATGTCGAGCCCCAGCACCGGCGCACCGAAGAACACCAGAAAGAGCTGCAGCAGCAGCGGCGTGCCCTGGAAGATCTGGATGAAGGTGGTCGACACGCCGCGTGCCCACGCCGACTCGGACGTGCGCATGAGCGCGATGATCAAGCCGAGGATCGCGCCGCCGACGAATGCAATGGCCGAGAGCGCGAGCGTCCACTTGGCCGCTTCGAGGATGAACAGGAACTCGGGAAAACCGAAGGTACGCATGATGGGTCTTGCTCCGTCCGCAGCGAATTACCGGCGGTCCGGATAGTTGAGCGTGCGCTTGTAGATCAGCTTGAACATGGCCGAGAAAGCCAGCGCCAGCGCGAGGTAGATGGCAGCCACCACGATGTAGATCTCGAAGCTGCGGAAGGTCTGCGACTGAAGGTTGGCGGCCACCGAGGTCAGGTCGTCGGCCGAGATGACCGACACCACGGCCGAACTCAGCATCAGCAGGATGAACTGGCTGGTGAGCGCCGGGTAAATGGCCTTGAGCGCGGGCTTGATGATCACGAAGCGGAAGATCTCCCAGGGCTTGAGGTTGAGCGCCCTGCCCGCCTCGATCTGCCCCTTGGGAATCGACTCGATGCCCGCGCGGATGATTTCGGTCGCATACGCGCCGAGGTTCACCACCATGGCCACCAGCGCGGCCGTTTGTGGCGACCAGCGCAGGCCGATGGCAGGCAGCGCGAAGAAGAAAAAGAACAGCTGCACCAGGAACGGCGTATTGCGGATGACCTCGATGTACGCATTGATGACAAAGCGCAGCCAGCCCGGCCCCGAGGTCTTGCCCCAGGCGCAGAAGATGGCGACCACCAGGCCGATCAGCGTGGCGGAAAGCGAAAGCTGAATCGTGATCCAGGTGCCCTTGAGCAGCAGCGGCCAGGCAGCGAAGACGGCGTCGAATTGAAACTGGTAGTTCATGGTTGCGAGCACGGGCGTTGCCGTGCGCATGCCTCGAAAGCAATGCTTGCAGCTTATATGAAACCGGTTTCAGAGCAGCCTAGGGATTCCCCTAGGTAGGCACCTCCTGCCTACACTGGAGCGATGCCCAATACATCCTCAGCGCCCGCAGTGCAGCATTTCAGGCAAGCCCTGCTCTGGCCCTTGCGGCTGATGCCGGCACCCGATGCCAAGCCCGCGCACCACGGCCCGTGGCACGTGCTGCGCGAGATGGGCGACGCATCGCCCTGGCGCGAGGAGATCGACGAATACACCGGGGACAGCAGCCGCTTTCACGAGCGCCACTACAACGAGTTCGTGAGCTTCCTGCCCTATGTGCAGCGCTTCCTGTACGGCGAGGGCCGCTCAAAGGGCAAGGGCGGCGAAGAAGGCGGGAACGATGGCGATTCGCCAATGCGCATCTTTCGCCGCCGCGACGTTGCGGCCGTGCGCATGGTGCCGCAGGCCGGCGACGCGCCCATCACGCTCGACGTGGTGCACTGCGACTTGTATTTCTTCTTCGACATCGACGTGGTGCTGCTCAACCTGGAAGTCGGCGCGGACAACCTGAGCCTTGCGCAAGCGCAAGACCTGCTCTACCGCTTCGGCCGCGCCTACCCAGCCGGCTGGAGCGCCGATGGCGGCGCGCTGCATTGCATGGCCAGCGTCGAGTGGCTGGCCGCCGACGGCAGCGTGCTCGCGCGATCGGATGCGCAGCAGCGCGACGCATTTCTCTCGCACGTGGCCGAGCATCGCGCGCCACGCATTTCGGCCCACTGGGCCTACCTGATGCAGCCGCTGGTGAGCGACCATTCCGACGACCCCGGCGTGCTGCGCTACCGGCAGATCGAGTACTACCGCATGCCGGTGATGGCATACCTTTCGCTCGACGATCCGAAGCGCCTCTCGCGCAACGACTTCATCCGGCTAGGCCTGGTCACCGGCGCCGCCGAAGCCGATGCGGCCCGCGATGCCCACCTGCCCTATGCGGAACAGCACCTTGCAGACTTCGAGCACAAGTACTGCTACGACCGCTTCTGGGTCGATGCCGGCGCGGCGCCCAACACGCGCTACCTGTGCAACGGCCACGCGCTGATCGTGGTGGGCGATGCGCGCTCCGAGTTCTTCTGCTGCCGCGACCGCGGCGTGCTTGCGCAGTTCAGGCACCAGCACTTCCTGCTGTTTCTCATCGCGCATTTTCAGAAGGCATCGCTGCTGATGTTCTCGGACCAGCTTGTGGAGGCGCTCAAGCGGCTCGACATTCGCAGCACGCCGAGCGTGAAGCAGTTCAAGCGCGCCATCCGCTCGAGCTTCGAACGCTTTCTGCGCTTTACCCACCGCTATTGGTTTCACGAGATTTCCGAACAGGCGCAGGTGCGCGCGCTCTCGCACATGTGCACCACGCACCTCGGGCTCGACCCGCTCTACGACGAGGTCAAGTCGCGCATTGCTGACATGAACACCTACCTCGATGCAGACAGCCTGCGGCGGCAGGCCAGCACCGTGGTGCGGCTTACGGTGGTCACGCTGTTCGGCCTGATCGGCACCGTCACCACGGGCTTTCTGGGCATGAACCTGCTAGCCGAGGCCGACGCGCCGCTGTGGCGCAAGGCGATCTGGTTCGGCGTGGTGTTCGTCTTCACGACCTGGCTCACGATCTACACGATGGTGAAGTCGCAGCGCCTGTCTGATTTCATCGATGCGCTATCTAACGATCGGCTGGGGTTTCGCGGGAAGCTCAGTGCGCTGGCGCGGGTCTGGCGGTCTGGGGCGGATTGATTGGCGTTGTTCGGGGTGCGCACCCGCTGGCCTGTGCACCCGCCTTGGAACAATGGCCCACAAACGCAGGGCTAAGATCACCCGCCACAAAGACAGACCCACCAATGCGCATAGCCCTCCTCTCCGACATCCACGGCAACCTCCCCGCACTCGAAGCCGTGGTCGAAGACATTGCCCGCCGCGGCGCAGATGTCATCGTCAACCTGGGCGACAGCCTCTCCGGCCCACTGATGCCGCTGGAGACCGCGCAGTTCCTGATGGCGCAGGGCTGGGTTCATCTTGCGGGCAACCATGAACGCCAGCTTCTCACAACGCCCGCGGAAAAGCGCGGCCCGTCCGATGCGTTCGCGCATGCCCGGCTCGGCGCCAAGGAGTTCGAGTGGATCGCGTCGCTCGGGCACACCCTGCGCTTCAGTCCGGAAGTTTTGCTCTGCCACGGTACGCCTTCCAGCGACCTCGAATACTTCCTGGAGACAGTGGAGCCCTCAGTATTCCGCGCTGCGACCCAAGCGGAAATCGATGCGCGCCTCGGCCAGGTCGATGCACAGCTGATCGCTTGCGGGCATACGCATGTGCCGCGCGTGGCGCATGCATCCGGCGGGCAGCTGATCGTCAATCCAGGCAGCGTGGGCCTGCCGGCCTACGACGACATTCATCCGTACCCGCACGCCGTGGAAACCGGCTCGCCGAACGCGCGCTATGCCATCGTGGAGCGCCACGAAAGCGGATGGGCCTCCCGGCTGATTGCGGTGCCCTACGACCACACGGCCATGGCGGCGCTGGCGCTGAAGAACGGGCGGCCGGACTGGGCGCATGCCCTTGCCACCGGCCGCATGTCCTAGAGCTTTCAGTTCAATGGCCGAACGCGATCTGGGCGCTGTCCACCGCGCCGATGCGCACGCCGAAGCTGGTGATGTCCGATAGCGTGGCGTTGTGGTGTGCGCGAATGAAGGCGCCCGTGGCATGCGGCTTGTCGTGCGAGGTGTGCGCATCGGCCGCCAGCATGACCTCGTAGCCCAGCGCGGCGGCGCGCCGCACGGCGGTGTCCACGCAGAACTCCGACGAATAGCCGCAGATCACCACGCGCTGCACCGCATGCCCCGTCAGCCACGCTTCGAGGGGCGTGCGCAGGAACGAGTCGGCCGTGTTCTTGCGGATCTTCGTGTCGCTTGCATCCACGTGCAGTGCGTCGGCAAGTTGCCAGCGCTCGGAGTCGAACTCCAGGTCGATCTCGTTCTCGTGCTGGATGAAGGCCACCGGCACGCCGGCCGCGCGTGCGCGCTCTGTCAGCGCATTGATGCGCTGGATCACCTGTTCGGCTTCGTGGGGGCGCGGCGGGTCGTCGAAGAGGCCGCGTTGCATGTCGATGACGAGAACGGCAGTTTTCATGGAAGTGGAAAGCAGGCAAGGACTCGGGGCCGCGCCGAGTATGCCCCGCCACCCGCCACCCGCCGGCCGCCTCAGTTCCAGGCGCTGACTTCGAGCCGCACCTTGCCGCTGATGCCCGGTGCCGCCGCTGCCGCGCCCAGGCTCGAAAGCGGCACGATGCACTGCTGCTTGCCGTTGGCCAGCTGCGTCGAACTCATCGGCAGCGAGGCCTTGCCCGCGGTGTCGGTCTGCCAGCCGTATTTGATATTCCAGTTCTGCGCCGGGTCGTCCGCCTGGGGCGGCGCAAGCTCGATAACCAGCGTGTCGCGGAACAGCGAGCTACCCTCGTAGTGACCGTCGAGCCAGAACTTCTTGTTGACCTGGTAGTCGGGCACGCGCACACCGAGCGTCATCGCGTAGGCCAGCGTCGGCCGGTCCTGCTTCACGCGCGCCTTGTTGGCCAGGAACACGGTCGACAGGTAGATCGAGCGGCGCTCGGGCCTGGCCGGGTCGGTGAGTTCCTTGTGCGTGCGGCAGGCGGGTGAATCTTCTTCGGCCACGCGCCGGCTCAGGTACCAGCGCTTGCCGCGCGGGGCGGCGAGCAGTTCGACCTGGTAGAGCGCATCGACATCGGCGTCCTTGGGCAGGTCGGGCGGCAACGTCACGCCGTCGACGTCGAACCAGAGATCGACGCGCACGTCGCCGAACAAAAAGCGCACGAGGTTCTGGTACGCCTCCTCGGAATTGACGATGCCGAAGTAGCCCGAGTGCGACCGGAAGGCGTAGGCGGTGGCCACGGGCTTGCTGCGCTTTGCCTCGTCGATGGACCAGAGCGAGGCGTTCTCGATGCGCACAAGCCCATCGCTGCCGTGGCCTGCGAACATGCGCGACAGGCCCTTGGCCGCTTCGTAGTCGCCGCGGTTGGAGCCGACCATGCAGAAGAAGCGGTCGGCCGGAAAGGCCGCCGCGGGCAGGAAGTCCATGCGGCCGTCGACCGGCGCCGTGTCCAGGAATTCCGACATCTTCTCGCGGTTGAAGGTGTTCATCTCGTTTGCCGTGAGCCAGCCCGGCACGTTGACGCCGCCCAGGTCGATGCCGTTGTGCGGCGTGGCATAGGTGAACACCTTGTCGACACAGGCGCGCGCGGCCGCGTCGCCGAGCGTGGGGTTCTGCAGAAAGGCCCGCACGACCAGCCCGCCCATCGAATGCGCGACCAGGTAGCAGCGAAAGTCCGCCGCCGAGAAAGCGGCGCCCTCGCGCAGCGCGACCAGGTCGCGCACGCGCAGGATCAGCTTGCTCAGGCCCTGGGCATAGATCTTCACGTCGCGCGCCTTGCCGTCGCCGAGCAGTTCGGAGCCGCTGTCGTAGTAGCGATAGATCACGACGGACGCGGCCGGAATGCCATCCACGTCCTTGCCGGTTTCGTCGGGCGAGGGCTTCCAGTCGTTGTCGAGGATGTCCAGGCCGTTCTGGTAGACGCTCTGGTATTGAAAGTCC